>JAQBPN010000014.1 GCA_028287505.1 Fibrobacterota bacterium | reverse complement strand
ATCCCGAAGGAGGCGATGCCCCATCTTTTCGATCCGTTCTTCACCACCAAATCCAAAACCAAAGGATCCGGCCTGGGCCTGTCGACGGTTTATGCAATCCTGGAACGGAGCGGAGGCGGCGTACGGGTGATCAGCGAGCCAAGCATGGTGGGATCCGCCTTCCACGTTTACCTTCCCTGTACGTCCAAGGAAGCCGCGCCTCCGGACACCAGCGCGGAAAAAAGACAAGACCAGGGAAAGACGGAGAAACCGCGGGGGGAGGAAACCGGAGAGGAAATCCTCGTCATGGCGGCCGACGCGGGCCTGAGGCGGAACATCACCGGGATACTTGAAAACCGGGGCTATGCCGTGCTGGAGGCATGCGATTCGATGTCCGCCCTGGGCCAGGTGCGGAAGCTTGCGAAGGCTCCTTTCCTGGTGATCCTGGATACCACGGACCCGGACGGGAATGCGATCGGCCTGGCGGAGAAGTTGCTTGCCGAGCATGAAAACCTGAAGGTGATTTTCCTGGTGGAGAATATCGGCTCGACCCGGCTTCCCGCCGCCATGCCGGCCGATCGGATCAGGATGGTCGATAATCGATTGGAGCCGCAACGGTTATTTGAGATTGTGAGGGAGATGACGATGGCGGTCCCCGCATAAATCCATTCCCATTTCCCCTGACCGCCCCCGATACTGGACTTGCGGCTTGCCTGGCAAGCCATAGGGGGAAAGCATGTCCAAGCGAATCCAAATCCCGTCCGGAACCGCTCTGGGTATCCTTGGTATTTCCCTGGCCTTGCTCGGGGCCTTGCCCACCGGAACGCAGGCGGCGAAATTCAAGGTCCTCGATTTCTGGGGCGTGGGCGGATACGCGCATACGAGCCGGACCACGGCCAACACCTACCTGGACACCTTGGGCAAGACCATGGATTTCGAACTCACCAAAACCGAGGACGTGAAAGCGTTCACCACGGAAAACCTGGCGCAATACAAGGTGGTGGTGCTCAACAATTCCACCGAGCTGGGCAAGATCCTGGATACCACTCAGCGCTCCGCCCTCATGGCCTTCATGAAAGTCAAAGGCGTGATCGCCTGGCATGCCTCCGGCGACGTAAAGGGAACCTGGCCCGAATACACCACCTATCTGGGCAGCGAGCTCAGCTCCCACGGCGCCGGAATCGCCACGGTCAGGCGCGATCCCGCCGGAGCCGGGCATCCCGCGGCGGGGAGCCTCGACACCGGCCGCTTCGACGAGGAATGGTATGCCTACAAGACCAATCCCCGCCTGGCCCCGAACGTGACCGTGCTCTATACCCTGGACGAAAGCTCTTGCAACAATTGCACCCCGGCCATGGGGGACCATCCCATCGTCTGGGTCCGCGACACGCCCACCGGCGGCCGCCTCTTCTATTCAGGCATGGGGCATATGGATGCCATCTTCCAGAAGGTGGCCCTGACCCGCGCCCTGTATAAGCAAGCGATGGACTGGACCGCCGGGACAACCGCCCCCATCAGGCAAACCGTCCTATCGCGCAAGTCCGCGGAAGACATGACCATCAGGACTTTCGGCTCCCGGTTGGAAGTGGATCTCACCGGCGGCGGGGATCATTTCCTCGGCATCGGCACTCTGGACGGAAGGGTTATCGCGGAGCGTTCGGGCCATGGCCCGATGCATTATGCGTTTCCGGATCTGGATCCCGCGGCGGTATATACCCTGACCGCGACCACGCAGGGCGGTCACAGCGTGCGCCTGGTGCGCTGAGGAAAATTCCCGGTCGCCGGCTGCTCCGGGGAATCCCAACTACCCGCTAGAAATTCGGAACGTAGGCCCTGCAGGCCGGATCGCCGCCGTGCACGTACAAATCGATTTCCGGATTATAAATCGAAGTAAGCATGCCGCCGGCCGGGCAGGTCCCGATTGCCCGCTTGGCTTTCGCGGTCATGGTGGCATGGGTCGGGCTTTCCAGGGTGACGGAATAGGAAAACGATCTCGAGGTAGGCGAAGGATCGCGGAAGCCGATTTGCTCCCAGGACCCCGCGCGCTTCTCTTCCATCGCATAGGCGCTTTCCAGAGCCTCCCAATTGGCGATGACTCCCGGAGCTTCCGCCATCTTCGCCTTCATGCTGACGCCGAACATCTTGGGGATGGCGAGAGCGGACAGGATCCCGATCATGACTATCCCGCCGAAAACGACGGCCAGGATCATCAGCAAGGCGCCGCCTCCGCTGGTGGTGATGCGGGGATATTTCGCCCCCAGGCTTTCCGGAGTGGAGAATGCGTAAATCCAGAATTCGACGAAGGCGATGAAGCTGGGAACCATGGTCCAGCAGAACAGGAGGTAGAAGATTCCCTGCCAGATTTTCCCCAGGTAGAACTTGTGCACGCCCAATCCGCCGAAAAAGAAAGTGAGCAGCAAGAGCACCGTCTTGTCGAAAGGAACCTTTTGTCTCACTCCGCACTTGGGGCAGATCTCCGCCCGGGCCTTGATCACTTCACCGCAGGATTCGCAAAACTTTTCATCAACGCCTTTGCTGCGCAGAGTATTGGCATTTTGCGGGCTATTTTCCTTTTGCGGAATATTTTCCAAGAGGGCCTCCGGGTTGTCGGCAGGATTGATTTGTGTAAAAGCGCGAACTGAATCATAACTTATTTTCGCGCTCCAGTTTGTTCAGAAACTCCCGATCTAATTCTTCGCTATTGAGGACTCTCCCGGCCAAGATGTCATTACATTTACGACGTCCCAGCTTGGACGGCTCTCCCGCCGATCCGATCATCGCGGATAATTCCGGATTCTCTATCTCCAGG
Source organism: Fibrobacterota bacterium (assembly GCA_028287505.1). Lineage (GTDB taxonomy): Bacteria > Fibrobacterota > Fibrobacteria > UBA11236 > UBA11236 > Chersky-265. Next base: position 69,111 of record JAQBPN010000014.1, on the reverse strand, counting down.
AGACATCATGAACAAAACCAAAACGAAGAATCCGGACAAAGCAGGTTCGGCCCAGGCCAAACCGCCCATCCATTGCATCATCACCGTACACGGGATGGGCGAACCCAGGTTCAACTCCACCTTGATGCCCGTGGCCGAACAGATCGTCCAGGCGGCTTATCCCAAGCTTTCCGGGGACACGCTCACTTTGGGCGGGATATGCGGCCTCACCGGCGTCCGGGACCCCGCCGATGCCGCTTCCATTCCCTGCTTCGCCCTGGAAGGCATCTGCGCGGAAGGCGATCAGAACGCGATGGTTCCGGCCCTGCTGCGGCCCTCCCGCGGCGGCCAGAATCTGTTCTTCGCGGATATTTTCTGGTCCGATATCACGGGCGATGCCCTTGAGAAGGCGGGCGACTCGCTCACCCATTGGACCGAATGCCTCCTCAACCGCCTGGAACGCAAGCGCGTGACCCATGACAAGGGCGAAGGCAATTGGTGGGTCATGGACATGCTCTATCTGCTCCGCCGCACCTTGTTGTTCGCGGAAAAGGCCCTGGCCTGGCGCTCCAAGGATCTCAGCGACGTGGTCTTCGGGAAATACCTGGGGGACGTGCAATTGTACGGGGAATACGGCCAATGCCGCGGCATGTCCGTGCGCCGGTTCCACGATACCATGGCCCGCATCCACGACTATCTGGATCCGGACAAGGATCAGCCGGTGGAATTCACCATCCTGGCCCACAGCCTGGGCACGGTCCTTTCCATGGATGCCTTGACCCTGGCCCACAACAAAAAGTTCTGGGACGATGCGGTACCCGCCAAAAGCAACGGCCGCCGCGCCCCGCAGCCGGACGCTCCCGACAGCCCGCCCGACATTCCCGGGTACGAAAACGGGACCGCCTATCCGAAACTGGACTGGATCGATTCCGTCCGGTCCTTCGTCACCTTGGGCTCCCCCATCGACAAGTTCCTCACCTTATGGTGGTTCAACTACCTCCATATGGCCAACACGGATTGGATCCGGACCCGCAAATCCGGCCTTCCCATCAAACACTACAATTTCTGCGATGAGCAGGACCCGGTGGGCCACCGACTCGACTTCGCCCGCACGGCGCCCGCCTTCGCCGCCATCTTCACCGGCGGATCCGATGCCTCCACCAAATGGAACGACGTGGTGTACAACCACACGCCCCTGCCCGGCTGGGCCCACGTGAGCTATTGGCAGGACCGCAGCCTCTTCAAACTCATCCTCAAGCGCATCATAGTGGGCAAGGACGGCGCGCCCCAGAATCTCACCCAGGAGGATTTGAAGGAGTTCCAGGTCTATCGCCGCGGAGTCTACACATGGATCCTCATGATCCATTTCTACCTCATCCCCATTCTCTGCATAGGCGCCTGCAATTTCACCTTGACCCTGGCGCTTCTGTCCGAGGGCTGGCACACGCGGGGGGTGGGCATGCTCGGATTCCTGCTTTCCGCCTGGTACGGACGCACCGCGCTGATGATCAATATCGGCTGGCGCCGCGCCCTCAAGAACGACAGCCTGAACTCCCCCGAGCTGCAGGACGACACGCCCGCCAAATCCAAGCATCCCCTTGAAGCGCTCGTCCGGTACAAGAACTCGGTCCTCTACGACCGCGACCGGCATTCGTTCTACGCCAAAGTCTCCTGGTGGATGCTCGCCGGCAGCGCCTGGATCGGGAGCGCCGCCCTCTCCGCATCCCTCTGGAAGGGCTATACCTGGATGGACCTGCTCAGGGCGGACGGCATGCCGGTCACCCTTTTCTCTGCCGTCCTGCTCACCGGCATCATCTTCATCGTGAACCGCCTGGGCCAATCCCAGGATTCCAAGGTGGCCCTGCCCGCGTCCCTGCAAAAGGACATCGTCTGGGGCCGGAAATGGGAAACGGCCCTGGTGGCCTTCGCCATGCTGCCTCCCCTGCTGATGTCGATCCCCGCATTGCAAAAACCCGTGGTGGAATTGCTCTCGACTTTGGCAGGCTGGGTGGGACTTGCCGGCTGGAAACCCAAGCGGGAGTATGTCCTGTTCCTTGCGGTCCTGGCCCAGATTTCCGCCGTAGCCTGGGTGGAAGTGATCTGGGTGCATGCCTGGATGAAGCGGCGCTTCACCATGGGACGGAAGCAAGGGGACAAGCTGCCGCTATGGCAGCGGAGTTTCAAGACCTACGCCATGGAGTCCGGAAACCAGGATGGGGCGACGGTAGCCGCGGCCCTGAATGGAACCGCGGGACCCATGGGCGAAGAGGAGATGGCCGGGAAGCGCTAGCCACAGCTCCCGATCCAAGGCCGCGGGCAATCCCTATCCCGCGGAAATGATTTCAAAACATCCGTGTCTCCGGATTGAGACAACCCACTGCTAAGCTTTTCCTCGGATGTTGGCGGCCGCCGTACGCGGCCATTGCGCCAAATCGTTCGAAGACAAACAAAATCAATTCCGGGAGATTCAATGAAAACGTTCGCACCCAAGGCAAGCCTGCCCGTTCTTGGAACCCTGGCGGGTCTGATCCTGTTCCACGGCCCCGTATCCGCGAAGGAACATGACGATCACAACAACCGCCAGGGATTTCAAGTCGGCCTGTGGGGGGACCTTCCCTACGCGAAAATCGGATACGGCGGCGCGGACGGACCCAAGATGCAAGCCCTGATCAAAGACATGAACAATGCGGACCTGGAGTTCAGCATCTTCGACGGTGACACCAAGGACGGAAGCTCCCTGTGCACGGACGCGGCCCTCAGCACGGACCCGACCAGGCTTTTCAACAGCTTCGTGGCGCCCGTGGTCTACGTTCCCGGGGACAACGAATGGACCGATTGCCATAGGACCAACAATGGGAGCTATAACGCCCTGGAACGGCTGGATTACGTCCGCCGGACCATGCACAACAGCCGGTTCAGCTTCGGGCAGCACAAGATGAAATTGGAGCGCCAGGGCGCATTGGGCCAGGCCTACAGCGAAAACACCCGCTGGAGCAAAGAAGGAGTCTATTTCGTGGGACTGAACGTCCCCGGCAGCGACAACAACAAGGTGAACGCGGGCCAATGCCTGAGCTCGAAAAGCGCCCGCACGGACGCCGACTGCATCGCCGACAACGCCGAGTATGCCCAGCGCAATGCCCAGAACCTCGCCTGGCTGAGCGAATCCTTCGAGGTCGCCAAAGCCCATGGCTCGCCCGGCCTGATGATCGTCATCCAGGCGGACCCCGGCTTCGACTGGCCGGAAACCGAAACCGTCAATGAGCGCCTGACCAACCCCAACATCGACGGCTACAACGATTTGCTCGCCCGCCTGGTGACCGAAGCCGCCAACTTCGACGGGGAGATCGCCCTGGTGCACGGCGACACCCACTACTTCAAGATCGACAAGCCCCTCCTGGATCCGACCCACCTGGTGGCGAACATCACCCGCGTGCAGACCTTCGGCGAGACCAACGTCCATTGGGTACGCGCGACCGTGCATCCCAAGAGCCGCAATGTCTTCAAGTTCGAACCCATGATCGTTCCGGGTAATTGACCCGTACGTAATCCGAAAATGGGTGGGGGCGTCACCCCGCCCATAACGATTTTTTCGGGCATCGCGCAGCGAATCATTATTTCGGCTTTATCGTCAAAAACTTCCGATTTGCAAGTTTCGCGACGGCATTCGGATTTCTTCGAAAAGAAAAGATTGGATACGAATTGTGCCCGATTTGCGAAATCTTTAGTTTCCAGAAATGAAAACACGCAACATCGTCGTGGTAGGTTCCTCCGCCGGGGGTGTCGAAGCCCTCAAGGTGTTTGTCCGCAACCTCCCCGCGTCCCTTCCCGCCTCCATCTTCGTGGTCAACCATTTTCCCTCCGATAGCCAGAGCAACCTTGAAAAAATCCTGGCCGCGGAAAGAACCCTCCCCTGTTCGGCGGCCTCCAATGGCGGGAGCATCGAGCCCGGCAGGATCTACGTGGCCCCTCCCGGGTACCATCTCCTGTTGGCCGAACATGAGATGGCCCTGGTTTACGGCCCCAGGGAAAATCGCCAGATACCCTCGATAGATGCGCTGTTCCGATCCGCGGCCGTCGCCTTCGGGCCCCGCGTGATCGGGGTGCTGCTGTCCGGAACCCATTATGACGGGGTGGCCGGAATGGAGGCGATTGCCAAGGCCGGAGGCATCCTCCTGGTCCAGGAACCTTTGGATGCGATGCATCCGGAACTCCCGCTGAATGCCATAAGGCAGCTGGATATCTCCCATAGCCGGCCCGCGGCGGAACTGGCCTCGCTGGTTGCGGAATTGGCGGGCGAGCAGGTGATGGAGGGTCCCGTTCCGTCCTCCACCATACGCCTGGAGGCGGAGATCGCGGCGGGCAAGGTGATTACCGCGGATGAGATGCAGCTATTGGGCGACCCCTCTTCCTTGATATGCCCGGAATGCGGCGGGGCCCTTTGGAACATGCGGGAAACGGAGGTGGATCGGTTCCGGTGCCATGTCGGGCACGCCTTCGCCGCGGAGGAATTGGAAAACCTGCAAGGACGCGATGTGGAACGGGCGCTCTGGTTCGCCATGCGCACCCTGGAGGACAAGCGGCAATTGTACCGCACCTTGGCCGATGCCGAAACCGCCCGGAAAGCGCCCACTATCCAAGCCGAATACGTGCGAAAGGCCGAGGAAGCCGGAGAACATGCGGGCGTTTTGCGGGCCTTGCTCTCCCAATGGAGCGAGCATCACACGCTCGAACTCCGATAACTTGTTTCACCCCCCGGAAGCAACCGGAAGAATCAATTCGGCTGTTTTGAAAACCAGAAGTCGATTTGATTCGCCCAAATCGAATCCATCCCGCCGAATCTGGCTGACAGGACCGGATCCTTTTCAATCGGTATGCACGATCCGACAATCCTCAAAACATTCATGTAATTGCACGTCTTTATTTTGATCTCGGTCGTATCCTGGTAAAAGAAACAACGAGGGCAAGAATCAGACCGGATTCGATTTTCATTTGGGTGCAATAATAGGTAAGCATCACCGTTCCATTTGTCATCCGCTTAAGGACGGCAATTTGGCGAAAGGAACGATATACTTGGAACTTGTGATTTTGGGAATCATTTCGGCACCACGGAAAATGGTACCTCCTGCGGCTTTTGGTTAATCCTGGCAGCCCTGCGGGATCAATAATTAGAATTAAGAGGCGCTAAAACTCCAGAGGCCTCTCCCATGCGGACATTAATCCCTAGGACGTCAAATACATGAACCGGATCCAGCTTTCCGTTCTTTTAGCCGGCCTGTGCTCCAAGGCCTTTGGGGGTTGGTACGAGTGCTACAACTTCAAAGGCGCCATCGATAAATATCCCATCACCCTGTCCTTCCAGGTTCGCGACGGATTTTTCGGCGAGGCCGACAGGAAAAACCACAACGTACTAGGCACTTACAAATACGACAGAGTCAATACCCCTCTGTACCTGGAGGGCTCATTCGACCGGGTCTCCAAGAAAATCCGCTTGGATGAAGTCCCGATGGGTTTCCCGATGGAAACCGCCAATCGGAAGGGTCCCGCCACCGCGGCTTTCGATTTCTCCTTTTCGCGCTCCGGATCGGACGGCCAATGGACCGATTTGAAAACGAAAAAAGTCCTTACGCTCCACCTGGACTTCGTCTCCCAAATGATCGATACCGTCAGCATGTACCAGGACAGCACGGTCAAATTCCCCGCGCCCGTGGAAATCCTGATGCGGGCCTCCACCCCGGACAAATACTTCGTGGGGGTCTATGACCTGGATATTCCGAAGAACCATTACGATCGCGCGGCCCTGACTTCATTGAGGATTTACGACAAAAAGAGCAATAAGCTATTCCAGGAAATCCCGTTCCCGCCGCAGGCGGGAAACGCCATGACCATCGTTTACGAGAACGTCTCCACGGGGAAGAACAAAATCGGCGTCGAATTCGACATAGGAAAGGGCGGAGCCACCGTCGACTACATCTTCAATGCCCACCGGAAGCAGTATGTGGTTTCCGAAGAAGGCGATGATCTGGTGGATGGGTTTTACGGGCAAACCGGCCAAGAATAGCCCGCTTTCCCGCATGGTCTCCCCTACCGGTCCAGAAGGACCCGCGCCTGACGGCGGAAGTCTCCCGCGCGGAAGGACAGATAGTAGACCCCCCGCGGCAGGGCAGGCAGGATCAGGTCATGCTGGCCCGCAGGCTGGTCGCCATCCATGGGCACGGCGCGCAGGCTTCCCCGGAAATCGAACATCCGGATGGTCACGTGCCCGGGCTTCAGCAGGCCATAGCGCAATTGCGACCCACCCGTGAATTCCACGAACTGGGATTTGAAATCCTTGGGCAAGATGCCAATGCCCGGATCGGCGACGATGAAGGATTGCTTGGGGCTGAACTCCCCCCACCCCGCGACGTTGTGGGCCTTCACCTTCCACCAATAGGTCCCGGGGGCGGCCGAGTACCGGACCTCCTTGCCGGTATCCGTCACCGCCGTGTCGATGAATTGCCCGGAGAAGGCGGAATCCTTGGACACGGCCACCCAATAGCGGTCCGCATTGGGAACACCGACGCGCCACAGCGCGCGGGTGCTGTCGCCCGTCACCGTTTCCCCCTGGGCCGGAAACACCAAAGTTACCGGATCCGGCAGGCGCACGATGGTGGTGAACTCGAAGGGATCGGACCAGGCGCCCGGCCCGGCCAGATTCTCGCTGCGGACGCGCCAATGATACTTGGTATCGTTGGCCAACCCCTTGATCGCGAAGACGTTGCTGTCCTCGGGAGAGATCAGGGTATCGATAACCGGGGAGCCGAAGTCCGCGGAGGCGGAGGCCACGAGGCGGAAATCGTAGGCGTCTCTGACCGTGTCCCAGACCAGGGTGGGAGCGATGGAGACATTCTGCGAACCGTTAGCCGGCTTCATCAGCACGACCTTTCCCGGCAAGTCCGGAAGGGTCCGGAAGCCTCTGAATACGGAATAACCCTTGCCGCCGGCATTGAGGGCCACCACGGACCAGCTATAGTATTGATCGCAGTTCAGCGGCCCCACGGTCACCGAGGTATCGGTGAGGGTATCCTTGCGCAATTCCACGAAGTCGGTATCGACAAAGGACTCCAGCGCCACTATGTATTGGGTCGCGCCCGTGGAGGCGCGCCACCGCAAAGTAGGCGTGAGGGATTCGCTGTCCGAGTTGGAGGCCGGTGAAACCAGCGCCGGAGCCGCGGGCGCGTTCGGCGTGGTGGTGAATCCGGATGGGACGGACCAATCGCCCGGACCGTTGCCATTCGTGGCCAACACGCGCCAGTAGTAACGCGTTCCCGGGGACAACCGGCCGGTCAGGAGCAATCCGCTGAAAGGCAGAATCGAATCGAGAAGCGGCGCGGCGAAGGCGTTTTCGGCGGACAATTGGAAGCGATACCCCGCGGACGTGCCATGGGCGGGATCGATGGGCGCGGAGTCCCATTGGAAATAACCGTACGACGCTTCGACGTTCTGCGAATCCTGGGCCGGCGTTTTCAGAATGGGCGGGCCGGGAAGCGGAGGCACGTTGGTGAAAATGCCATAGTCGGAAAAAGACGTCTGCTGGGAAATCGCAGCACCCGCGTACCACACGAATACGTGGCCGGCAGGCAATGGGTCCGATTGGTAGGCGGTATCCGTGATCCCGGATTGGATGTTGATCACGGTATCGTGATACTGTACGTAGCCTTCGAACCGCACCTCGGCGATGATGAGGCCGTAGCTGGCGGCCTGCGGCACCCGCGACCACTTGAAGGTAGGACGCAAGGGCACATCGTTGGCTCCCGTCACCGGCGCGATCCGGAGCGGCACGTGGCCGTAAGTCGTGAAGCGCCGCCAATCGGACCAGGGCGACACGCCCCCGGAGTTCTTGCCGCGCAGACGGCAGTAATAGGTCAAGCCGCTGTCCAGGCCCGTGGCCGTTGCGCCGACGGCATTCCCAACCAAAGATGTCGAATCGACATAGACGAGGTTCGTGAAGCCGGTGTCGGTTGCCACCTGTAGGTGCCAGCCGTCGACTGGAAGCTGGTTCCAGGAGAATCCGCCGGGGAGGCTCGCGTTGACCGCGTTGTCCGCCGGGTAGATCATGACGGGTTTCGCCGGCGGAGCGATGGTGGTGACCAGGCCGCGGACTAGCGACCAGATGCCGGGGCCGCCGGTGTTCTCGCCCCGTACGCGCCAATAGTAAACCTGATGGTAGGCAAGGGATGGGAACGAGCCGGTGGTGTCGCTGACCAAGGTGTCCTGCACTCCCACAGTGAAGCCGTTGTCGAACGCGATTTGCAGGCGATAATTCACCGCCCGATCGGATTTGTGCCACACGAATTTCTGGCCCTGGAAAATATCCTGCGCATTGATCGAGGGCGATTCGAGAACGGGAATCTCCGGCGGCTGGTCCCCGGTTGTGAAAGAACCCTGGGCAAAAGAGCCGTCGCCTCCGGAGTCAGTGGGAATGAAAACCCGCCAGTAATAAAGGGCGTTTGGATCCAAGACGAAAACCATGGGACCCGCTGCGAGGACGGAATCGTTTACAAAGGAGTTGATGGCGTAGGGATAGCTGGGAGGGATCGGAAAAACCGTGGGCGTGACGGTGGGAAATGTGGCGTCTTTAGTGACCTGCAATTGGTAAGGCGCCAGTCGGGCCGGACTGGAGCCGGGGATGGTGGGACGGGGTTGGGCGTCATGCCAGGAGAAGGTGTCGGGGCGGACGGGGACGATGGCGGCGGCCGCGGGTTTCTTCAGGGTGATGGTGGTGGGTGGGTTAGTGGCGAGGGCGAGGGATGGGAGGAGCAGGGCGGTGGGCCAGGAGAACCATCGTATCGAACGCATTTAGGCACCCTTCAGGGAAAGAGCTGGAACCGCGGCACGGGACAGGGGCGTGCCGGGAGGCTTCTGAAAGGGTAATAAAATGGGTGGGGAGTAGAATAATTTTTGCGGCAATCTTTGAGGATGGCCGATCCGAGAAGCATTCCGTCACCTTGGCACACCAAATAAGTGGTTTGTCCCTTTTTAAGAGCCGCAAGATAGTCTGTAAACCCATCAGCCATTGAAGCATGTGGGTTCACAAACATATTTTTGCCACCCCTTAAAGAAATGAAGTAATTCTCGCCAACACCTCGATCGACCGAAGAAACTATACCGGTAATGGCAATGGATTTATGCCTGTATTTTCGATCACCCAAAACCTCATTGCCCTCATAATCGATTTGTAGGGTTTCTGCACTTACCCTTACAGGCTTTTCCCAATCATTAGTCGACTCAATAAGTGTACTGTCACCTTTAGCGAAACCAACGAAATCGTATGGCCGAATTGGCTGAAATTCGGGATAATTATACCTCTTAATATAGGGAAAATATTTTCCACCTCCGCGGCGAGAAATTTATTTCCCCTTCATGAAAGGAAAGCCATTAATGGTAAAGTAATCTTCCCCCCGCTCTCTTGATCCTGGCTCGCTATTGATCGAAAAATGCTTTGTTAGATCCAGGCGTCCGGATCTCTCATCCGGCTGAAAATCTTATTGATGATTTGCATTGGTTGGCAATGTTCTATCGGAATAAAAATCCGAGAGTAGATACGTTTTTACAGTTTTGGACATGTGTTGATCATGAGGAAAGGCATCCGGTGAATTTCGAATGATGGAAAATAAGAAACCAACTATTCTCGTCGTGGATGATGAGCGTTCTGTCAGGGAATTGGTTTGCCTGTATCTTGAATCTGCAGGATACAAGGTATATCAAGCGGCTGGGGGACGAGAAGCGGTAGACTTGGTAATCACTCCTGACATCAATATAGACCTACTTATTACAGACATTATCATGCCATACATGCATGGACGGGAATTGGCCAATCGCATTTGCACAATCAAACATCATATCAAAGTCCTGTTCATATCCGCCTATTCCGCCGAAATCCTTACGAGCCAAAACCTCTGCCCTGAAGGTGCAGACTATGTTAGAAAACCCTTCACTCGGGAAATTTTGCTGGATAGAGTTTCAAGGGTTTGGGGGAGCGGCTTCAAATGGAAAGAACTCATTTCCAAGCAAACTTCAACCTCCGCTATACCTACGCGCTCTCTAAGTCATTGGAAGATAGGCAAAACGATGCCGAGATGTGCATCAGGATAAAGGGGGAAAATGCAATGTTCCCGGAGGGTGAAGTGGCTCGAAAAACTCATAGCTCCGAGCGCATGCGCTCTCGGAGCTATGAGTCTGTATGAAACAAAACGGCAGATTCTATCAGCCGCCCATTTTTGCCTTCATGTGATCCAAAACCTGGATGTGCTCGTGTTGTGGGCTGAACATGATCACCTCCGCGTCCTTCTCAACCCGCACCGAATGCCCAGGCGGCCAGTAGAACATATCTCCGGCTTTAACTTCCTCCGTGGAACCGTCCCTGTACGTGACGATGACCACGCCCTCTGCCATGTACCCCCAATGCGGGGCGTGGCAGGAGTCGCCCTCCAGCCCTACCAGAAGCGGTGCGATATCGGTGCCCGCAGCGAGCGAAAAGTACTCTCCGCTCATGGTGGTATACCCCTTCGAATCGCCGAACCCTGTAAGCAGACGGGCAGTGGCTCCCGGAGCTTCGATCCTGACCGGCACGTCCTTTTTATCTATACGCATGGCTATTTCTCCTTTAGCAGGTTGAACTGCAGCCAGAGTATAGGTATAATAGACCGGTCGGTCTAGTGAGATTTAGCGAATCTGCCCGAAATAGAAGTCGAGCATGGTTTGCAACGGTGCAGGATCTCGGCGAAGGCGCGTTCGCAGCGCAGCCCCCTCCCAGCAGTCCACCAAAAGCTGCGCCATTTCCCTGGGGTTTGCGCCCGCTGGAAGATTCCCGGCACTGCGAGCCTCTTCCAGACAAGCCGCGAGATTTTCCGCGATTACGTTAAGGCATTCATCGATTTTGCGCCGAAAAATTTCGCTCACGCCCGAGAGTTCCTGTCCCAGCCCACCGAGGAGGCACCCCAGGTACCCATCACCGCGGTACTTTTCCCGTATCATTTCAAAAAACCCACGCACCCTTGCGAGCGGCGGGCGGGTGGTATCGCCGAGGCAGGCGTTGAGGCCGGCATGGACTTCGAGCATGTACAGATCGATGACCTGCAGCGCGAAATCCTCCTTACTTTTGAAGTGGTGGTAAAAGGATCCCTTCGGGACCTCCGCAACGCTTAGGAGTGCCTGCACCCCGAGGGCGTTATATCCGCGCTCCAGCAACATACCCAAACCGACTTCGAGAAGGCGTTGCTTTGTCGAACGGTTTATAGGCTCTACCGAATTCACTTGTTGGTCCGATGGCGTCAATGGATCCCTCGTAAAAAAATCAATCCATCACAGTATTCTAGCAAAATTTGGGATCCAGGAGATGCAGCATGCGCTAAACCCTTTAAAAAGGGGAGGTCTTGATAAGTCTTGATCGGCTTGGTGCCTTTTTGAGAGGTCGGGGAGTTGGCTACTAGTTCTTAACAAGTCAGGTGGTCCGAAATCATGGGAGTAGCGTAGAGGATGGAGTATGGCGGAAGGTATCCACCAAAAAGCTACTATTTGAATCACTTATGACAAGAGAAGAATTGGTCGAGCAATTTGACCAGATTGAAGATCAGATTATTTCGATCCGGCGTCGGTGGGAAGTGCCGATGATTGCGCCACAAAGGCACAAGCTCAAAGCCGATTTTTATGCAAACCTCGTCCAGGCTGAGCGAATACTGCGTAGCGAGTCCGATGAAACATATTGGATAACGGAATTTGACAACGTCAAGGTCTGGATGAACTCCGCGACCCAGCAGCAGTGGTTCAATAGCGGAGAATTCTACTTGGATAAGATTGCAGGCTTGACCAACAACATCGTTACCAAAGGGCGCGTTGAGGGATTGAAGCCGAAAGCGGAAAGGCCCGCCACGGATCCAACTCTGGGAATTCGAATGCAACTGGAAGAGAGGGATGTGGAACTTGCCACCGCGAATAAGCGGATCCAGGACTTGGAGGAACGACCACCCACATTACCCTCAAAGGACATGATCACACCCTATTATGCTGTGAAGCATTTTCCCTGGTGGCTGCTGGCGGTTCTGATCTCCGGACTTCTGGCTGATCTCAAGGTGGTCTATGATGCATATGCCTGGATACGTCACGTTAATGAACCGGTTGCCCTGCCCTCCTTGCGGCCTACTAATTCCAATCCAAACGAAGTTCACTGGGAACGATAACAATGAAGCAGCTTAAAGTGGGCCAGGAGAACCATCGTATCGAACGCATTAAGGCACCGTTTAGGGAAAGAACTGGAATCGCGGCACGGGACAGGGGCGTGCCTGGAAGCTTCTTAAAGGGTAATAAAATGGGCGGGGAAGCAGAATAATTTTCTGGGCCAGCAGGCTCCTCGAAGGCCCATTTGCGGGCGCGATGCGGGCGATTCCGGTGCGACCTCATCTGAGTGACTGTTAGCCGATGCTAACGCTTCTTCTTTGTTTTTCCCTTTTTCTTAATAATCAACCTAGACATTTTATCCATTTGCTCTTTACGATTATGAAATATCTCATCCAGGACAAACCCAAATATTTGGTAAGCTGTTGCCACATCTTCTCTTGAGATCTCTTCATGTGACGCTACGTTGCCCATCCATTTGATGGCTAGCAAATTATTTGCAAGCGTCTCGTATTTCGGGTATTGTACTTTGAATTCCTTTATACGACTTTCAAGCGACTTGAACTTTTTCTTTGGTGTTAACTTAGAGATTTTGAAATGGGCCAGAAGATTTTCGACACAAACTCTGATTCGATTTCCGCAGGCACTTGAATCAGTCCAGAATACTTGAAATGAACTGATTAGATCTTCTTTTACAAACTTTGGATATTTTTCATTTAGAGGGACTATGCGGATAGGCGGACTAATAAACTGAGGGTTATACACACTGAAATATTCGGTTTCTGGTTCACCACGTTGCCCACGGACAAACTCTTCATCAATTGCCTCCATTCCGGTCATGAAGATGTGATCTCCGCATTTAGGATTCGAGCACTTAAAAATGCATGTGTAACGAGCTTCGTATTCATAAGCAGTGCGCCCGTTTAATTCACCATTTTTAATTGAATCGATGGTCTCCTTTTTAACTATTTCCTTTTCAACACCGGTAAACCTACCATTTGAACACGTAGGACACTCAAAATTTATTATTTCGGAATGTCGATAGTATTTTTTATTTCGATCACTTTAGTATCCTCTTTTCATCTATCCTTATTGCCCCCTCCAACTCCAGACCCAAGTGCGTGATAACTTTCCCTTTATACGCAGGACTATGAGGCGGGAATTTATTTCAGAATATTTAGCTCGACCTTATTGTTTGAATGACTGTTAATCCAGGCAACTTGTTCATTTATGAATGTTTTCCACATGAGTTTGATATTTGATATTTTCAATTCTCGTTTCCAAACTTTTCCAATTTTTGTCTTATCTTCATTCATTTCCCGTATTGGACAACTAGCAACGAAATATCCAACTCGCTCCTTTTCATTAACTGAAGTCATCACTGGGGTTGAAAGAAATGGTATATGAGGCTTTAGCTCAGTAGGGAAATACAGATCTTCTGTTATTTCCTCAATTCCTCGCATGCCCACAAAATATGAGTGATGAAATAGAAGCGGTTGATTGTCAAACTCTGAGAACTCATGCCAAGCCTGTTCAGCAGGCCTAAAACTAATTACAGATCCTCCACCTCCTGTTATCTGCCCCTCGAAAAAAACGAATACCTTCTTAGATTTTTCTAAGCATTTTAGAACAACATCTAGCTGCTTCTCCTTTATCGGCTCGTCCATTCCATATTTTTCATATAACAAAACTGCGATAACTAATGTCGCAACATTGCAAAATCCTTGAAGAGCTTTTGCGACGGTTCCTATTTTATTAAGACCATCGTTGTCGGCGCTCCAGATGCTTATGACACCAATAACTAGCAATAGGAGAATTGAAAGGATGATGGCGATTTTTTTCATTTAAATTTCGTTTCTCATTTTTATTTTTTGCACCCTTGTTAAGGGTGGATAGGTCCAACAAGCCGCTAAATAATTTGAGCTAATTTAATCTTATATACTTCGCACTCAATTCTTTTTTTGAATGATTCAAAATCGTGGGGAGTGGCCAGGCAAATATTTCGACACGCTCCCAAATTCGCGCAAATGTCAGTCAATGAAAGAGAGTATGCCGTGCATAATATTCTATTTAAAGAACTATGATCTGTAATACTAAATTTTCCCCCGTTTTCATATATTGCTTGAATATAATCAAAATGATTTGCTTCTTCGTCTTCAATTGAAGCGCCTCTCCATCCGTACTTATGCCTTACCCAATTCGAATAAATAGGCCCAATAATATTCGCCAATGACTTCCATTCAATTGGACTAAGTAGTTCGAGGCTTCCACACATCGTAACGTCCCGTGTATTTTATTTCGTCCGAACAACACCCTAATGAGCTTCGAGGACTGGCGGAAGGCATGATCTGTAAAGGACGCGCCTGGAGCGTCACCGGCGCGACGTTCGCGTAAGGGAAAGGCGTAACGGCAGAGCGCATTCAGTTCGATTGTTATACGACGTCGCACCGCTATTCGATGACAAGCTGACTTCCCTTTTCCGCAACTTCTTTTCTTATTTCCGTTTGTCTGATTAGAGTATTGTAAAGGTTAATCTTTAGACGAATAAATTGTCTCGGTCTCTTGGACATTAGGTCTTCACAAACTGCCAAATTGTTCGCATAGCGGCGCTCGTTTTCGTCGCAGGCTTTGATTTGGTCCGCACAATAATCCATCAAATCTTCTTTTGTAAATCCCCATTTTTTTACATGTGCACCAAGATTATCTAGGTCGTAATGGAAAGGGCAAATTTCAACGTCCCATTGCCACATGTTAAGGTATCCTGATTGAACTAGCAAATCTGATATTGGCTTATCTAATTCTCTGTTTTCTAAAACAATCTGGTCAACGTCGTTGAAAGTCTGGACATTCTTTCCCGCAATTTCGCGCACGTTCATCATGAAAGCATTTATTAGCGCTTTTTGACGTTCATTTTGGTTCGGTTCCGAATCCTCATCCTCTTTTTCAATTTTCACGAGATACTTATCTATTCGATACAGGTGCCCGGATTTCGAAATATCAGAAGGAGTTGCTATTGAAGGATTATCCACTACTGAATGCCCGATATTTTGATAGGCCATACAGGCAAATTTTGAACAAAAGGTTTGCTTTCTCTCACTCTCAAATTCAACACCAATGCCCGCACCAATAGCCCCAAGTAAATTGTATTGCGCGGCGTAGTTTGTCCTGGCCCAATCACACATGGATTGGAGTTCATTTGGAGAGAGATTTTTTTTATGCCGATACACGGAAACATCATCTGGAGACTCAAATCTTTTCCTAAGTGAATTTGATACGTGCACTCCTTCCAGCGTTGCCTCAATCAGGCTATAATTTCCCAGGTAAATAATTGCGTGTGAGAATTCACCTTGTGTACTGAACTGAATCCATTTGCTTGTCTTAGACCTATCCCTTGTTAGAACTATATCGCCTTGCCGAATTTCCCGGTGGTTTAAGCTAAAGAATGCCACAGTCTATTTCCTTCCGTATTGCAGCCGGTTCACAAGCAGCACGGGCGGTTTGAATACCCGGTTATTCGGCTCTTCCGGAGAATAGGCCAGACCTTTTTGAATCCGGTATACTCTCATGCCCGCTTGACTTTGCTTTCATTTCCTGATTTCCCGCTCCCAAAAAATAACCTCTAAACATTGGCCGAAGGGCCACTCTTCAAGGTCCCATTTCGCCCAATGCCACCCAAGCCTGAAGTTGCTTGGAAAGGGATGCGCGATATGCGAGGACGCGAATGAAGTGGGGCGCTACCGCCCCCGTATCGAACCCCTGCGGCATGTAGTGAGCACAAGCTGAGGACCAGCTAACACAGACGACGACCGAGTGGGAGGAGGAACGCGTAAGCGCCAGCCCGAAGCTTAGTGCGAACTACCGCGCACCCTTTCCAAGCCATTTGCGATCCCGCAATGCGTAGCATGTACGCGGGCTCCAGGCTGGAGGTGGTTGTGATCAGTGGTGGGACGGGTTTTGCTAAGTATGCCCAGGAAGGGCAAAGCGAATGCTAGACCTTTTGTCCAGTATCGACCCATAGCGAATGTCCACAGTATCGTCCCGGCTGACCAAATCCAGTCATTCGTTGATCGATGAGATTGTAGCTGCAATTTGGCGATTAGTGGATGGCCTGTTTGAAATCAAGTGATTAGAAAGCGGCCATTCTCTTGCCAGTAGATCGCTCATTTTCCGATGATCTCGATCTCTTCTGGCTTGAACCAGCCCTGCCTAATCATGGCTTCTCGCGCTAGTGCAGGATTGGCGGCGTAGTAGACGACCGCGAGACTCTCCTCGGCACGACTACAGGTCACATAGAAAAGCCGACGCGTCCGGTCAACCGTGGTTTCCTTGCCAAATGCTTCATTTTCAAGGTCGGTCTTACTCTTTTCCTTCGTCCCAAAGAGCTTATCGTAGGCGAACATAAACCCGCGCGCTTCCTCATCGCTTACGATGACCATCACGCGTGGAAACTCCAAGCCCTTCACTCCCTGGTGTGTATCGAACTGCGAGACGCCCCGGACATAGCGATCATATTTCTCGATCTGATCAAATGGCGCTTCGAGTGCTAAGCGCCACCCGCCAAGCTCACTCTTGAGATCGTTCTCTTCTTCTTCGCCGGTTTCATCATCAGCATCTTCTCCTGCTTCGCCTACGAGCGCAGCTTCGTCGGCAGCAGCAAACGGCGCTAGCACGTCGGGGAGTGTAAAGAGACCTGTCTCGGCAACATAGCCTAACACCGCGCGCGCCGTTGGCTTTTCAGCAGCCGACACCAGCGCCAGAAGACCATCGCAGGTCGCGTTAGTCTTGCTGAGAACGTTGGACTGCCTGTCCCCAGCCTCCTCAAGCGCCTTGTGCTCAAGGAGTGGTGAAGTGCGCCGGACGATCGCAGCGGCTGCGAAGCGGTCCGACGCGCGTAGTGCGGTGACCAGGGGCAGGATCTCGCGCGTAAACAACCCAATGCCGGCGCCGGTCCCTTGAAGGAGGCTCGTACGAATCCGCTCGACAGAATAGAGTGGCTCGAAGAACGCCTCGAACCCGAAGCGGCGAGCCGACATTAGATGCTCCAGAGCAAGCGTCTTGATCGCTGCTGATCCCGCGGCCCAATTCTGATCGCCCGTGATCTCGGCCATCCTCGCGGCGATCGCAGCCTCGATTCCAGTCTTGTCGGTGATCGCATGCGACACAACGAACAATCGGACGACGCCGACGCTGGCATCGCTTCGCGGTACCTGCTCCTCGCGATCCTCGTCCTGGCGGATCCTGTTGATGAGCTCGATGACCCTGGTCGGGCAGCGATGGTTCATTCGCTTACGTGGCCGCCCCCAACTCTCGGGGATCGCCTCGGCCAGGCGATCCTTCCCGTCGGCGTAGATGCGCTGCATCATATCGCCGAAGAGGCCAAGGCAAAAAGTACCGCGGTATGCTGCCTCGACGTCGAGCAGCACATCCATGAGCCTGCGGTTCGTGTCTTGGCTCTCATCGATCAGCAGGATAGGAAATCGGGTTACCAGCAGGCGACGTAGACCAGGTTTCGCGCTCAGAAAATCGGCTGTCATCACAATGACTTCGGCATGGTTAAGGGAGTCGCGGGTTCTGTTATCGCCAGTCGGACTGTAGACGAAGCGCGTAATCGCATCTAAACCTGCGTGGCGACGCAGCTTGCTCTCAATCGAGCGGGCACGGTCCACAGCGGCCTTGGTGCCAGCACGGCCCTTGGCTTGAGCCTCCTTGAGTTCGGCGACATCATGGAGCAGCCTTGCGGCGAGCCATTGCCTGATATCTTTGTTATACCCAGCAATCAATGACCAAGCGAAGGCATGGATCGTCGACACCTCGACTCGCGGGTCGAACTCAAGCCGCTGCTTGATCTCGTCGCACGCAGCGTTGGTATAGGTAATGACGCCGATTTTCTGCCCAGTTAGAGATAGACGCCGACCCTGCTCACGGCAGACCGTACGAATAGCATTTACTAGCGAACGCGTCTTGCCAGATCCCGCGCCCGCATAGAGGAATAAGCTTCTCGGCTTCTCCAAGTCTAGACAGCTGAGGATAGTCTCGTCTGCAACGGTGTCGAACTGGTCGTCGTCGGCACTCATGTTTCGGCCTGCTCGGCTTGTTCTGGCTGCTCCACCTGAGGCAGGATTTCGAGCTGCTTCTTCTTGAGCTGCTTGAGGAGCCATTCGAGTCCCTCGGCAATGTAGCCGGGCACGACGATGTCGTCGAACTTCTCAAGCTCTAGGACATCGAGCGCAAACTCGGCTTTCTTGCCGCTCTTGAGGGCATCATACATGCGTTGGCCGATCGCAGTCACACCACCACCTTTCGTGATCGCTTCGTGAAACTTACGCACTAGACCTGTCCCATTAAGCGTCGCGAATAAGGCGAGGTTCTCGAACGCGAGTGCATCCTCGAACGTGTAAGGATAGGCCGTTTCGGGCCCAGCGGACCCCGGTGCGGTCACAACCAGCGGGGTTTGATAGGCGGCGCGCACCGCAAACAGGAGATCACCGTCCATGCCTAAGGTCTTGGCTGAGGCATTAGCATCCATGAGAGCATCGACGTCCTCGACACCCGGCACCCAGGCCTTTAGCGTCGCGTTGTTGGTTTTCTGGTTGGCACCCTTTGCCGGTGGTACCGATACGCCGCCGGTACGGTCGAGAGTATCGAGGTCGGTGATGATTAGCGTCAGCAGCCCGAGATGATCTATCAGCGGCCTAAGACGATGTGCATGGCTGCCACCTATCTCGAGTAGCGTGATGTAGCACTGATTAAGCTTGTCATAATGGGCACGAATGAAATTGGGGACGAGCATGCGCTCGGCCGGCCCTTCCACAAGGATGGCGGCATCGGCGAAGAACAGATCGGCATGCTGCGCACGCAGATAGCGCGTGACGAATCGCTCGGTCTCACTTCCAGGACCGAACACATCGGACAGGTTGACGACTGTCGAAACCGGCACCTTGGCTGCCATGCCGGCCGGCAGTCGACGGAAATAGCGAAGGCAGGAGAACAAGGTTTCATGTGCCACGTGGCTCGAGTGGGTGCTGACCACGAGTTGGGTGCGAAGCTTCTTGCTATCGCCCAAGTCATCATGGGCTCGCAGCACGGCATAGGCCTTTTTTATGAAGACCTGCTGGACCTGCGCGTGAAGATGTGCCTCGGGTTCCTCGACTAGCACCAGATGGAGCGGCTCGGTGCTAGCAATCGTCGTACCTTTCGATGCCTTGCCGACGCGCATCCACGCGTCGCGGAAGCTCATCAGCCTGAAAATCATCGAGATCAAGTTCTGATAGCCGAGCCCGTTACTGGCCTCGGGTAATCGTAGGAGGGGTGTAGTCGCACCATCCTCAGCGACCACATCGACCTCGAAGCTAATTGCCGCACTGTGGTTGAGTCCGTCAATCGCCTTCAGTCGGGTTGACACACGCGGACGGGGATCGGTCACACCGGGATAGCCCATGTCTTCGACCTCATCGAATGCGTCTTTGAAGCTTTCAGTCAGCCGCTTGTCGAACGCGTCCTGGGCGGCCTCGATCGCTTGGAGCGCCCCGAGATCCCTCGGATCGGGTCCCTTTGTCGGATCGAGATGCTTGGCATAGTAGGTTCTCAACTGCTCCGACAGACGGCTGCCCGCCACAGCGGCTGGACCGTCTTCGTCATCTTGGCCGGACTGCTCTTCACCGAACCCGCGTTGTGCGGGGATATCATGCACACGGATTAGGCCGTGCAAAGGATCGCCTTCGATCGGTAGCGACGCGAGCGGTAGCACCTGCGGTTGCGCCAGGGAGTTTTTGGAAGCCGCGAGCTTGGTCGGATCCAGCGAGTAGGCGCGGATTGTGAAGTGGGTGGAGAGCCTCTTGCTAAGAAAGTCGACAAGGTTCGCCGGCCAAATCGTTAGCTTGGGAGGAGCCGGGGGAGGATCAGCGTCCGGATGTTCCGCCGCCGCAACGTCAATTGCCGCTGCCTTTATCGCCTCGGCGTCGCTCACGGCACGCATAAAGTCCTTGTATAGCAGGTCGAGATCCTTGGGCTCGTAGCGCAGTCGGACGCCCAGCCTGCCACCTTCCCAATCAAGTGTTGGAATCAGATCACGAACGTGATGCATCTCGCCGGTCTCGACATGCAGCCAGAGGTCAAGCGTCGGGAGAACGCTAACCCAGGGGGCCAGAACCAGATCAACGACGTCCCCTGCGTCGTGCGCTGTGATCCAACTCTTACCGAGCGCAATGATTGCGGGCCAGTGGCATAGGGTAACGTCATGTATCTCAAAAGGGCAACGGCGTGGCGAAAGAAAACGGCGCAAAGTGAGCATTGCCGACGTCTTGCCACTATTGTTGGCCCCGACAAAAAGTGTTGTCGTGGTCGATAGATCGACGCGTGTTGAAAGCAACTTCCTAAAGTTTGCGATTTCGACGAACTCAATATGCACTCAGCAACTCCTGTTCAGGCGCGGATTCTTGTAAAGCTTACCCATTCTGTCATCGTCAGAACATTGCGATACGATGCTCGGAGGAACACCCCGCGGCCCAGGATGCCGTATAATTTTGTTTTAGAGGGATCCATCTAGCAAATATAATTTGAAAACCCCGTCAAACAGGACGTTGGCGGTTGTGTATTGCGAAGCGAACGAGAGTGAGCGAAGCCCCGCCCTCGCTTTGAACACAACTAGTTGTAAAGTGAAACTTTTCTTCACCCTAGATTGGTTTCTGCAAAACCACGAATGGCTCGAAGAACCATTCATCAGAATGGTTTTGTTGGGCAATATCGTTTAAAATAGTCCGAATCACAAAACCCATAACATTACTCGACCCAGAAGCAATTTGCCAATTGAACCCCTACGCACAAACTGTACATGCCCGACCCGCTTCCCCTACCCCGCCCCCAACTTTCCCCTCAGAAAACTCACCTCCGCCTTCGAACTCGTCATCCCAATCGCCGCCAGGAAATGCTCCTTTGCCTTCCCCGTCTCCCCCACCTGCGAATACAACTCCCCCAACGTCGCGTGCAGCAAGTAATATCCCTTCAACTTCGGATGCTCCTTCAACGCATCCAGCTTCTTAATCGCCACCAAAGGCCCCTGCGTCTGCGACAGGATCACCGCCCGATTCAATTCGATCACCGGGTTATCCTTCATCTCCCCCAGCACCTCGTAATACCGATCAATCTCCGCCCAGCGCGTGGACGCGAAATCCTTCGCCGTGCAATGCTCCGCCGCAATCGCCGCCTCCAGATGGTACTCCGTCAATTGATCGCCGCCCGCCGCCTCGGACAGATGATAATGACCGGCCCGGATCAGGTCCGCATTCCACTTGGACCGGTCCTGATTGGCGAATAGGATCAGCGCTCCGTGATCGTCGATGCGGCTTTCGAAGCGAGCCGCATGGAAGCACATCAGCGCCATCAGGGCGAAGCCGGGGCGGTTGGACGGGAAGCGGTGCAGGAGCATTTTGCAGAGGCGCATGGCCTCCATGCATAGGTCCTTGCGGATCAGGAAGTCCGGATGGGAGGAGTTGTAGCCTTCGTTGAAGAGCAGGTAGATGCAAAGGTGTACGCTGCGGAGGCGGTTCTCGAGGGAAGCGCCTTCGGGGATTTCCATGGGCAGGTGGCGGTCGCGGAATTCCTGTTTGCTGCGGGAGAGGCGTTTTTCGATGGCGGATTCGTTGGAGAGGAGGGCGCTGGCGATTTCCTGCACGGAGAAGCCGCAGATGATCTTAAGGGTGAGCACCAGGCGCGCTTCGGGGGGGAGGTCCGGGTGGCAGCAGACGAACATCATGCGGAGCACGGAGTCTTCTACTTGATCCTCTTGGAAGGATTGCTCGATGATGCCGGGAGCTAGGCCTTCCGGCCCCAGCTCCCAGGCATATTTCTCCGTCAGCTTTTCGCGCTTGAGATGGTTCAGGGCCTTGCGTTTGGCCACGGTCATGACCCAGGCGCTGGGATTGTCCGGGATGGGGCCGTAGGTCCATTGGCTGAAGGCAGCCATCAGGGCTTCCTGCACCACATCTTCGGCAAGCTGCAGGTTGCGCATGCCGAAGATGCCGGCCAGGATGGATACGATCCGTCCCGACTCATGGCGGAAGAAGTGTTCCATCCCTTGCGGGAGCATTACATCTTGCCGACTTTACGGACTTCCAGTTCGCAATGATCCAGAAGCGGGCATTCCTTGGCGAAGGCCACGGCCTGGTCATAGTCCTTGGCGGTGACGATGACGTAGCCGCCGATGATTTCCTTCGATTCCAGGAAGGGACCATCGGTGGCCACCGAACGGTTCGACTTGAGGAGGCGGCCGGAGCCGGACTCCAGGGGCGCGCCGCTTTTGTAATGGCCGGCGGTCATCATTTTTTCCATCCAGGGCTGGTAGGCGGCCATGCGCTTCTGCATGATCTCGGGGGTGACGCCTTTTTCATCGTATCCGCGGACTAGGAACATAAACTCATCCATTTTGGACTCCTTGTTGGTACCGGCGCCCTGCATTGGGCTCGATTACCCTAATGACAAGCGGGGGGTCCGATTCCGGACATGTTTGGAATAATATCTTAATCGGGTTTCAAGCGGAGGCGTAAAAGCCGCTCCAGCCAGGCCAGAGGCGCAAAACACCCCAATAACAAGACCATCATGAGCAGAGCGAACCAAATCACGGGTCCGAAACACAGGCCGATGAAGGTATGCATGCCCAGCCCCACCCACAGGGCCGGGAGGCGCGTCCAGGGGAGCAGGAACCAGAGCGGGGCCCCGGTTTCGAAGGCCAGGACCAGGTATTGGAGATAGGGCCAGACCCGATACGGCAGAGCACGCGCGACCCGGTAGGACGTGAGGGTCTGATAGGAATCGTGCACATGCGTCCAGAGGACATCGTGCACCTGGAACCAGTCGCCGTGGATTTTGGCGAGGCCGGAAGCCAAATACAATAGGGCCACCAGGACCTGGAAGAAGCGGACGTTGCCCCAGGTGACGGCGGGGAGCGGATGGGCCGATGGATTTTTGCCTTTTTTGTCATTGGCGAGCCAGGCATCCAGGCCAAAGGCGTTGCCGCAAGGGGTGAAGCACAAGGCCACGGCCAGCACCGCTCCCAGCTTGCTCACCGTGAAGGCCGCCAGGCGATCGGCGAGGGCCAGGTAGATGAGACATAGGGCAAAGGCTACCAGCGCCATGCGTGTTCGATAACCGAGGGACACGAGCAGGCCGGAAAGCGTTGTCAGCGCGCAGAGGGTTATGGCCCCCCACAGAGGCAGGGGCGGGATATAGAGCGGTTGCCGCCAATCGCGATGGCCCAGATCCGGAATCTGGAATCCCCTATCGGTCAGCCATTCGCCGGGATACGAGAGGCGGGAGCTGAGGAAGCCGAGGATGGCCAGGGGAATCAGGATGCGGAGGAACTCCAGGCGGACCAATGGTTGCGGGGCGAAAAATGCTTTGACCAGCGCGGGTACTTTCAGCTTCGCGGGCATTTTCACAAAGGTTCCCGGCAGCGTTTCCAGATTCGCTTGGCGGGCGTTTCGTAGAGCGTATGCACGCGGTCGAAGGGATATTCGGACAAGGGCTTGCGGCCGTAGCGTTGGATGCCTTCCGACGGTTCCGGGATGGGCGTCACCGCGCTGACGATGCGGACCCCGCCGATGCGGCCGGGGTCGATGGATTGGCCCTTCGCTTCCAGGTCGCGGACCATGGCGTTGTGGTGGTCGGTGATGAATCGTTCCAGGGCATGCATCACCAAGGGATTGCCGTTGTAGAAATACACCGCGCGTTGGAAGCGGTTTTCCTTATTGCCGGGCTGGATCGGGAATTGGGGGCCCACGTCGAGTTCGCGGAACAGGCCGTCCTGGCAGGACCAGCCTTCGGCGCGGAAATCCACGTCCAGTTTTTTGGATTCCGTGAACAGGCCGGCGATCTGGGTGAAATACAGGAGGGGACCGGGAACCCAGCGATAGACGAAGCCGCTGCGGACCTCCCCCACCACCATCACGCTGAAAAAGAGCGACGCCAGGGCGATTAGGCAGCAGCGGAACGCGCGCGGACCGACGTTTTTCAGCATTTCCGGAAGTTACTCAATCCGTTTCTGAATCAAATTGTTTCGCTCCCCCTTTGGAAATGCGATTTTAAAAGTGCCGGTTCCGGTGGTGTCTTTCGGTGGTGTCCTGGTGTTCCAGAGGGTGACCGCATGCATTTCCCGCAAAGAGGTACGTCATGGTTTACCATCGCCGTGATCGCCTTGGCCTTGCTGGCCTATCCCAAGGTCAGGCATTTCTTGCACGCAAAGCAGGGGAAAACCGCGTCCCAGCAAATGTCTCCGGGGGGTGATGGGAAATCCCCGGGCGGGGGCAATCAGGGCGCAGGGACACCGGGAGGCGGATCCGGTGTCGGTGGATCGGGAGGCGGGCCCGGCGCGGGCGGGCCGAGTGGAGGTGGGCCGGGAGGCGGCGGTGGATCGGGCGCCGGTGGCGGCGGAACCGGTGCAGGCGGATCAGGCGGCGGGCCGGGGGGGAAATACAAGGTCCAGGTGACGGCCCACGTGGTGCGGCCCAAGACTCTCCAGGAAAAAGTGGTCAGCACGGGAACCCTGCAGGCCAGCGAGGATATCCAGCTCAAGAGCGAGGCTGCGGGGCGGATCGTCCGCTTGCCTTTGCACGAAGGGAACCGGGTTCCCAAGGGTACTTTGCTGGTGAAAATCAACGATGCGGACCTCCAGGCCCAGTTGATCAAAGCGAAGGCCGCGTTGGAAACGGCCCGGACCAACCTTGTGCGGGAGAAGCGCCTGCTGGCCCGGAATTTCATCAGCCAGCAGGAGTACGATTTGGCCCAGGAGGCGTTGGAGTCCGCGCGCGGGGACGTGCAGTTGTTGGTGGCGCAAATCCAAAAGACGGAAGTCCGCGCGCCTTTCGCCGGGGTGGTGGGCCTGAAACTGGTGAGCCTGGGGGGATTCGTTTCCGTGGGATCCCCCATCGCGAACTTCGTCAGCGATGCGCCGCTCAACGTGGTTTTTTCCGTGCCGGAGCAGTATTACGATTCCGTGTCTCCCGGCAAGGTGGTGGACTTCACCGTCCAGGGGGCGGACAGCAGTTATTCGGCCAAGGTGTCCGCGGTGGATCCCAAGGTGGACGAGAACACGCGCACCGTGAACGTGCGGGCGGTATGCGATAGCACCGATAGCGCCTTGGCTCCGGGCTCTTTCGCCCATTTGACCCTGGTGGTGCGGGAGCTGCCCGAGGCCCTGTCGGTTCCCAGCCAGGCGCTGGTGCCCAATGTTTCCGGACAGCAGGTGTATGTCCTGCGCCAGGGCGCGGCGGTGGCGCAGAAGGTCCAGATAGGCTTGCGCACGGATGTGGACGTGGAAATCACGGCGGGCATCCGCCCGGGGGACACGGTCATCACCACCGGAATCACTCTGATCCGTCCCGGATCGCCCGTTGAAGTCAAAAGCCTGAACTGAACATGAATTTTTCCTCCCTGTTCATCCGCCGCCCGGTGCTCGGCATCGTCCTGAACCTGGTGATCGTGCTGATGGGGATCATTTCCTTCCGCTTCCTGGGGGTGCGGGACTATCCTTCCGTGGATCCGCCCATCGTGACCGTGTCCACCACGTATACGGGCGCCGCGCCGGAGGTGATGGAAGCCCAGGTGACGGAGCCCTTGGAAAGCTCCATCAACGGCATCGCCGGCATCCGCACGCTCACCTCCACCAGCGGACGGGGCACCAGCACCATCACGGTGGAGTTCAATCTGGGCGCGGATCTGGAGGCCGCCGCCAACGACGTGCGGGACCGCGTTTCCAGGGCCCAGGGGCAATTGCCCGCGGACATCACCACCCTGCCGGTCATCTCCAAGGCCGATGCGGACGCGGCCCCCATCCTGATCGTAACGGTGCAAAGCGGTTCCCGCTCGCCCATCGACGTGAGCGATTACGCCAGCAACGTGATTGTGGATCGGGTGCAGACCATCCAAGGCGTCAGCGAGGTGCGGATTTACGGCGAGCAGAAATATTCCATCCGCCTGTACATGTCCGGCGGGCTGATGAACTCGCGGGGCGTGATCCCCCAGGACGTGAAGGCCGCCTTGGACCGGGAAAACGTGGAGCTCCCGGCGGGCTTCATCCAGGGCAAGAACACGGAACTTACGGTCCGGTCCATGAGCCGCATGCAAACGCCGAAGGAATTCGAGGATCTGATCATCAAGGAAGACAGCGGCGAAGTGGTCCGCTTCAAGGATATCGGCACGGTGAAGGAGGGCCCGGAGAACGATCGGACCCTTTTGAAGCGCGATGGGGTGGTGATGATCGGCGTAGCCGTGATCCCGCAGCCCGGCGCCAACCATATCGCCATCGCGGACGAGTTCTACCGGCGGTTGGATCAATTGAAGCGGGAAGCCCCGTCCGATTTGAATATCTCCATGCTTCTGGACTATACGGTCAACGTCCGGCGTTCCATCAAGGAGGTGGTGGAAACCCTGGGAGCCGCCTTCCTGCTGGTGGTGCTGGTGATATTCGTTTTCCTGCGGGATTGGCGGGCTACGATCATCCCGGTGCTGGCCCTGCCCATCTCCCTGTTGGGGGCTTTTTTCCTGATGTTCATCAGCGGGTTTTCCATCAACATCCTCTCCCTGCTGGCCATCGTGCTGGCCACGGGCCTGGTGGTGGACGATGCCATCGTGGTCCTGGAAAACATCTACCGGAAAATCGAGGCGGGCGAGGATCCGGTCGAGGCCGGGCATCGGGGCTCGGCGGAAATCTTCTTCGCCATCCTGTCCACCACCCTGACCCTGTCGGCGGTGTTCCTGCCTATCGTGTTCCTGCAAGGCATAGTGGGGCGCCTGTTCCGGGAGTTCGGAGTGGTCGTGGCTTCGGCCGTGCTCATCTCCGCCTTCGTGTCCCTGTCCATCACCCCTATGCTGAGCACGCGCTTCCTGCGCCGCCATGCCCAGGACCCACATTCCTTCTACCAGCGTAGCGAGGCTTTTTTCGACAGGATGATCGACGACTACCGCCGGCTTCTGGAAAAATTCCTGACCCGGCGTTGGCTGGCTTTCGTCGTCATGGGCGTGTCCGTGGCGCTCATCGCCGTCCTCTATCCCAGGCTGCCCAGGGAACTGGCGCCCATTGAAGATCGCTCGCGCCTCAGCCTCACCGCCACGGCCCCGGAGGGCACCTCTTTCACCGCCATGACCGAATACATGGACGCCGTGAACACTCTCATCGACAGCGTGGTTCCCGAGCGCCAGTCGGTCCTGGTCATGACCGCGCCCGGCTCCGGAACGGGAGCGGTGAACTCCGGCAACGTCCGCCTCATCCTCAAGGATCCGGGACAGCGGAAACGCTCGCAACAGAAAATCTCCGATGATCTGTCCCAGGCCGTGCGGCAATTGAGCGGGGCGCGCACCTACGTTTCCCAGGAACAGACCATCAGCACCGATCGGCGCGGAGGCCTTCCCATCCAGTTCGTGGTCCAGGCCCCGGACCTGGAGCACCTGGCGGCCAAGTTGCCCACCTTCCAGCAGGAGGCAAGCAACAATCCCGTTTTCCAGGTGGTGGACGTCAACCTGAAATTCAACAGCCCGGAACTTCAATTGATAATCGACCGAAGCAAGGCCCGGGACCTGGGGGTGGCGCCTCTGGACATCGACCAGACCCTGCAATTGGGTTTGAGCGGCACGCGCTACGGCTACATCGTCCGCAGCGGCAAGCAATACCAGATCATAGGCCAGTTGAATACGCAGGATCGCGATCAGCCCCTGATGCTGCTTTCAGCGTATGTGCGCGGGGCGGACGGTCGCCTGACGCAATTGGACAATGTGCTGAGGACGGAAGAGGGCAGCAGCCCGCCGCAACGCTTCCGGTTCAACCGCTATTCCTCCGCCACTGTCATGGCCGGCCTCGCGCCCGGACGAACCATCCGGGAAGGCATCGACGCCATGAACGCCACCGCCAAAAAGACGCTCGATCCCACCTTCACCACGGCCCTGACCGGGGCGGCCCGGGACTTCGCCGAAAGCTCCTCCAGCCTGCTCTTCGCATTCGTGTTCGCCCTGACCCTGATCTACCTTGTGCTGGCCGCCCAGTTCGAAAGCTTCAAGGATCCGCTCATAATCATGTTCACCGTGCCCCTGGCCATGGCGGGAGCCCTGCTGTCCCTCTGGTACTTCAACCAGTCCCTGAACATCTTCGGGGAAATAGGCATCATCATGCTCATCGGTCTGGTGACCAAGAACGGAATCCTGATCGTCGAGTTCGGGAACCAGCGCAAGGAGACGGGCCTGGCGCTCCATCAGGCCATCGTGGAATCCGCGGTCTCCCGCTTCCGGCCCATCGTCATGACCAGTCTCACGGCCATCCTGGGCTCCCTGCCCATCGCCCTGGCCTTGGGAGCCGGGGCCCGCAGCCGGGTCTCCATGGGCATCGTGGTGATTGGAGGGCTGTTGTTCAGCCTGGCGCTGACGCTTTTCGTGGTGCCGGCGTTCTATACCTATCTGTCTTCGCCGGCCCCCGCCAAGGGGACCACCGAGGCGTCCGGAAAGGCCGCCCCCGAGCCTTAGTACCCATTTCTTCCGTGTAGATACAATGTGCATACGTTCGCTGTATGTACAATGTACCCACGTTCCGTGTATATACAATGTAGTTACATGGGCAAATAGACCAGCCCCGCTGCACCTCGCTACTCGCCCGGTTGGTCGGTTCTAGCATCCTGACCTTCGTCAAGCGAAAGCAGGGCTTTTGATGCGGAATGTGCTACCCAGGAAAAGGGACCGGTCAGGCTATCAGTTCTTCCCGGTCCCCATCCACGACGATGGCTTCCCCATCATGCAGGGTCTTGTAGGGCATCCCATGGTCGATGAAGTATTGCACCACCAGGTCGATTCCCGGGGATGCAAAATGGTTCGACTTGTAATGGGGCGCGATGGAAAAAGGAATCAGGCCCAGGCCGTCGCGGATGACTCCGGGGTCATAGCCTGCCGGCACGGCTTCCGGGTCGTTGACGATCTCTATGCCTTCCAGGGAGGGGGCCAGCACGGCGATGCCGCCGCTATAGCCGCCGTAGACGAGAGCGTCGCGGGAAAGCAGGTCGAGGAGCAATTCGTCGAATCCGCTTTGGCGCATGGCCCGCCGGTATATGAAGGAGTTGCCGCCCCGGGCCCAGAGGAGATCGCAGGCGTCCAGACGGGCGCTCAGTTCCGTGCGGGACCGTCCGCCGTCGAAATAGTCCCGGAGATCGAGTTCTTCGGCCTGGAAGTCCAGCCCTTGCAGGGCCGAGATTTCCCTGCGGACCCGCGGCGCCCTTTCCGCCTGGGCAAAGGTGTCGCAGGTGTTCGCGATGACCAGGGCGCGTTTGCCGCCGCCGGCCAGTTCCACCAATCTTTCCGGCCGGTTGCCCAACCGGAAAGACGACAGATAAAGCCTCAGGGCAGCTCCAACACCCAGCGATAGGCTTGCATGATGTCCCGGCGGAACACGTCGGCGGTGCCCCACAGGTAGACCTGGAACTTGCGGAACAGGGACTCGTCGCCGTTGCGGACGATTTCCTCGCGGTTCTTTTCCAGGTTCAGGGACCAGTGCTTGGCCGTGAGGTAATAGCTCTGACGATCGTCCCAGACGCCGCGCAGCATGAAGGGGGTCTTGGACAGCTGGGTCATGTAATCGTGCAGGCACAGGGGCGAACAGTTGCCCGGATAGATGTGCTTGGTGATGAAGGTATGGAACTTGTACTTCTCGCGGCAGGCGCTCGCGTCCAGGTACATCTTGCCGCCCGGTTTCAGGAGCTTCTGGTAGATGGCCAGGGATTTGCCGTAGTCGGGCAGATGCTCGGTCACGCCCAGGTTCACGATCGCGTCGAACTTCATGCCCGGATCGAATTCATACAGATGGCGGTTGACCACCTCGCAGGGCAGCTTCTGGGTGTCGATCATCTCCTGCAGGAATTTTTCGCTTTCCTTGGAGATGGTGAGGGAGGTGACGCGGATGCCTTTCTTGCCGGCATGCTCGTTGAAGGCGCCCCAGCCGCCGCCGATATCCAGCACGCGGTCGCCGGGCTTCACGCCGATGGAGTCCACGGCGAACTCCATCTTGCGCGTCATGGCGTCCTCGAGGGATTCGTCGTCCCGGAGGAAAACGCCCTGGGAATAGCAACGATGGCGGCGATCCAGGAAGTTCAGATAGAATTCCTTGGAATTGTCGTAGTGGGTGGAAATTCCGGAACGGTCCATTTTCGTCTGGCCGAACAGCAGAGGCTGCACCAGGTTCCAGATGTAATGCACGGGATGCTTGTCCGTGGTCATGTCCCGGAAGGCGAACATCTTTTCCATGCTGCCGCGAATCTCGATGTGGTCGAGCGCGTAGGCTTCCAGGAAGGCCGTGCCGTCCAGGGAGGAGATGGCGGAAACTCCGGCCTTGTCCTTGACGATTACGGTGAATTCAGGTTCGCCCTGTCCGAAACGGTAAGGCTTATCGTTCCGCCATTGCAGGTCGCAAGGCATGCCCCGGCCGCTCTCGAAATAGTCGCCGCAAACCTTGCGGAGGAGATTGACCAAACGGACGAAGCTTTTATCCGGCGGGGTGGAAGCGGCTGCGTCAGACCTCGCGGAATTGACGGGGACGGAAACAACGGAGACGTCGGATTCTCTCATGAGATACACCTTTATGAAATGAACAATTTTCTGAAATTTAAAGGTATTCCCGAAAGCGGAAGTTTAAAAGGTCTGAGGCGGATTATTTTGGCCATTGAACCACCTTTCAGGGTGGAATCCTAGCTTACCGCCCGGTGCGTTCGGCTCCTGTGGGAGACCTGATGATTCGGGTATCCCCGCGGCAGCACGGGACTTAGGCGGTTACCCCCCATCCCCCGCTCCCGCCGACTTGCCGCAGATGGCGGCAGGTTGAGCGATGGCGGGCCCGTTCTTTCGGAACCTGCACGTTACCGGTATTTGGGGCTTGCGCCGGACCCCTTCATTTTTTATTGAATGGCGACTTTGCGGTTCAGGATTCCCGATGTCGGGCCCCAGGGGGAGAACCCGGGCGCGGACCATTCCAACCCCAGCACGTAGGTACCTGACGCGTACCCGCGACCGCCCCTGTCATTCCTCAGATGGTAAATGCCGACCGGGAGCGTCTGGCCGCCGGTTTCCATGCGGCGCCCGTCCAGGGTCCAAAGCGTCCAGCGGATGCGGGCCGCAAAGGGAAGGCTCAGGTCGAAAATGAAGCCTCCGGACGCGGTGGAGATCGCCGCCTTGAACGCCCCTGCCGTGATGGGAATGGAAGCCAGGCGCGCATCCAGTTCCGCGGCGGGCGCGGCCAGGACATCGAGGCTATCGGTAAAACCGGCAACCAGGGGAATAACATCCCCCTCGCCCAGGCGGAAGCGCAGTCCCCGATTGCGGGAAACCGCCCAGGCCGAATACCCGGCGGGAAGGTCCAGCTTTTCGACACGCGCTTGCGGGGTCGCGGCCACCCCGGCGGCTTTCGCGTTCCCTTCCACGGGAAGACCGGCAACCACTTTCCAGGCATAGGCGGAACCGGGCTTCCAATGCATCAAGTCCGTCTCCAGGGAACGACCCGCCCGGGTGGTGGTCAGCTTGGGGGTGCGGCTCCCGAAAGCGGGCGGCCGCGACTCATCTTCGAAGCCGATGCCGTCCGAGGCGAAAGCGGCAGCCCCCAGGTTCACCTCCGCATAGTCCAGGCTCAGGCGGATGTCGATACCTTCGATTCCCCGGGCGGCTCCCGATTTGGCCATGGCATCGGGAGCGGGAATGGGCGCATAGCGCAATTCCACCACAGTGTCCCGATCGCCTTTGTAATAAGCGAAGTAACCGCGCCAGGGCTCCAGGGAATCCGAGTGACGATAGCCGCCGGTGGCGGCATCGTAGCAATGCAACCCCTTCAACAA
The DNA here is from genome assembly GCA_028287505.1 of Fibrobacterota bacterium. Taxonomy (GTDB): domain Bacteria; phylum Fibrobacterota; class Fibrobacteria; order UBA11236; family UBA11236; genus Chersky-265. The sequence continues at coordinate 37,141 of JAQBPN010000014.1, read as the reverse complement.
AGAAGCGGCGTAGCCCGGACCGGACATCCTGGACACGGGCCAATACAGGGTGGCGAGGGTGGGATTGGCCACCTGGTTCCAGCCTTTGCGCAACGTGATCTTATAGGTTTCTTCGGTGAGCCGCGGGGCGGTTTTCAGGGAGGCGAAACTAAGGGAAGACAACTTTCCGGAAAGGGAGCCGAACCATACGGAAGATCCGGGCAGCAAAGCCTCCTGCTCTTTCAGGAACCGGTACCTGCCGGAGGAATCGTCCCAGGTGGCGGCCTGGAGTTCCGGGAGGGAATTGTCCTGGCGCAAGCGGGCCAACGTCAAGGGAGGATCGGCCGCGATGGGAAAGGCGATCAGGTCCCAGGGATTGGCCGGGTCATCGCCGATGCGGAACAGAGAGGGCGTACGGGCCGATCCGGGAATGCTCCGGGACAGGCAATGCAGCGCGCCAGGCTCCGGCGGAAAGGAAACCCGCCGCGCGCCGTCGGAAGCCTCGAGCCGGAGGGCGAAGGGCCGGATGGGCCCGGGCGGGCTCTTGAGGACCACGACCAGGGATTCCGGATTGCCGATGGCGCGGCCGGAAAATCCGAGGGCCGGGTCATCCGTCCGCGACAAGTCGAGACTGAGATCGGACACATTGTCCCGGATGGCGAAGACGGCCCTGGTGGAATCGCCCACGAAGGTTTCGCTGACAAGCTCGATGCGGGGCGGCAGGGTATCCAAGCCCAGGAAATAGATCCCCGGCGCGCGGATTTCCGCGCCCCCTTCCGAAACGAAATGGACCATGGCTCCTGGGTCCAACCTGTACAGATGGCGGGCTTCGTCGGCCGGAGCGGTGAACCTCACCTTTGGAAAACCGGATGCGCCGGCGGGCGCGGACAGGCGTACCGCGAACTGGATGCCTCCGAAACCCTGGATGGAATTCAGACTGTCCCCGCTCAATACCGTCAGGGCCACGGCCGCGGTCCCGGTCCCGGCGGCCGGGCCCAGAAAGGCGTATTTTTCCGAAAGGCTTATGGACTCTCCGGCGCCCAAGGTGACCATGGTTCCCGGCAAGGGAAAGACCGGCTTGGGATTGACCACGGCTTTCTTCGGAAAACTCCAGGAGCCGATCGCCGATGAATCCGGACCCGATATCGCGAAGGCTTTGACCAAGGCCGACTCCCGCAATACCAGGATTCCGTCATAGGGTCTGAAGTCCGATCCGTTCACGGAGAAAAGGATCACGGCCCCGGGTACCGGAGGAATCAGATACAAGGGAAGCGAATCCGCGAAGACCTGCGGGGCCGGAGAGATTCCGGGAGCCGGGAAATCCACGACCAGCCGGGCGGTTTCGGAAACGGCGTTGCCCGCTGCGCTCGATACCCTGCAGGCGAACCCGGCGCCGCCGTCCGCGCGCCTGGCGGCCGGCAATGAGTAGGTCGAATCCTTGGCGCCCGGGATTTCCACCGCGTTCCGCAGCCATTGATAAGTGAGCGGGAGTCTGCCGGAGGCCGACACTTTGAACGAGACGGGTTGTCCGGACATGACGGCGGTGTCCCTGGGTGAAGCGACGATCACGGGGGCTTCCGCGAACAACCACCCGATATTGAGGCCGGCATCGATGCTTTGGATGGCCTGACCGTCGGCGGCGGCCGCCTTGGACCTTCCGATCACGGCGAACCGGGCGGACAGGTTATCGGCGGTGGGAACGGAGATGCTCCACCCTATTGCCAACGGCGAGGACGCGTCCAGGGACAACAGGGTATCCTTGGAGGTACCTTCGAACCGCGCCGCGCCGGTCACGGTGATGGAACGCCCGTCCAGGTTCACGATCGATCCGGGATTCCCGTTCTGGATGGTCAAGTCGCCCGTCACTCCCAAATCGAAGCCGTTGAAATCGAAGCTACCCCGCGTTTGCAGAAACCCCGACGCAGACAGGGATCTGCCCAGCAACCGCAGGGTTCCGGAACCATCGTGGCGGATGGGAGGCAGCCGGCGGAGTCCGTCCGGTCCCGTCAGGGTCCGGATCCCGCCGCCGGAAAATCGGATTTGCCCTCCCGGCAGGTATGCATAGGCTCCCCCGCCGGTGAAATCGGCCTTGCCCATGACCGCCAAGGTGGAAGCGCCCAGATTCAAGCTTCCCTTGAAACCGGCGGCCGCTTCCAGCACGCCCGCGAAGGCCTGGTTGTCCACGAAACAATTCCTGGAGGAGGTGCCGTCGAATACGACCCGGGTATTGGAGTCCGGAACGGTTTTCGAACTCCAATTGGCCGCGGTGGACCAATTGGAATCGGCCGCGCCGCCGATCCAGGTGGCGACGGGTTGCCAGGAAATATCGTCCAGATCCAGGGGACTCGTCCCGTCCGTGTTGACCAATACCAGGCGGGTCAAGGGGCCCACATCGTTCATGGGCATGCTGGACACGGCCACGCGCTCATCCTCCCGCGTCTCCTTGTCGGCGATGTACAGGATGGACGTGTTGGCGGCCGCGTCCATGACCATGCGCATGTAATACCATTTCTGTTTGACCCAGGTTTCCTTGGACGCGCGCGCGGCCTGTCCGCCCTGGGATTCCAGGGTGGCGTAGGGATCGATGCAAGCGAGCGAACGGGGATCGAAGCCCGGCAGATCCAACTTGCGGGCCACGCCCAGGCAGAGATGGACGCCATCGCCGGTCGCGCGCCAGCGCCAACTCAGGCTCAAGATGCCGGTCACGGCGGGGAAATCCCGGAACAGGATGCTGGTCTTGGCCGTTTGGCAGCGCAGGAATCTGTTCCCGGCCTCGGCCTGGATTCTGAAGGAGACCGGCAGGCTGTTGTCCACATCGCGGAAGACGGTCCACCCGTCCGTATCGATCAGGGATCTGTCGGCCTGGTAGACCGTGGATTCGAAATCCAGGGTCTGGGCTTGGGCGGGAACGTAAAGGAGCATGCAGGCCAGAATCAAGGCGCGCCCGATCATTTCCATTGCGTGGGAGCGGTCCGGATTTTCCATGCGAATCTCCTGAGCCGGGGGTCGGGCCATGGAAACCATGGATCCGCCGCGGGTCTTTCTTTTACTGTAATCTAGTACGATAAAGTATTGATTTTAGGATTTAGTCGCCGTGACGCGGGTCACCATGGCCTCGCTATCATCTCAAGAATACCGCCTCGATTTTAAAAGGATTAATCCTCTACTTCGCCGGCAATTCCCGTCTGACACGCCTCCAATACGGGATGAATACGAACCGAATTCATATACTGCTTTAAAATCCACATTCTTATACTTGTTCCGGGCGCGGGAACGCCTTTCCGACTCGCCGCCGCGATCGTTAAGCTGCCGGGAATAGCGTCCCGGAGACACAGCCGATGAGGGGACAACCCAACATCATCTACAAGCCTAAACTATCCGGAAAACCGCGGACTGCGGGCCATGCAAACAGGTATACGGGGCCGTGGTTACGATCGGATTTTGAAATGGACGCCTTTTACGGCGTCATCCCGGGGATTGGCGGATTTTCCGGATTCCAGGTTACGGGTCTGGTTACACCCGGCCCATTTGCCCCCAAAGGGGGATTATCAGGCAAATGCCGCCCGGCTATGGGTGATTTTCCGGATGACTTGACCCAGAGCCGCGTTCAAAGCCTCCGGGTTTTCCAGCATCGGATAGTGGCAGGTTCCCGCGATGCGGACAACCTCATACCCGCTTCCCGCATACCGCTTCAAGGGCTCTTCATTGGTAGGGATGTATTCCACGTTGATGAGATCCAGCCTGGTCTGCAATAGGGGCAACAATTCCTTTTCCAACCGGTACATCGCAAATACCTCCGGCATGATGCCCAGACCCATGGGCTGATATCCGTTCCGGAAATCCTCCACCACCCGGTCCGTTATTTCCGGCGGGGTCTCCGGCGTCAGCAGGGCCATGCGCGCATATCGCTCGTTGGTTCCGGCGAAATCCGTTTTGAGGTTCTCCAGAATGGCTTCGGACTGTTCCCGGTATTCTTCCGGCAACGGGGTCGCGGCATTTTTGAAATTGTCGATGCCGATGAATCCGATTATCGACTCCGGATGCAGGGTGGCGGCGATGAGATTGATATCCCCCGCCAGCGAATGCCCTATCAGAATGATATTGTCGGACCGCAACTCCCGTATCACCGCGGATACGTCTTCCGCGAACCCCTGCACCGACCAGATCTCCCGCCCCTTGCCGGACTTGCCGTGGCCGGGCAGATCCAGGGTGACTACCTGGTAGTCCGGCTGGAAATCTTCCACTTGCCTCTTCCAATAGGACTGGTCGCAATAGGAACCGTGCACAAAAAGAAGGGTGGTATCGCCCTTACCGGAAACCGTGTACTCGATGGATGCTTTATCCCGGAATATGCCGCTCATGATGGACTCCTTTACATGGGGGTCGACTCTATTCCAAGAAAATAGAAGTTGCAGCGGGCCGTGGGCCGGAATCAATCTTGGGGCTGGAAACGGAAAGACCCGGCCCTCCTTGCGGAAAACCGGGTCTTTGTCTGCATTGTGGCATTGCGGCGCTACAGCCCTGAGGCCTAAAGCCCGAAGGCACTTCGGCGCCAAGCCGCCAATCCGAACGGCCCGGGCTAGGTGCCGGGCGCGGGGACGATGGAAACGTTGTCGAACACGGCCGTGGTCAGGACGGCATTGTTATGCGAGGTCACCGCCAGACCCACCAGCACGCTTTGGGGCAGGGCCTGGATGGATTCGCCCGTGAGCGTCCAGGTAGAGCCATCGGCGGACCGGTAGCTCTTGAGGCTGGTACCGGTGCGGACCAGGCGCACCCAGTAGGGTACCGTCCCCGTTACGCCGGTGTGGAGGCTGGCCGCGTTGGCCGTCTCGCGGCGCTGGAAGGCCAGACCGTTGGCGGAAGTAACGGCCATGAATGCATGCCGCGATCCGGCGGTCAGATTCTCGCGGATCATCACGCCGGCTTTGGCCCAGGGGTCACTGTTCTGCAGGGACGCCACGCGCGCCGTGATGGTGCCGTTGCCGTTCAGGGTCTGGTACCCGAACCGGAAGGCGTCCGCCGCACCCCAGATATCGGCGCCCGAGGCCTGCATGGTGTAGCTGCCGCCGGAAACCGTGAAACCGCCCGCCTTGCCCACGGACCCGATGTCCTGATTGCTCCAGGTGACGGTGGCCACCCCGGTGAAGGCTGCGGTATAGGCCGTGTTGGCGACGGGCGTGGTGATTTCATGAACCCGCGCTCCGCCGTCCGACCAGGCGCCGAAAGTCCAATTGGTGCCGGTCAGGGTCTGGGGGGAAACCGCCTCGATGGAGCGGATGACGCCGGCCACGCCGGTAAAGGTGAAGGGAGCGGTGACGGCCTGGCCATCCAGCTTGAGTTGCAGTCCGGCCTGGCTGGCGGCCAGAGTGACGGTGGATTTGATGGGCTGCACGTCCCGGATGGCGGTGGCGGTGAGGCCGGAGGCGTCCTTGACGGTGAGGGAAATACGGTAGAACGCGTTCGCGGAGGTCACGCCGCGATTGAGCGCGGTAAATGATCCGGAAGCGGCGCCCGACGTGGCCGGGACCAGATGATCCGTCAGCGCGTCATGGATGAAATCCACCTGCCAGGTGAATGCGGAGGCCGGGAGGTTTCCGTCTTCCGGGTCCGTCCCCGTGCCGCCATAGTTGATGACCATGCCGCCGGAATAGGTGGCGCTCGCCACCGGCGTAACGATGGTGGGGACAGGAGGCTGGCCTGCGGGACGCACCAGGAAGTTCTGGGCTATCGGGGCGTTCTGGTTGATGGTGCGGGAGTTGTCGGCGGAATTGGGCTGCCCGTCCGGGATGCCGATGGGGACTCCCATGTAAAGGATGTTGGGATTGGAATAGTACGGGATGGGCGAACCGGGGGCATAGGCCATGATGGTCCGATACTGGACCCCGTTGTTGCCCGTGAACCGGTATCCGTAGGAATACGGGTAGGATGCCTGGCTGGTGGCATTGTTCCGATCATGCGCGCAGCCCAGGTTGTGGCCAAGCTCATGGGCCAGGGTGTTGTAATTGCCGGTATAGACGCGGCCGATGACGGTGAAGGCATAGGGCTTGAAGGAGGTGTTCGGCGAAGTCATCACATAGCCGATGCCGGCGATGTTGCCGCCCTGTTCCACCACCAAGGACACGAAATCCGCCTTGTAGGTGTTGCGCAGCGCGGCCACGTCGTCCATAAAGCCGTCGCTTGCGTTCTGGAGCCGGCCCAGATCCGTGCCCATGTTCCCGGATTCCGTATAGGCGATCTGCTGGGCGCGGACCAGGTTGGCCTTGGCGTTTATCTGGCTGTTGATGAAGGCGTTGTTGACTTCGGCCACGGCCTTGTCGATGCGGGAGAGCATGGCGGCATCGCCGCCGGTTCCCGCCGCCGCAGCCGCGGTATACAGGACCATGATGTCCAGCACCGGAGTGACCGCCGCGGCTTTGGGCAATCCCATCACCATGCCGGTATCCATGACCATGCCTGTATCGGTCATGATATGCGTGATGCCGTCCTGCGGATAGATCATCCCGTGATCGAGATGCGGCAGATGGTTGGCGTCGAACTCGGAGATCTTGGCCTGGAAGCCGCCCAGGGGTTCAATCTCGAAATCGCCCCGGCCGGGATGGAATACGGTGGCGGAAACCGATCCCTGGTTGAAGGCCAAAGTGAAATAGCTTCCCTCTACGTTGACCAGATGCCCGGTCAGGGTGAACCGTCCGGCCTCCACGCTTTCCATCCGATCCACTTCGGCCACCAGGCGGACATCCTCGAACAGGTTTATGACGAAACGCTTGGACACGCTCATGACCGCCTCGAGGTTCGCGGAGATGTTCGCGTCGACCTCCGCCGCGCGCAAGCGCTTTTCCTCCGGATACAGACGCGCGGGATCCGCGGCGCCCATGTCTTTGACCGAAAAAAGCAGGGGTAGCCCTTCTTCGCTGACTCCCGGATCCTTGACTACCACATTAGGAGGAACGGTCCCGTCCGGGACCTTGTTTTCCGTCATGCAAGCGCCCAAGGCCAAGGCCGAGGCGAGAAATAAGTGGCGAACGTCCCAACGCATGGGCTTCCCTTCGTTTGAGTGGATTGAGGCTCCGATGAAACGGCACCCTCTTGGAAACAGAGGAAGCCGGTTCTGAGCCCGAGGCAATGAATGCCACGACCCAAGCTAGACGAATTCCCGGCCATGCACATGGCGCCATATGGCAACTCAGGATTGAGGGAAAGCGGTTAACATGAACCTCCCAGGGGCTCGAAACGAGCGAATTAGCCGCAAAACGGCCAAAGCTCCTCCCAGGGAGCTATCTTCCCTATCGTTCCGACCTTTCATCCCGGTCTCAACACCCTTCCCGAACGATGGAGCAGAGACATGGCGGACGAACTGAATGGCCTTGGCCACGCGGACGCTGCGGATAAGAAGCATGTCACGGTCGTGGGAATCGGGGCATCGGCCGGAGGCCTGGAAGCCTTCACCCGGCTCCTGAAAAATCTTCCCGGCGACACCGGCATGGCCTTCGTGCTCATCCAGCATCTCGAGCCCACACACACCAGCCATCTCACCGACCTTCTCTCCAAGTCCACCGGTATTCCCGTGACGGAAGTCCGGGACGGCTCGGTCATCGAACCCGATCATGTCTATGTCATCCCCCCCAATTCGAACATGGCCCTGACCGACGGCATCCTGCATCTGACCCCCCGGGGCGAAGCGCGCGGACTGCATCTGCCCATCGACTTCTTCCTGCGGTCCCTGGCGCAGAATGGGAATGGTCGTTCCGTCGGGATCATCCTTTCGGGAACGGGAACGGACGGGACCCTGGGGCTCGCGGAAATCAAGGCGGCCGGCGGAATCACTTTCGCCCAGGATAGCGGGTCGGCCAAATTCCCGGGCATGCCGTTGAGCGCCGTCGCGGAAGGTTGCGTGGACCTGGTGCTGCCTCCCGAAGGCATAGCCCTGGAGCTGGCGAGAATCGCCGGCCTCCCCTACTTCGACTCCCGCGCTCCGGCCGAGAATGTCCATCCGTTCGCCGGGTGCGACGAGGAGTTCGCCCGCATCGTCGAATTGCTGCGCGGATCATCCGGAGTGGATTTCGCCCATTATCGGGACACGACGCTCAAACGCCGCATCATGCGGCGCATGGCCCTGGGCAAATGGGAGAATCTGCCCGACTATGCCCGTAGTCTCGAAGGCGATAAGGCGGAGGTCAAGGCCCTGTACCAGGACATCCTGATCCATGTCACGCGTTTTTTCCGGGATCCCAAGGCTTTCACGGCGCTCTCCGAAACCGTCCTGCCCGCCATTTGGAAGGCGAAGTCCCCGGAGGATACCATCCGGGTCTGGGTCGCGGGCTGCGCCACGGGAGAAGAAGCGTACTCCCTGGCCATCACTCTTTGCGAGCTCCAGGAGTCCAGGGACACCCGCTTTCCATTGCGCGTCTTCGCCAGCGACATCAGCGAATCGCCGTCCTTGGAAAAGGCGCGCGCCGGCATCTACCCCGAGAACATCGAGCATGACGTTTCCCCGGACCGCTTGCTCCGGTTTTTCACCAAGGAAGAATCGGGATACCGGATCAACAAGGAAATCCGCGATATCTGCATTTTCGCCAAGCATGATGTGACCGCGGACCCGCCCTTCGCCAAGCTCGATCTCATCAGTTGCCGCAACGTCCTCATCTACCTTTCGGCCCCGCTGCAACGGCGCATCATCCCATCCTTCCACTATGCTTTGAAAGATGAAGGCTTTCTGTTGCTGGGCAATTCGGAAACCGTCGGCCGGGATACGGACCTGTTCAGCGTCGTGGATTCCCAACTCAAGATCTATTCCAGGAAAATGGCCACCGTCCGCCTCCCCATCTTCGCCTCCAAAGGCAAGGCGGCCGATGCCGCGGAAAGGTCGGGTCCGGCCGTCCGCCGGCCCACGCCCGTGGATTTCCAGCAAGCCGCGGACCGCCTCGTGATCCGGAGGTTCGCCCCGCCGGGCGTGCTCGTCAACAAGGACTTGGACATCCTCCAGTTCCGCGGCCGAACGAGTCCGTTCCTCGAACCTCCCCAGGGCGGGTCCGGTTTCAACATCGCGGTGATGGCGCAGGAAGGCCTGTCGCTGGAGATCGGCAAAGCGGTCCGGGAATGCGCAAAGACCGGCGATCCGGTGATAAGGAAGAACGCGCGGTTCATGGAAGGTGGCCTCATCCGCCAGGTGAATCTGGAAGTCCATAGCATCGGACTCTCCGCCGCCACCGAGCCGTGCTTTCTCATCCTGTTCGAAGAAGTGGAAGGCCTGGCCTCCCTGCCTTCCCCCGCCGCGGTCCGGAACCAGAGGGGTCCGCCCGAGGACGAGATGATTTCCTTGCTTCGCTCCGAACTCGCGGCCGCCCGGGAGTATCTGCAAGCCGTGCGGGAACAGTCGGAGGCCATCAACGAGGAGCTGAAGTCATCGGGCGAAGAGATGGAATCCAGCAACGAAGAGTTGCAGAGCACCAACGAGGAATTGGAAACCGCCAAGGAAGAGCTTCAGTCCGGCAATGAAGAGCTGGCCACCATGAACGAAGAGCTGCGGACCCGCAACCTGGAACAGGCGCAGCTCAACGACGACTTGTCCAACCTGCTCAGCGCCGTGCAAATCCCGATCATGATATTGGGAGGCGACATGCGCCTCCGCCGCTTCACTCCCACGGCCGGAAAAATACTCCAGTTGACCAGCTCGGATGTCGGCCGGCCCATCGGCACCCTGAAATTCTTCCTTCCCGATCTCGATATCGGAAAATCCGTCACCGAAGTGGTGTCGTCCCAGGAGCCTTCCGTCCGGGAAATCCGGAACCAGGACGGGCGATGGCATGCGCTGCGGATCCACCCCTACCGCTCCTCAGACGGCAAGATCGACGGCGTGGTGGTGGTATTGCTCGACATCGACGAGATCAAGCTCGCCCAGCAGCGGTTGCAGGAAAGCGGGGACTACGCGCGCGCCATCGTGGATACCGTGCGGGATCCCTTGCTCATATTGGAAGGGGATTTGCGGATCCATTCCGCCAACAGTTCCTATTACCGGGTTTTCGGAACCACGCCGCAGGATACCGAAGGGCATCTTCTCCAGGAGGTGGCCGACGGACTCTGGAAGATCCCCGAAATGCTCCGCCTTCTCGGCCAGATGACCACCTCGGGCGCCGAGTTCGCGAACTTCGAAGTGAACCATTCCCTGCCGGTCGGGAACGAGTCCCTGGTGCTCAACGCGCGCCGGCTTCCGGCCGGACAGGACCGCGGACGCATGACGCTGCTGGCCATCGAGGACGTCTCCGATCGCAAGCGCTCCGAAGCGGCCCTGCACGAAACCGAAGAGAAGCTGCGCCAGTCGCAAAGGATGGAAGCCATCGGCAAATTGGCCGGCGGCATCGCGCATGATTTCAACAACCTGCTGACCAGCATCAACGGATACAGCGCATTATGCCTCTCCGAAGAGCTTCCGCAGGAGATGATGCAGGACTACCTCGGCGAAATCCTCAAAGCCGGGGAACGGGCCGCGGCCTTGACCCGGCAGCTCCTGGCCTATAGCCGCAAACAGATTCTGGCCCCCAAGCTCCTGGATCTCAACAGCGTCGTTTCCAACATGCACAGCATGCTGGCGCGCCTGATAGGACCCCGCTTTCAGCTCTCGCTCGCGTTGGAAGAGCATCTATGCCTGGTGATGGCGGACCCGGGGCAGGTGGAACAGGTGCTGATCAACCTGGTGGTGAACGCCCGCGATGCCATGGCGTCCGGGGGCGAAATCACCCTCGCCACGGTCAACCTGGACCTGGACGGGAAACTTCCCCTCATCCATCCGAATGCGCCGAGAGGAAGATACGCGGAGCTTTCCATCGTCGACAATGGGATCGGGATGGACGAAGAAGTGCTCAAGCGCCTCTTCGAACCCTTTTTCACCACCAAGGAACTCGGCAAAGGCACGGGGCTCGGCCTCTCCGTGGTCCAAGGTATCGTCTCCCAAAGCGGAGGCCACATCCTGGTGGACAGCACTCCGGGAGTGGGTACGGAGTTCAAAATCCTGCTGCCCCGGGTAGGGAGCGGAGCGACCGCCATCCCCCCGCGGATCGAACCCGGGCTGACGCCTTCCAGGCGCACGGAAACCGTGCTCTTGGTGGACGATGAGGAAGCCATACGCCACTTTTCCCGGATCATCCTGGAGCGGCAAGGCTACACGGTGCTGGAAGCGGAGAGCGCGGAAGCCGCCCTTCTGGTTCTCGAGCGGAACAAGGAAGTTACCATCCAAATCCTGGTGACGGATATCGTCATGCCGGGAATGAGCGGACAGGAACTGGCCGAGAAGTTCCTGGGCGTCCGCCCCGAAAGCCGGGTTCTCCTCATGTCCGGCTACACGGAGGATGCGGACCCGCTCCGGTACGGCCAATTGAAAAAGGTTTTCAATTTCATCCAAAAGCCTTTCATCGCCACCGAATTGGCTCTGGCCATGCAGGAAGTATTGGACGTGAGCGGCCAGCCGTTCACCCTGTAGACAAGGCGATTGAGGGACTGGTTGCGCTTTCATTAAGCAGGAGCAAGGGCTCCGGCCAGAAGGCCGGCGCAACTGGTGAGTTCCGGCCATCCCTGTTGCCGGCCAAGGGCGTTGGGGTGCGAGTCCGTGCAATGCAATGAATTGAAAAGCCCGCAATCGCGAAGCTTTTCCAGGCTCCCGGGCGCGAATGCGCCGTGAATCGCGGCCGCGGAAATGCCCGCGGCGCCCGCCCCCACACAGGCCTTGGCGGCATTGATCAAGGTTCCACCCGTCCGGATCATGTCATCGCAGATCACGATCATGCGGCCGGCCACTTCCCCGGAAAGACCGAATACCTGGACCCCGGTCCCCACCCGCCGCTTCAGCACGAAGGCGCTGTCGCGTCCGGCGCTGGAGGCCAGACGGTCCACCCATTTGATGCGCCCGATATCCGGACTGCACAGCATGGCCGACCCGGCCGGGAATTGATCCAGGATTGCCGTCATCAGGGGACCGGCATCCAGGGCGGAGACGATATTGGGACCGGAAAAATAATGGGGCAGGCTCTGGGTATGGGGTTCCAGGATCAGGATTCGATTCCCCATGGGCGCGCGGGGAAGCGAGTCCCAAAGCCGGGCCCGCGATTTGGCGGTGACCGCTTCTCCCCGGAGACGCGCCCTTTCCATGGTCGAATATCCAAAGAAGGGAATGGCGATGGTCAGGCTTAAGGCCCCTTGCTGGACCAGGGCGTTGGCCAGATCGAACGCTTCGAGGGTTTCCGCTTCCGTCCCGGTGCCGGCGACAAGGTACACATCCCGGCCGCTCGGAGGCGTCTCCACTTCCTGATACAACTCCCCGCCCGGCCAGACCCGGACCTTCACATTTCCGTATTCAAATCCGCCAATGCCGGCGATATCCTTGCCCAAATCGGCATAGCTCCGGATGGCGAACAGAATGCCGTTTTCCACGGGAACTCCGGGAATTAAAAAACCCGGCTTGCGCCGGGTTTTCCCCATCTTTTTTTGCGGGATGATGGTGCTAGTTTGCGCTGGCACCACTTCCTTGACAGCGATGGGGCCTGTCTATCTTTAAGATACGTCTCTACCCATGCGGATACAAGCGCGCCGGAAGGTGGTGATTTTCTTGTCGCTCGCGCCTTGGGAGTTGGGAATTTATCTTGGCTCTCGATAAACCCATGGAGGTTCGATATGCTTTTGACCGACGAAAAGGCCAACCGGGATGTCGTCGACCAGCTGTACTGGGACACCCGCGTTGACGCCAACGACGTGAAGGTGGAAGTGCGCAACGGGAACGCGATCCTGACCGGTACCGTTCCCAGCCTAATGGCCAGGAGAGCAGCGGAGCAGGATGCTTGGAACGTGGACGGGGTGATGTCCGTGGAGAATCATCTGAAGGTGCATCTTCCCGAAGAGACGCGGCGGTTTTCCGATGCGGAGATCGGTTCCAACATCGCGGATGCGTTTGAAACGGATGCCAACCTCGACTCCTCCAGACTGAGCGTAACCGTCGCGGATGGCTTTGTCACGCTGGAGGGAAGCGTGGACCACTACTGGAAAAAAGGCCTCGCCGAGGATATCGCCAGCCGCATGGCCGGAGTCTCCTATGTCAAAAACCTGCTCACGGTGGCTCCCGGTAAAAAAATCAAGGATGAAATCATCGCCGGGAACGTGGTGGCGGCCCTGGATAGGAACTCCCATATCATCGCCGAATCCGTGGATGTGGAGGTGAAGGACGGGGTCGTGACCCTGAGGGGCGAAGTCCTGAACCGGATTGCGGAGCAGGCCGCTTACGATTGCGCCCTGCATACCGAAGGCGTGGTAAGCATCCGCAATGACTTGATAATCAGGCCTGAGTGACTTTGCGAATATGCGCGAGTCCTGGCCTTCAGGAAATCAGCGCATGCGGAATCGTGATCCTGAACAAACTCCCCCCGGGGCCGGACTCCGCCAACTCCAGGCGCCCGTCATTGATTTCGGCCGCCCACCGGGCGATGGCAAGGCCAAGCCCCGTGCCACCGGCGGCGCGGGACCGTCCCGGATCCACCCGATAGAACCTGTCGAAGATTCGCTGGCGATGTTCCTGGGGGATCCCAGCGCCTTGATCACGGACCGTAATCAGCGACTCCCCTGAAGCTCCTCGCCAAACCTTCACTTGAATGGCTCCTCCCATCGGCGTATGCTTAATGGCATTGTCGATCAGATTCATGACGGCAAGCCTGAAGGTGGACTCCTCCACCGAAGCAGGAATGCGTTCCGCGACCTCGCAAACCAGCGTCTGCTCCTTCTCCTCGGCCAGCACGCCGAAGGTGGAGCAGATGGACTTCGTGAGGTCTCCCAAATCGAGCAGGGACCTTGTCATGCTTTTCCGGTCGTGTTCTCCTTTTGTCAGGAGAAGCAGGTCCTGGACGAGTCGCGAGAGACGCGCCGACTCCTCCAGAATGCTGCTGATCGCTTCCCTGTAGGCGCCGATATCGGAATCGGACCTCAGAACCACTTCGCCGACCGACCGGATTGCCGTCAGCGGCGTCCTGAGCTCATGGGAGGCATCGGCGGTGAACCGCTTCAGACGTTCGAAGGAACTCTCAAGCCGGTCCAGCACCCCGTTGAACGCCAAGGCCAGCCGCCCGATTTCATCGGTACGGTTGAATACGGGCAGACGCAATTCCAGGTTCTCCGAAGAGATTTTCTCCGCGAGACCCGCCATGCGACCGATGGGCGCCAGGGCTTTTCCGGCGAAGACATTCCCCCCGAGAAACGCCAGAATCAACCCGACAGGCAATCCGATTTTGAATGCCAGGGCGAGGCCGGCCAATACCGATTCCACCTGGTCCATGGGCATGGCGGCAAACAGCCGATACCGGCTACCATGGATTTCCAGGGCTTTCGAGGCCAAACGGTAGTCATGGTCCTTCGCCCGGACCTCGACAGGGGCAAGGCCTGGGCCGGTTTTGCCGGGCGCGACCAAACCAGCCGATCTCCAGGAGCCCGACTGATAGAGAAGACTGTCATTCCGTTCGACCTGGAAGACGGGGGAAAACATTTCATCCTCGAATTCAGCCAATTCCTCCGGTTCCCCCGGCTTGTCCTGAATTGATTTCTCAAGGGCGAAAATCCGCCCTGCAAGCTCCCGGTCCAATTGTCGCAAGAGGGACCGCTCGGCGAGAAGATGGATGCAGAAGGAAAATGCGGAAAGGAGGATTCCCAGAGCAAGGGAATACCAGAAGGTCAGGCGTATCCGGAGACTGGTCCGGAACAGGTTCACGGGCTATCCGCCGAAATCATGAACCCTACTCCGCGGACCGTCTTCAGCAGCTTGGGCTCGAACGGCTCATCCACTTTACGGCGCAACCGCGTCATATGGACGTCGATGATGTTATCGATCGGAGTCGCCCGATTGGGTTCCTTCCAGACATCCACGGCCAACATTTCCCTGGAGACGACATGCCCTTTGTTCCGGAGCAGGTATTCGAGAAGCTCGAATTCCTTCGTCGTCAGTTCGATATTTCTTCCCGATCGAACGACCTTCCGTTTGGCGAGGTCGAGTTCGAGATCTCCGGTCCTAAGCAGAAGAAGTTCCTCCTGGCCGCCTCTTCTCAGGAGGGCGCGGATCCGGGCAAGGAGTTCGGGAAAAGCGAAGGGCTTCCCCAAATAGTCATCAGCGCCCGCATCGAGCCCGCTGACCTTGTCTTCCAGGGAGTCCAGGGCCGTGAGCATGAGGATGGGCGTCCTTCGACCCGCCTTCCGCAGGGCTGCCAGGATTTCAATTCCGCTCCTTCCCGGAAGCAGAACATCGAGGAGAATGAGATCGCACGGCTGGGAATGGATCTGGAAAAAACCGTCCTCTCCGGAGAGGGCGGTCAGGGCCACATACCCTTCCTGCTCGAGGCCGCGTTTGATCGCCTTGGAGATTTTGACATCGTCCTCGATGATGAGAATCCGCTTGGGCATGGCACTTCCTAAATTACCTTTGTCCTTAGGCAGCACCTAATCCAAACGGATCCCTTCACCGCATTGGTGAACCACGCTGGCTACTTGTTCTCGTAGGGAGTCCCTTCAGGGGACAACTTGACCTCCGTTTCCTTTTCCCCCTTTTCCACCGTGGCCTCGTAATACACCATTCCATCCCTCGTGGTCACCTTTTCGACTTGCTCCGGGCCTTCGTCGCCTTCCTCGCCTCCCATGTTCACGAGAGCCATTCTCACGCGGGCGGGAAGATCCGCCATGCCCAACTTCTCCTCGACCTCGAGGAGCTGGCCGGAGGGGGAGATTTTAATCTCCCGGTCCTTGCCGTCCGACCGGATGCGCGCCTCGAAGTTGCCCTCCCCCTCGTTCTCCTTGGAGAGCGCGCGGATCTTGCCGCCTTGAAGATTCCTCTCCAAGGTCGCCCGGACCTGGTCCGGCAACTGTGAAAGGGTGACGGCCGCTTCGTTTTCCCCCTGTTCGGATTTTGCGTCCTCCCTCTGCTCTGATTTTTCAAAAGCCCGTCCGATTCCGGTGCCCGCCATGGCGACGGCGGCCGCGGCCAAGATCATCCTATAGGGGCGAAGAGGGTTCCTTGAAGCCTTGTTCGTCAATTCCTGATTTTCCATTGTTTCCTCATATTACTTGTTTCGAGTTTCCCGAAGTCCCTTCAGGCCGGCGTTTCAGGCGCCTTGCTGCCAAAGCGGCCCTGCCCCGCAACCTCAAGGGGTTCGGTTATGGTTCAAGTTACGAGGAGTCTTTTAGGCGAACCCTTAAGGATGACTGAAGAGTTTGTAAGCCTGAATCCGGGTCAAATAGGCTCGCTACCGTTTCCATTCAGAGTCAAAATTCCGGTAGAGGAGTGGGCTGCGGCCATTTGCGATCTTGTTGATCATGGAGGTAAAGTTTGGTTGGAAGCCTCTTTTAAAGGCGTCTTGGGACAAATGAGGGTCGAATGAGTTGGGTCCGCGAACCCTCCAGGTGTTTCCAAATGGAAACAGAAATTGGCGCGAACTGAATGCGGGATTCGGGTTAACGCCTATTATTAAGGCCAAGATGGCTATGATACAAGCAATGCCTAACGGCCGGGCGTTATGCTGAAAACAAACGGAGAAAAGGCAAGCGTGTCGGAGGAAAAAGGTCTTTCTGTTTTTGAATTCACGGACTACCGGGAATTCCTGAAGGCCTATTACGAATTCAAAAAGCGCACCCATCCGGCCTTTTCCTATCGCCAGTTCGCCCTCAAGGCGAAGATCAATTCTTCCGGGTTCTACAAGAACGTGGTCGACGGAAAACGCAGCCTGGGCCGAAGCCTTATCGTCCGGTTCTCGGAGGCCATGAAACTCCGGAAAAAGGAAGCCGAATATTTCGAAAGCATGGTCTACTTCAACGAGGCGAAGACCATGGAGGAAAAACGGATCTACTTCGAGCGCATGATGTCGCTCCGCAAGCTGGATGCCTTTCTCGTCGAATCCAGTCAATTCGAATTCTATTCCAAGTGGTACTACAGCGCAGTACGGGAATTGATCGGCATGATCCGCTTCAAAGGCGATTTCCCGGCCTTGGCCCGCCTCTTGAACCCTTCCATCCGTCCCGACCAGGCTGAAAAGGCGGTCCGGGTTCTCGAGGATCTGAAGTTCATCGCCAAGGATGGGGCCGGGATTTACAGGCTGGTGCAAAATGTCATCACCACCGGGCCCGAGGTGGCATCCCTGAACGTGGCGAACTACCAAATCGCCTGCATGGATCTGGCGAAGGAGGCTTTCGACCGCCACGAACCCGAAGTCAGGGATATTTCCACCCTGACCTTGAGCCTTTCCAAGGAGACTTTCGAACTTTTCAAAGAAGAGATCATTTCTTTCCGGAAAAGGCTGCTTGCCCTGGAGCAGAAGATTCCCAAGGCGGACAGGGTTTACCAATTGAACACCCAATTCTTCCCGCTGTCGAAGAACCCGCTCCGGGAGAAGACATGAACCGCCTATCACCCATGCGGATGCTCATTGCCATGGCTGCGGCCCTCGCGTTGCTGGGCTGCTTCGAAGGTTCGGAAACCGGAAACCCGAGCAAGGGGCTTACGGGTATGATTAAGACCCTGGACGGCGTCCCGGCGGCCCGCACCCGCGTCTATCTGGTTCCCCGGGACTTCAACCCCCTGGACCTCGTCGCCGGACGCGCCTTCCCCGCGGCGGACACCACGGATGCCGCCGGCCGTTTCCGCATCACGGGAATCGATACCGGGATCTACAACCTGGAGGCCCTCGATCTGGTTTCGGGGACGCGGGCCATGGTGAAAGGCATCGCCGTCACCCAAGGCGTGGCGGAGCTTCCCGATCAGACCCTGCGCTACCCGGGAAGGATCACGGCGGCCCTGGAGGGCGCGTCGGATACGGCGGATGGTTACATCTATGTTACGGGCACCACTTTGTACAAGAAGGTGCCGTCCCGCAACGGGACGATCAGCCTCGACTCCGTCGCCGTCGGGGAGGTCGACTCGCTCCAATACGGGAATACCGGGCATACCTTCGCCCCGGTGACGTTCGCCTGGGGTCTGCAAGTGGCCGCCGAGGCCGCCACCCCCGCTCCGGCGCCCTACCTCGCCTGGACGCATACCCGCACGCTTTCCCTGAACACCACGGCGAGCGGATCCGGGATATCCGGGAATGTCGCCCGGTTCCCCCTGTTGGTCCGCCTCTCTCCGTCCTTGCTCGATTTTTCCTCGGTCCGGAGCGGCGGCGCGGATTTGCGTTTCACGGATGAGGCGGGCAAACCGTTGCCTTGCGAGATCCAGCATTGGGATGCCCCCGCGGCCGCGGCGGAAGCGTGGGTCCTGGTGGATACGGTATACGGGAACAGCCGCGGGAAATTGCGCATGTACTGGGGCGGTCCGGCCAACGCGGCCGCCTCTCCAGCGGGATCGGTTTTCACCTTGGCGGACGGCTACGCGGGAGCCTGGCATTTGGATGAGGACCCGACGGGAGCCGCGCCCCAATGGCGGGACGCCTCCGGGAGGAACAATCCCGGCACCGCGTTCGGGTATTCCGCCCAGGTCGGATCGGATACGGGCGTGGTTGAAGCCGGAATGGAATCGGACGGCCGCACGCAATTCGCATCGGCCAGGCAGGCCTTCGACAATCCCCAGGTATTCACCGTCTCCCTATGGTTCCGCAGCGTCAGCGCCAAGGGCGGCAAGCTCCTGGACTTTACCGACGCGGATACCTCGACCGCGACCCTGTACCGGGACCGCCACATTTTCATGACCCCCAACGGGACCCTGCACTTTTCGGTTTACCCGCCCCTGGCGGCGAACCAGACGGATCCGAATCCGGGAGTCTACAAGACCATCGATTCTCCCAAGCCGCTTAACGACGGGCAATGGCATCAAGTGGCCGCCCGGCTCTCCCAGGCCGGCCAGACCTTGTTCGTGGACGGCGTCCTGGTCGCCTCCGACCCCGCGTCCACCGTGGCGGAAAACATCACCGGTTTTTGGCGATGGGGCTACGGCTCCTTGGACAACTGGGCCCCGCCCGGCACCAGCCGTTATTTCCAGGGGGCCCTGGATGAGATATGGATCGCGCATTCGGCCCGGTCCGACGATTTCCTGAAGCTCAGCTTCGAAAACCAGAGAACGGATTCGCGGCTGCTGCAACTCCCCTGAAAACGTCGGGGGATCCTTGATCGAAACACCTGATGAAAGAAGGTCATGATGAAACATTGCCTGGAAAAATCCATTGCCTTCGCTTTATGCCTGCTCCCGGCGCTCGCGCGCGGGCAAGCCATGACGACGGTCCATCCGGCCTTCAGCATGGCCACCTTGCGCCCCCCTGGATTCAACCCCCAGGTCAGCGGCCTGGACTTCCTGCCCGACGGCAGGCTGGTCGTCTCCACCTGGGAAGGCTTCGGCAACACCAAGGGCTCGGTGTACCTGGTTTCCAACGCGCAAACCGGCGATGTTTCGAAAATCACCTATAAGAAATTCGCCTCCAACCTGAATGAACCCTTGGGCGTGAAAGTGGTCGGAGGGGAAATTTATCTCCTTCAGAAGGACCAACTCTCGCTGCTGCCCGACAAGAACAACGACGGAGTCGCCGACGAAGTGAAGAAGGTCGCGGGAGGATGGACGGTCCAGCCGACCCCCGCCAAGAACCTGGAATTCGCCATGGGGATGGTTTACCGCGACAGCGTTTTTTACGCCGGCCTGGCCATAGCCTATCCCTTCGGCAGCACGGAGTCCAAGGAAAGGGGATGCATCATCGCCATCTCCACCAAGACCGGCGGCTTTGAGCCCTATGCCTGCGGCACCCGCACGCCGGACGGATTGGTCCTTGGCCCCGAAGGCGAACTCTTCGTCACCGAAAACCAAGGGAACTGGGTCCCGTCCTCCAAGTTGCTGGAGGTCAAGAAGGGGCGGTTTTTCGGAGTCCACACGCCGACCTCGGGAGGAGGCCCCGGACCTTTCGACAATGTCCCCGTAACGCCTCCGGTACTTTGGATGGATCACGGCACCGTCAGCATTTCCCCCACCCAACCGGCGTATCTGACGAGCGGAGTCTACCAAGGACAGATGATCGCCGGCGACGCCAATTTCGGGACCCTGCAACGGTACTTCCTGGAAAAGGTCAACGGAGATTATCAGGGATGCGTTTTCCGCTTCTCCGGGGGCCTGGAAGCGGCCGTGCACCGCGCCATCGTGGGGCCGGACGGAGCCGTCTATCTCGGCGGCATCGGGACACCCGAATGGGGAGGCTGGGATTGGGCCGGCAAGGATTATGGGTTGCAACGCATGGTTCCCAACGGAAAAAACGTCTTCGACCTCTTGGCCGTGCGATCCACCGGGCCCACGACGATGGAACTGGAATTCACCACGCCCGCGGGCCAAGGAGCGGATCAAGCCGCGAACTACAGGGTGCAGCAATGGGCTTACATCCCTCAGGTGGATTACGGAGCGGGGAAACAGTCGACGGAAAACCTGACGGTAAAAACCGTCACCCTCAGCACGGATAAACGGAAAGCGACCTTGGAGATCCAGGGGATGAAAGCGAAGGACGTAATCTACTTCAAGCTGAGCGGGATAACCGGCGCGGATAACGCCGCTCCCTGGTCCACGGAAGCCTGGTACACATTGAACGCCATCGGACCGGGGACTCCCGTGACCGTGGCCAAAGCCAAACCTATCGCCGCATCGGCCGGCCAAGACGGCCTGGAAATCCACACCCATGCGGTCGGAGGCGGAAGGCTGGGATTCCGAATCGCTTCCACAGGCGCTTTCGCCCTGGAGATACGGGATATCCGCGGCCGCGTGCGGGAAACCTTACGCGGGGTGGGAACCGCGGATATCCTTTCCAATGGCGTCTATGAGCCTGGCCTTTACGTGATTACGGGGAATAGCGTTCGCGGCGGCGCTTCGCGGAATATCTATGCGGTCTCGCCAAAATGATTCGATCAAAGGGGATGAAAATGGAATGGAAGAAATTTTTTCTGGCCTGCGCGGTGGGACTCTCGGGATTCGCACCCAGCGCCCGGGCGCTGGATATTTCCAAAGTTCCGGCTTCCGATTGGATCGACCTGTTCAACGGGAAGGATCTGACCAACTGGGTTCCGAAGGTGCACGGGACCGCGGCCGGACAGGATCCGCTCCAGACCTGGTACGTCAAGGATGGGCTGCTGTGGGTGGACTACAAGGGTTACGGAAGCCAATTCAATGGGCGCTTCGGCCACATGGCCTGGCAGAAACGGAAGTTCTCCTACTACGTCGTCCATGCGGAAGCCGACAACTGGGGTGCGCAATCCGGCGGGGCGCCGGACTGGGCCTTCCAGAACAACGGACTCATGCTCCATAGCCAGTCCATGGAATCGATGGATGTGAACCAGGATTTCCCGACCAGCGTGGAATGCCAGTTGCTGGGATCGATGAACAAGCAGAATAGCGACGGCAAAACCGAGAACGGGACCACTGCCAACGTATGCGGGAATTCGAGCAATACCTCCATGATCATCAACGGCACCCGGCAGAGCCCGGGCTGCTTTACCGCCAAGCACGTGAAAATCGATTCTTCGCATTTCCAGGTGGTGGAGGCCCTGGTGTTGGGGGACTCCCTCGTGAAGCACATGGTGGCCGCCGATACCGGGAAACCGCTGGATACGGTGCTCACCTACTCCATGCTCCAGACCCGCAACGACAGCAAGCCGCTCAAGGAGGGCTATATCACCATCCAGGGAGAATCAGCGCCGTGGAAGTTCCGGAAAATCCGGGTGCTCGACCTGGTCGGCTGCACGGATTCAAAGTCCCCCAGCTACCGGAGCTATTTCGTGAAAAGCGATCCCTCGCTCTGCACCGGCACGACGAGCGTGAACCATGAGGCGCCTAGGGGATTTTCCTTCCAGGCCTCTGCCGGGGAAGTCCGCGTGTTCATTCCGGATTCATCCCCATATTCGATCCGGATTACGGACCTTTTCGGAAGAATAGTGGCGAGCGCAGAAGTGAGCAGGTCGGGGACATCCATTCCCATTCCGGATTTTCATTCCGGCCTTTGCGTAATGGATATACGGCATGGCAATTTGCATTACCGGATACCGCTCGCGGTTTTGGGCGCGCAGATGGATTCCCGCCCGCAATGATGCGTATGTACATCTAAGGTTTGGAATTAATTTAATCGTGGGCACAAGGAGGGCGCTTATCTATTGGAAGTGAACGTGACTTTGCTCCGGCAAACGGCGCGGGATACGTTAGTGTTCTCGGTGCGAAATGCCACGGCTCCCTCGCGCCTCCGCCTGGTGCAACCGAATCCCCTTTTCGCCGCAAGGAACGATTTCGTCGAAGCTGCCGATATGTAAGCATGCGTAAATTGAAATCGTACGTTCTCAAATGAGAACTCGTCGTTACATACTAGTACGGTTTTTTCCTGCTTCGATGGGACGTTTTTTTAACTTCAGACATCCAATAGGCACACCCACTAAACGAGCCACAAGAAAAGAGGGGAACCATGATTAAGACGATACATTCATCCACACGTAGGCCGGGAGCAGCCTCCCGCCTGGGTTGGGCCGGATTGGCTTTGGCCATGGCATGCCTGGGTAAGGCCCAGGCATACAGCTTTAACGTTCCGGCCACGGCCGCCAACCTGACCAATATAGCCGTGGACGGCAAGTGCAACCTCACGGAAGCCATCCAGTCCGTCCTGAACGGTCCGGTAAACGCCGATTGCGTCCCCTACGGCGGAACCGACCGCACCGTCTTTATCTCAGGGGCGAATACCGTCTTCCAGGTGGCCGCGAACACCACCATCTGGGGGGATATGCAGATTTACACCAGCTTCAGCGGACAGGTGATCGAAGCCGCGGGCACGCCGCTCAAAACCATCGACGGGTGCCTGTTGACCCTCACCGCCACCAGCATCGGCAATCCCCTGACCATCCGGGTCAAATCCGGTTCCACGGGACGGGCCCTGTATGCGGGTGGCGACATCGTCGCGTCCAACATCATCTTCCAGGGCGGCAACGTCACCGGGCTTTCCGGGGACACCTTCGGCGGCGTCATCCGCAGCTGGGAGGGCCTCACCCTGACTGATTGCACCATCCAGGGCGGCACGGCCGTGCAGGGCGGCGGCCTATATCTCTGGCATGGCGCGGACCTGTACCACGTGACCATCCAGAACAATACGGCCACCGACGCGGGCGGAGGCATTTTCACGAGCCATTTCGACTGGAGCGCTCAGTTCCAATATTGCACGATCCAGAACAACACCGCCACCAAGCGGGGCGGCGGCATCTATTCGAGCGGACAGGTATATCTGTTCGATTCCTCCGTCAAGGGCAACAAGGCGGGACAGGGCGGCGGCATTTTCCACCAATGGAAAGACCATAGCACTGAGGATCAGCATCAGCCGAATCTGAACATTGAGAGGAGCACCTTGTCGGACAACAAGGCCATCGCCACCGAGGTCACCCCCATTCCCGGTCCCAGCGGCACGGTGGTCACGGGAACGGGCACCCAATGCTCGGCCACGGAAACTCCGTCCCAGGCTTTCGACGACAACTTCGGCACCAAGTACTGCACCAACGTCAATCCCGACCCCAACAATGCCGTCACCCTGACTTACGACTTCCCCGGCACCTCGACCCAAACGGTCACGGCATATTCCATCACCACCGCCAACGATTCCCCCACCCGGGACCCGGCGGATTGGACCTTCGAAGGCTGGAACGGCACCAGCTGGGTCGTATTGCACACGGTCCACAACTGGAGGTTTTTCCGTTACCCCGATACCGGCGCTTCGGCCCCCCAGCGCTTCTTCACGGAATCCTTCAATACGGAAGCTTTCGACCCCTTCACCCCCGTCCCCCCCTCCGCCCCCTGGCAATGGCGGATTGCCAATACCGCCGCCTACCAAGCCTACCGGCTCAAGATCACGCGCAACGCCGGGTTCTACAACGGCCCCGCCAGCAATATCACGCAATTGGCGGAACTGCAACTCTACCTGGACGGCCGGACCGGCGACGGCGGCGGCCTGTATAGCATCAGCCGCATGTTCCTCACGAACAGCACCATCAGCGGCAACATCGCCGGCTGCGTGAACGCGAGCTGCGCCTGCGCCGGCACCTGGTGCTCCACCCCTTCCAACACGTCCCCCGCCATGGGCAAAGGCGGCGGCCTATACGCCGGCAACCCCGCCCCCGAGTCGTTCATCAAGTACATGACCGTGGTCGGCAACAGCGCCTCGCAGGGCGGCGGCGTCTACCAGGATCAGCTGGACCATTGGGAATGGAGCTGGAGCCTGTTCGCCCACAACAACGCCCGCGCCGTCAATGCCCCCGAGCGGGACTTCCACGGCGATCCCCACACCGGCCTGCAGCCGCGCGGCAGCTGCATCTTCCAATACACCCCCGGCATCAACATCTTCCCGGGCGACGACCCGAACAGCGACTTCGCGCGGGGATTGCAACTGGGCGGACCGGAGCCGGATTACGTCGCGGATCCGTTGATCAACGGCCTGGCGGACAACGGCGGGAGCTTCGGGGTCCCCCACACCTTTACCCATGCCTTGCAATCAGGCAGCCCGGCCCGGGACAAAGCAAAGACTGCCATCGCCAACAGCCCCCCCACCACCGATCAACGCGGGTCCGGTTTCAACCGCTGGAACGGAACCTTTCCGGATTTGGGGTCCTACGAGTTTTGAGGGTACCGAAGGAGGTCCATCGGACCTCCTGACCATTTCGGCTCGGATCGATGGAACCATGTACCACATGGATAAATTTGTGTAGAAAATCCGCATGCGCCGAAACGTATTTTCACAGCGAGAATGGCATTTTCCGTGCCATTCATTTATGAGCCCCATGGAATCCTTGGCCGGAGTACTTTCCATTTATTGGATAAATCGGGGAAGCGATGCGTAGCCGCAATTCGCCGTAAAAGGGGAGAAACCAAGTGCAGGCTCTGAAAATTCCTCTGGTCTTGGTTCTGTTCCAAACCCTTTTTGTTTCCGCCGCGACGCCTGTCCGCTATCTGGACAATGTATTCACGAACGTCACGGTGACTTCCGATATTACTTACGGTGCGAATTCCAATGTGGACGGCACCCCCCAGACACTGAAGCTGGACCTCTACCAGCCTACCGGTGATACCGCCAAAGCCCGGCCCTTGGTGCTTTTCCTGTTCGGAGGCGGATTCGCGGTGGGCACGAAGAAGGACGGGGATATGGTCCTCCTCAGCCAGACCTACGCGAAAAAGGGGTATGTCTCCGCTTCGATCCAATATCGGCTTGATCTCGGGCTGCTTAGTACGAAACCTTTTATACCTGTGCAAATTGCGGCGTTTCGCGGTATGCAGGATGCCAAAGCCGCCATACGATTCCTGCGGGCGCATAAAGGCGATTACAAAATCGATGATACCCGGATTTTCATCGGCGGCTGCTCCGCAGGCGCAGTCATCTCGCTTGAGGTCGCCTTTCTTGATGCAAAGGAAATACCCTCGTACATCGACACGAACAAGGTGGGCGGATTGGAGGGTAAGAGCGGGACTCCGGGCGTCTCCTCCGCCATCAATGGCGTTTTCAATAACTGGGGCGCCGTTCCGGACAGCACATGGCTTTTGAATAATGCCATCCCTGTAGTCAGTTTCGCCGGAACCGCCGATCCCGAAGTTCCGTTTGATCACAATGCCGATTACTACGGCAGCGCTTGCATCCACCGGGTTTTGACGCGGCAGGGCACTTACTCCGTGCTGAAACCATTTCCCGGTATGGGCCATGGAATGGGGACCGGCGATAAACGCTACGATACCCTCCTTACAATGTCGTCGCAGTTCGCCTATGATGTATTGTTCAAAAACCGGCCCACGACGATAAACGCATTCAATCGCGCATCGGTATTTCCAAACACGGTTCCTTCCGGAACCGCCATGGTCCATGCCTTGAATGGGAGAGCGATAACCGATCGGAAAAACATCGACATCGGTACCGTGTCCCATAAGGCCCGCGGGATCTATCTCGTCCAGCCTGTAACAAAATAAGAGGGTCCCGGATGGCGTGGCGGTGAATCCGATGACGGGGAACCAAATCAGGAGGGCCAAATGGGACCCGGGCGCTGATAATTCCTCTATGTGGACCATCCGGCCATCCACAAGGAGCCCATGAACCTGGCCGGCCACCATTACGTGGGGCATCCTGACATCCTGGAAAAGATGACCTGGGCCGAGCGGCGGCCCCGAACCGAGCACCCGCGACGGGTCTACTTCATCAGGATCATCTTCCGCGTCTTCACGTATCTTCCCGCCGTAAAGCGATAGAAGTACTGTCCGGAGGGGGCCTCGAATCCGCTTTCGTTTTTCGCGTCCCAGATCAGGCGATACTTGCCCGGCATCATGGCTTTGTCGGGACGGATCAGGATGCGCACCAGGCGGCCGCGGGAATCGTATATGAGCAGACTTACCTTACTCTTGTCCTTGAGGGAGAATCGCAGGGTGGTGATGGGATTGAATGGGTTGGGATAATTCGTGTACAGTTCCGTAGCCAAGGGTTTGAACGGACGCGCCGTCCGGGGACCGTATTGCACTCTGCCACCGTTGAAGTCCACGGCCTCCAGCAAGTACTCGTAGTCTGCCCCGAATTCGGCCGTGCGATCGATGTAACTATAGTTCAAGGTGCTGGCCGACGATCCGCTCTTGGCGCCCGGAATCAGTCTGGGCGTGATGCGCACGTAGCCCAGAGCCGCCAGTTCCTCCGGGATGAGGTTCTGGGAAGCCAGGGTGTCCATGGCGCCGTGGGAATCCCCGGCGCCTGAAAAAGCCGTGCGGGCCTCGTCCATCAGGGCGTTTGCGGGGCCGGCGGCGGCCACCTTGCCGCCATCCGCCAGACCGCTGTCGATTTGCGCCCCGGCGGGAGCCAGGCGGCGGTAGAGATGGTACCCCAGGTTTTCGAATTCGCTTTCCGTGGTCCAGGCGAGCGTGTCCACGCCTTCCCCGCCCTTTGCTTCGAAAGCCCGCAGAGTCACCGCCAAGCCGTTCTTATGGCTGATGTAGAAGATGTGCGTTCCCGGAGCGAGCGTCTTATTGAACTGAATGATCACTTCGCCGCCGGTGGCGTTGAGATAGGCGTTGTACTGGTATCCCTTTGTCAGGACCTGGTTGTCCAGTTCCACAAACTCGGGCAAAGTACCCTGGGTCCAGGTGTTGATGCGGAAGACGGGGTTGAAGGCGGTGACGGCGTTGACGAACTTGAAGTGAACGATACCGCTGGCGGCCGCGTAAGTGTAGGCCCCGTCGCCCTCGGCGAAATTATCCCCGTTGAAATCCAGGCCGTCACTGGTGGTTCTCGTGCCGGTGATGGCCGTCAGGACCGCCGGCGTCTGCACGTCCGCCATCAGGCTGTCCGCCGTGGCCGAGTCGGTGAAGTCCTTGGAAATGTCCATCATGAAATTCACGGTGATGGGATTGTTGGCGGAGGTGAACTCCGTGATGGGTGGCAGCAACCTGGGCCGGCGATAGTCCGCCCCGCCGGTGTTGCTTTTGAGCGTACTGTCCGCGTTGGTGATAAAGGTATTGTCGTAATTGGACGTGAGGTTCTTGACCCCCAGAATCCCCCCTACGTAAGAATGGAAGTCCTGATCCCCGCCCATCAGGCCCCAGCGCCCTTTGCTCTTGGCATAGGCCGAGCCCCAGGGAAGCACAGTGCCCACGTTGTACCGCCCTTGCAGGTCCAGGGCGGGCGAATCCATGTCGAAAGCCTGGGAACTGAGGGTGAAACTACCGAAGATGCGGCCCGTGGGATAAACGGTCCAACGCTTGGACAGCGTAAAGGTGCCGTCGCTGCATTGCATGGACATATTGGTCAAAACCAGGGACAGTCGCGTGGAGGAGGAATCCGCCAGGGTGTAGGTGATGTTCGCCGGACCGTTATAGCCCGCTCCGGAAGAATAGGCCGGGTTGGTGGTATTGTCGAATTTCAGATGCGTCAGGGTCCTGCCTGTGACCAGATCGATGCCCACTTGGTTGGTGGCTCCGGAGACGGCGACGTTGGGATCTATGGCCGCATCCTTCCAAACATTGAATTCCCCAAATCCCGTATCCACGATACGGGACGCGGTCCAATTGCCGGGCGCCCAGCCGTTCAGGTCCAGTTCCAGATGCCATTGCCCGCTGGTGGAGGCGCCGAACACGGTATCGGAAAAATTCTGGATGACGAGTTTATCGCCGGCCACCGAGGAGACAGTCAGCGCTTTCATCTGCCCCGCCGCGCCCAAAAATCCGGTGGAATCGTCATCGTCGATGAATAAGGTCTGGTCCGCCCCGGTCAGGACCTTGTTCAACTGGAGCACCAGGTAAGAGCCGGCATACGAGGTGCCCACCGAATCCACCACGAAATCCGTATTGGGGATGAGCCTCACACCGTTCAAGTACACGTATTTGGGGACATTGGGACCGTACCAGTTGTCTATTTTGAAGGCGGGCTGTACGCGCGTCTGGGCGGCGCCTCCATTGAGGAGCGCTACGATGCGGTTGTTGTTGTCGGCCCTCAGGGCGTAATGCCCATACTTGCCCGAGAAGCCGCGGTTGTAGATGGCCTGGATTTCCCCCTGGCTGATTTCGTTGTTGTAGATACGGATATCATCCAAGGTGCCCTGGAATTTGTCCGCAGCGGCGCCGGTGTTGTAGCCGAACAGCAAGTCGGAGGCGTTGGCCACGGCCGTGGCGGGGGCTATGGAAGAGGCCGCCTGCACGCCGTTGACGTACATCTCCAGGTCGCTGGCGCCGTGGCTGGATACGGCGATGTGGGTCCAGACGCCATCGGTCAAGGCGGGGCTTGTCACGGAAGCGGCGCCCATGTTGAAGGTGATTTTGTTGAGGCCCGATTCCTTGCGGACAAACCAGCCGTTCGAGGTGGAGGTGCCTTTGCTGATGATGTAGGCGGTGGTTCCCGAGCCGGCGAAATCGGGTTTGAGCCAGAACAGATAGGTGGCGCCGAT
Source organism: Fibrobacterota bacterium (assembly GCA_028287505.1). GTDB lineage: Bacteria > Fibrobacterota > Fibrobacteria > UBA11236 > UBA11236 > Chersky-265. Next base: position 8,272 of record JAQBPN010000014.1, on the reverse strand, counting down.
AGTGGCTTCCACGCTGTTGTTGTCCGTGACCGTGGCCTCGTCAGTAGCCGTGAGGTAGAGGGCGCCGCCCACCTTGCCGGACACGAATTTGGCGTTCGCGCCTGTGATGGCGGCGTTGTTCTGGAAGAAGACCGCCTTGTCCCTGGCCGTGGGGCCTGCGCCCTCATCGAAGGTCCAATGCCCGTTGAGGCCCATCTGCCAGGACCGCTCCAAAACGAGAGAGCCCGCCGAGGCGGTGACCACGCTGGGGTTATAGGCATCGATGTTCAAGGTGGCCGACTTCGGGAAGTCCAGGGCATTGTCCCCGATGTACAAAAGGAAGGGATGACGGCGCGTCATGTTCTTTTCGATATCCACGAGGTTGGCGGTTTTAAAGACCACGGTTCCGGGGGAACCCGAAGCGGCGGTGGCGCTGGACCAGGTTTCGGCCGAAGAGGCGCCACCGTCCAGATCCCCGGTAACCGAAAGCAAGGCGTCGCGTGTGGCGGTGTTGAGATAGCCAAAGCCGTTCTTGGCGCCTCCGGAGGTGAAGGCGGAGGTGGTGGTGCCGAGCTTCAAGGTATAGTCCACCGTTCCCACCGCCAAAGTGGCGCTGCCCAAGTTGGACAATTCGCTTTGGATATAGATATGCCCCGAAGGGTAGACGGTGTAATAGATGTTGAGGTCCAAGGAGGCGGAAACCGCCAGGCGCTGGCGGACGGTGGCGCGGGCGCGGGTGCGTTCCAGGAAGGTGGGAGCGAAGATGGAGGCCTGGGCGGAAGCGGTATAGGCATCGATTTTGGCGTCGAATAGGGTGGAACCGGCAGCGAGGAGATTGGTGGAGGGGGCGGTGGTTTTGTCGTAGAACAGGTTGATGCCGCCGCCGCCGGCCTTGTCGAAGATGATCTTCCATTTGCCGTTTTCCACCGTGGTGGTGGTGGCGGTATAAGAAGTGGTTAAGGTGTCGAATTCTCCGGAGGGATTGGGGGTATAGCCGGCGCCTTCGTACAGGCCGATGTCCGGGGCCGCGCCTTGGGGGCGCGCCGTGCCGAACGCATCGCGGCTGGTCGTCACCGCATAACCCGAGCCGACCAGGCTGGAAGTTCCCGCATCGATGGCCGGGGAGCCGGGCAAGGGCTTGAAGCCTTTGGGGCTCAAGGGGTCGGTGGAATAGAACAGGGGGTCCTTGATGATCCTGTTGTTGTCGGTTTCACCCGACACTTCCTGTCCGCTGGTGACCTGGTAAAAGAGGTTGTTGGACACGAGGCCGAAGTCGCTGGAAAAAGTGTTGCGGATGCCGTAGTTCCAGTTGTAGAAGATGTTGTTGGCGACCGTCGAACTGGTATATGCCGTGTTTCCGGCGTAAGTGATGCCTTCGGTGGAACCCCCGCTGCCGTAGAACACGTTGTTCACGATGTTTTGGAAGCGGCCGTTGAAAACGTCGATGCCGTGCGTGGTCGGTTGGTAGCAAAGGTTATTGGCGATGAGAACGTTCTGGCTGGTATTGTCCGCCATTCTCACGCAGCAGTTGTTCTTGGTGCTCCCGTTGTTGTAAATCCGGCAGCCGTCCAGGGTGATACCGGTTCCATTGTAACGGAGATACACGCCGGCGTTGTTATTGTTCCCCGCCTTGACGTTCATGTTGCGCAAGGTGATGCCGCTATTGACCGCCACGGTATAGTTGTAAAGGACGGCATTATCGGTCACGCTGCCGCTGCCGCTCAAAACCGCGCGGGAATTATTGTCGAAAGATGCAATCTGAGTGGGCTTGGCGTTGATGGTGAAGGAATTGTCGTTGGCATAGGTGCCGGGCATCGCGCGTACCACCAGGGTGTCGGTCGCCGTGCAGTTGGCGACGGCGCTGGTGATGGTCAGCTTGGGGGTGGCGGGGTTCCGCGCCAAAGTGCAGGAATTGGCGTCGAGGCCGATGGCGGAATCCACGTAAACGGTGTCCGTGTTGGTGGTGCTGCCGACCAGGACCGCCGTATCCGAAGACGAAGTAGTGAACGGGCTCCAGGCCCCGTTGGAATTGCGGACCGCCAAGGCGAAGTAATAGGTGCCCGAATAGGCGGCGGGATAGGTGTAGGCGGAATCGGTCTTGGCGAGCTGTACCACGCGCGTGGCGGAGGCGGCATTGGCCGAATCGGGATAGGCGGCATATTTGACCCACAAGCCTACGGAATCGGCGTTGGACGAATCGGACACCGGCGTGTTCCAGGACAGGGCGATATTGCCCGATCCGGCGGTGGCGGTGAGGGAAACCAGGTTGTCCGGGCCGGCGCGGGAATTCCAGAACACGTTGCCGGTGCGGAGCTGGGTATGGTAGGAGAGCCGGATCCAATTGCTATCCCGCGCGACATTCGAAACCCGGACCTCGTCCAGATTCCCGGTGTACAATTCCGCGCCGGTTTCGGTCCCTCCCATGGCGAAATTGAGGGTCCCGACGGCCAAGTCCCCCGATGCGGACACGTTCAAGTATAAAGTTCCGTTCCTGTAGATGCGGAGACCGTTGACGTTATCGTATTGCGTGACGAAGTGCTGCCAGGTGTTGTCGTTCCAGACCCCGTTCCAGGTAAACGCCCCGACGCCCAGACCCGGATTCCAGATAGCCGTTTGGGCGATGGGGGCGGTGCCGGTAATTTGCAGGGGCGTGAAATGGCTGTCATGGCGGAGGATGCTGTGGACGCCGCCCGCGGCCTGGGAGGTTTTGAGCCAAGCTTCCACGGTGATGGCGCTGGTAATGTTCTTGAGGCTGTTGGCGTTCCCGAAGGTCGCGTACTGGGCGGTCCCGCTGAAGCTGCGGCCGGCGGCGGATACCCCTTCCCCGTTGGCGGAACCCTGATTGGTGCCGTTATTGGAATTTGCGGTTTCATCCAAGAGGCTGTTGTTGAGATGCCAGGCTGCCGCGAAACCATTGTCCGTGCCGAATACGCAGTTGGCGCATTGCCCGTCCGCTACCGTGCCGTTGGCGACGTCATTGTAATAGAGGGTGATGAAGTCGTGGTCGCTGTTGCCGTCCACTTGGGGCACCAGGACCCAGACTTCGGCGCTGTCCAGGGTCTTGTCCCAGCGCTCGATGGAATAGTTGAGCCAGGTCTTGCCGTCCCCGTCCAGGAAGCGGATGTCGGGGGCGCTGGCCTGCACAGCGTCCACGATGCCGCCGTTCACGTCCCTGATGCGGACCAGCAAAGGGAAATTGGTGACGTTGTTCATCACGTTGGCGCCGGTCTTGGTGGTGTTGAAGGTATACTTCCGGGTCGAGACGAAATCGGCGGGACTGGGGTTGAAGAGGGGCGTGGCGGCCCTCTGGTTCTGGTATTCCAGCTTGATCCAATTGGAATCCCGCACCGCGGAGGAAATCTCCACCTCGTCCATGGTCCCGGCGAATTTCTCCGTGCCGGCGGCCACGCTGGGAATGCCCAAACGCAAGGTGGTGGTGGAATTGGCGACGGATTTGGTGCTGGTCCCGCTGGTCAGCAAGGCGCCGTTCGAGTAGATGCAAAAGTTTCCGGAGGCGTCGAAAGTACCGGCTATGTGGACCCAATTTCCCGCGGTATAGACCCCGGTGGGTTTCAGGTCGCTGGCACTGGTTTCGCTGCCGGTCCGGTACCAGGTGGATCCATCGCTGCGGTTCTTGAACGTCCAGCCTACCCCGCTGGCGTCGCTCGGGTTCTTGTCCACGGGAATGGTATTGGCGAGCGAGGTGGCTTTCATCCAAAAGGACACGGTCTGGGTGCTGGAGGAACCGGCGGCGGTTCCCAGTGAAATCCATTGCGTCGAGCCATCGAAGGTCTGGCCTTTCCCCACCAAGGCGCTGACCTGATTGCCCGCCACCATGGCGGTGCCGGTGCCGTGGTAGCCGTTGCCGGTGGCATCCACGTAGTTATTGGCGGTAGTGTTGCCGGCCTGGCTCAAATGCCACACTCCGGCATACCCGTCGCCGGGGCTGAACACGCAGGACGCGCATTGGCCGTCGGGCACGGTCACGCCGGAAGCCTGCTGGTAATACATGGTCACGGTTCCCGAAGCGCTGTTGCCGGAAATCTTGGGCACCTTAACCCAAACTTCCGCGCTGTCGACGCTTTGATCCCAGCGTTCGACCTGGTAGTCGAGCCAGGTGACGCCGTCGCCGTCCAGGAAGCGGATATCGGGAGCGCTGGCCTGCACGGCATCGCAGAGGGTGGATCCGGTGATGCGGAGCAGCAAGGGGAAATTGTACACGTCCCCGGCGATGTTGGCTCCGGAGGCGGTGGTGTTGAGCTTGAAAACCTTGGACTTCTGGAAGGAGGCGGTGGTGATGGTGGTGGTCGAGAAAAGGGTGCTGTTCGCCTTCTGGTTCTGATAGGACAGCTTGATGAAATCGGCGCTCAGAACCCCCGCCGTGTTTCCGATGCGCACCTCGCTGACGGCCCCGTTCCATTGCCGCCCCGTCGACTGCGCATTCTCCCCGATGTAGGCATCGTAAGCATTGTTGGCAATCGAGCCCGTGGCGGCCAGAGCCGTGGCGTCGGAGGCGCCGTCGAGGTAGAGCCGCAGGAAAGACCCGTCGTAGACGCCTGCCACGTAATGCCAGGCATTGTCGTCCACGGCCGTGGAGCCGGAAATCGTGGTATTGGTGGTGAGGTTGGTACAGTCCATCCGTATGGCGGAACCGACGTTGTTGCGATGAAGGCGCCAGGAATTGTCGCCTTTGGTCACCAGGGCCTGCCAGCCTTTGGTGAAAGCCGGTACCTTGATCCAGGCGGAAACCGAAAAGTTGGCGGTGATATCATAATTGCTTTCGTTGGGAACGTCGATATAGTTCGTGGTGCCGTCGAAATAGAGGGCATTGTTGCTCGTCAGTCCGGCAACGTTCGGCTGGTCGCCCCCGGCATAGGTTCCATGGTTCGCCAAGGTGGACGCGTCATAGGCCTTATCCTCCGGAGCATTCAAATGGAAGACGCCTTTGTATCCGTTCCAAACGGAATCCTTGACCGCATAGGGGCTGCCCAGGCAGGCGGCGCAGCCGTAGTAGAGGGTGATGTAATCCGTGGTGGAATTCTTGTCCACCTGGGGCACCTTCACCCACACCTTGCCCACGGAATTGGCTTTGTCCCATTCCACCACTTCGTGATACAGGTAGGTCCCGTCCCTGTCGATGAACTGGATGTCGCTTCCCGTATTCGTCGTCCGGGAGAAATCGAAATTGGAGGAGGTGAGACGGACCAGGATGGGGATATTGGCGACGTCGGTGCCGGTGACATTGGCGCCGGTGGCGGTGGTGTTGAAGTTGAACCGGACCGAACTGGTGAAATCCGACGGGCGGGCCCCGATGCTGATCACGGTGGAGCCCGCTTTCTGCGACTCATAGCTGAGTTTGATCCAATCGTCGCTGCGCAGGGTGGTGGAAACCTCCATTTCATCCATGTCGCCCGTGTAGTAGTAGTTCGACGCTCCTCCCGCCGCCATTTTTCCCACGCTCAAAGCGGGAGTATTGGTGAAATCGGTTCTTACGAACCCGGAAACGACTTGCAGGCCGTTCTTGTACAGGGTGGCCGTGCCCGCGGTGCGATTGACCGCGGCCGTGAGGTAATACCAAACCGAGCTGCCATAAGTGATGAGGCCGGCCGCGGATTGGGTCGTGGCTGCGGTGGTCCCGTTGCCGGTTTCCATGTACATGGTCCCGTTCGACGTACCCGAAGAGTTGAGGAAGAACCGGAAGCCGTTCGCCGAGGCTCCGCTGATGCTGCTGGCGCATACGGTGATGATATCGGCGGGACTGCCGGGCTTGACCCAGGCCGAAAGCGTGAAGGCGCCTCCCAGGCTTACGGCCGGAGACAGGAGCCCGGCGGAGCTGAAGGTCCGGCCTCCCGCGATGTTGGCGGAACTCTGATTGGTAGTGGAGGAATTGGTGAGATCATTGCCGTTGCTGGTGGCATCGCTCAGGTCGTTGTTTTGCCAATGCCATACGCCTTTGAAGCCGTTGCCGATCTGGAATACGGAGTCGGGGGAAGAGAGCGAGGCCGCATTGGAATTGCCCCAGTACATTTTGAACCATTGGGAATTGTTGTTGGCCTTGACCGTGGGGAGCAGGACCCACACGTCGGCCAGTTTGTTGGCTGCGTCGAAGCGCTCTGTTTCATACGCAAGATACGCGCCGGTGCTGTCCGCAAAGCGCAAATCGCTTCCGTCGCTATTGGCCTGGGAGAAATTGAAATTCCCCTGGTTGAGGCGGACCAGCATGGGAAAGTTGCTCTGATCGGAAGTGATATTGGCGCCGGAGGCGGCGGTATTGACATAGACCTTGGCGGTGTTGGACCAGCCGGAGAATGCGTTATCGAACGTGACATTCACGACTCCTGCGCCGGCGCTGCTCCCGGTATACCCGTTCGGCAGGGCGCCCATGGCCAAGGTATTGTCGGTCAGGATTCCCGAATAGGTTATCGGGGTATAGTTGCCGTCGGTAAAGCCGGTGCCTGCGGTGATATTGATGGTGCCGTCGAGCGTCAGGTTTCCCGTCACCACAACCTCGTCGCTGGCGGTCCCCGCCCCCAAGGTGAAATCAAGCACCGAACCGGAGCCGAGGACCAGGGTGCCGGTGTTGATGGTCGCTTCGCCCGAAATCCCCGGGGACAGGATTCCGCCATTTTGGATGGTCACCGTGCCGGCGACCGTGCCGGAGCCCGCTAAGGTCGCGCCGCTGGCTACGCTGACCGCGCTGCCCGAGGCCGTGGATCCCGTCACCGACAAGTTACCGCTGCTGACGGTCGTGGCGCCCGCATAAGTGTTGGCTCCCGACAATGTGGTGGTCCCGGAACCGGACTTGGTCAAGGCCAGGGTCTGGGACGTGTTCTTGATTACGCCGGAAAAGGTCGAACTGCCGTTGTTCGCGCCGATGGTCAATGTGAAGGTTCCCGATCCGGCGGTATTGTCGATGGTACCGGATCCGGAAATATTGTTCACTGATTCGCTGAAGCCGCCCATATCGAACGTCCCGCTGTTCACCATAATCGAGGCCGGATTGTAAATCTGGTCCCCGCCGGAACCGCCAAGCTTGACCGTGCCCCCCGCGATGGTAACTCCCCCCCCTCCCACCGCATGGACGCTCGAACTGCTGGTTTTGGCCAGCAACAAGGTTCCGGCATTGACTGTCACCCCGAGGGAACCGTTATCCGTTCCGCCGCCCAGGGTCAGGGTTCCGGATCCGTTTTTGACCAAGGTGATTTGGTTGGTGATGATTCCGGTATAGGTTGTCGTGGCATTGTTGCCGCCCACGGTCAATAAGTCGGCGGCGCCCGCATTGTTGATGACGGCGGCGCCGGAAGCGGTAAGGCTGCCCACGGTCAAATCGAAGGAGGCCATTTGGATGGTGCCGGTGAGATTCAGGGTCAAGGCGCCGGAAGTGGTATAGTCGGCGACCAGGGTTACGGTAATGCCGGTGTTGATGACGATATCGTCCGCGCCGCCCGGAACGGCCGCGCCTCCCCAGGTGGCCGTACTATTCCAGTTACCCGTAACCGAGGCGGTTTTCACGCCCAGGCAAAGCGCCGGCAGGAGCAGCGCTATCAAGAAGATCCTTTCAATCGACTTGGAGATCGCGGATTTAGGCGGATGAATCATTTTTTCGGTAACTGATCAGGGTGAATTGGCGTAAATTGGGATACCGCCAACCAGCGCTTGCTGCTGCCCCTCCAGGATGTTTATTCCGCGCTTTCGCATTATGGAAATGCCGCTTCGAATCCGCCAGAAATACCAAGCCCCGTCAGAACTCCGAGAGCACCCGCTAACCTTCTGTTTCACTTTCACAATCCGGATATCCCGTTCCGCTCCATTATAATCGACTGAAAATCCAACGTTACTCGCAAATGCGAACACGGATCACCCATGCTTCCGCAACCGATCCAGTAGGTTCTTCCCAGGTGGTTTACCAGTTCATCCGATAATCCTATTTCCGGATAACCTTTAGCGTGCGATTGCCCTCGGATGCGGTTACGGACAATATGTAGACTCCGGCGGCACGGGCCTCTCCCAAGGTAACTTTCACGGTACCTATTCCCGAGCGGGTGGCCATGGGCTTTCCCGACAGATTGAAAAGCCTGACAACGAAGGCGCCGGCGCTTTTCACCTCGATGGACAGCTCCCGGCCCGGCAACACATCCACCAGGGGACCCCGGCCGCGCATGCCTCCGCGATCCTCGGGGATTCCGGTGGTTTCCACCTTCGGGAGCGCGGGACGGCAATCGCCCAGGTAATCGATGCGGACGATGCTGGTCGCATCGGTTACGGTCCGATAGCCGGCATAGTTGGATACATA
>JAQBPN010000071.1 GCA_028287505.1 Fibrobacterota bacterium | reverse complement strand
TCTTATGCTCCGGCTCGATGTAGAAATGCACCCGCTGGCACATCATCCAGAAATCATGCAAGGTCAGGCATAGGCGCTTTCCCCTGGACCGGGCGATCTCGGGCAGCCGGAAGGAGAGGCAAATCGTATGCTGGAAATGGACGATTTGGAAATCCTCCCGGTCCAGCAACTCGCCGAACAGGCGATCGATAACGGGATGCTCGATGTTGAAGAAGTCCGCGCCGGTCCCGTTGTGGACCAGGGTGAAAACCGGCACGCCGCCGTAGGTGCTTTTCAGGATTTCCGGAACGGCCTTTTTCTGATCGATGATCGGATAGAATACGGAAACATCCACCCCTTGCGCCCGTAGGGATTGGGCCAGGTGATAGGTATACACCTCCACTCCCGCGAACCAATAGGGCGGGAACATGTGCACCACCATCAGGATGCGCGGCGGCGCGGGGCGGGAATTCCAGTCGGGGACGGAAGGTTGCGCCGCGGCCGGCCGGATATCGAAGGCCGATGAGTCGGCGGCCTGGGGCGCGCCGGAGACTCCCGCTTTCGCAAGCATGTCCAGGACCTGGCGGCCGGTGCCTTCCAGGAGCGGTTCGGTCGCGAACAGGCGGGTATACAAAGGAGTCAGTTCCGCCTGCAGGGCCGCATTGTGCCGAGCCAGGAACGGCCGGCAGGCAATCCTTTCCATCCGGGTCGAGCCAAGCACAAGCAAATCGACGACAAGATCGGAGCGGCAGGACCCGTTGAATGCCAAATCGACATCCAAGGCCTGCAGACGTTGCAGGATGCCCATCCGATAGGCTGAATCCGCTCCCGCCCGCGACCGGTCGAAAGGGATCAGGGTCCGGATGCCGTCGCAGCCCTGGTAACGCGCTTCCGTGGAATGCTCACAGCAGATGGAGATCGCCGCGTCGGGATACTTCGCTTGCAACGCCTTGATGACGGATACGGGATCCCAGGGTCCTTGGGGAGGCGCCCCGTCCACCCAGAGGATATTCCGGTAGGCGGTCTTGGGGTTCCCGGGATGGGCCCGGTTTTCCGCGGCCAATTCCCTGAACGCGGTCTGGTATTTGAGCGCCTGTTGCCTCCACGTCCACCCGTCCAGGATGGATTGCCGGGCCTGGCGGGACAGGTCGGCGAAGTTGCAGGCCTTGAGGCGGAGGATGGCCTCGACCAACCCTGCGACGTTCCGTTCGGCCAGGAACCCGTTGTATCCGGCCCGGATCAATTCCGGTGCGTTCCCCACCCGCGTGGAAACCGCGGGCAGGCCGCAGGCCATGGCCTCCAGCATTGGATTAGGCGTGCCTTCGGATTCCGAGGCGCAGATATAGAAGCTGGCCTGATGGTAAATCCGGTCGCGCACCTCTTCCTGGGTCATCAGGGCCGCCGCTTGGCCCAACTCCGCTTTGTCCACGACCAGCAGGCGCACGTCGGCGCTCCGGCACGCCTCCCGGATCAGATCAAGCCCCTTGTTCCCGATGGATTTGGAATTACCGACCCAGCATGCCACCCAGGGTTCCACCGCGCGCGTGGGGGGTTGGAAGAGCTGGGTGTCCACGCCGTTCTGGCAGCAATAGATCTTCCCTTCTTGGCGGAACTCCTCATAAGCCCCCAGGCTGTTCAGGAGGCCGGCGGCGCACCGCTCGTGCTTGAGGATGGCCATGGCCTCCGGAGTCAGCATCGGACAACTGCTGCCCAGGATGATCTTTTCCCTGGGAACATGGGCAATATGCGCGAGCAGTTGCGCGTCGAAAAGCAGGAACAAATCGAAATCATGGTGGTTGAAAGGCTCGTCGATCTTCTGGATGGAAACCAGGATGTCCGGGGAAATGTTCTTCCGGATCTGACCGGCGCGATGCCACCAGGCCCAACCGACCTCATCGTAAAAAATCAGCACCCGTATCGGCGGCCCCTCCGGAGGCCGCGCGGCTGAATGGTATTGGCCTATGCGCACGTCGTTTAGGCCTTTCCCATCACGGCCAACAGCGACGCGTCCATCACCGAGAAAACGTTTTCCAATGAATGCCCCAAGCGGATAGCCGCGCCAGCTTCGCGTCCCATGCGGCGGCGCAAATCACGATCGCCCAACAGGGTATCCAGCTTGGTATACCAATCCTCGGGCTTGTCCACGAGCATGCCCGTCACGCCGTCCTTGATCCTGGCTCCGCAATCTCCGGCATTGTGGCAGACGGCGGGGATTCCGGCGGTCATGTAAAGGAATCCTTTTTGGCCTCCGCGGATGGCGTAGTCTTCCAGGCCGAAAGGCGCGGGAAAAATCCCCACGTCCATGGCTAGGATCGACTTCATCATGGCAGCCTCATCGTATTCCGGAGTGACGGTGAATACCAGGTTCTTGAATTCCGGAAGCTGCAGCGGGTCGGTGCAGCCCATGATATGCAAGGAGAGATCGCGGTACTTGTAGGAAAGCTTGTCGAGGGCTTCGCGGACCAGCTCCAGCGAATGCACGGTTCCGTTGCTTCCCACCCAACCGACCACCAGACTGTCGGGATCCCGCGCGGGCATGGCCGCCCTGAGGGCGTCGAATTTTTCCGGCTGCAGGCACACCGGAATGCTGTAGACCTTGTCGGTGAATTTCCGGGCATACGCGCATACCCACTCGTTTTCGCTGAAGATGGCGTCGGAAATCCGCAGGATGGCGTCGAGATCGGTCCACCCCGCTTGTTGGTGGATGGGGGTCCATAAGGCGTCGGTCAGGTCGAATATGAGTTTGGTGCGCGTATGCTCCTTGATCGCCTTCAGCAAAGTCAGATCGGACACCTTAAGCGTATAGGTCACGTCGCACTCCGAAGCCAGGCGGAGGATCTCCTGGGGATGGGTGCTTCGGTAATCATGGAAACGGATGTCCCAGCCGTTTCGGATGTATTCATCCTTGAACATGAGGCCGCGGGTCCGGCAGGTGACATGCCCCATCATGGAATCGTACAAACAGAGCACTTTGCCTTTGGATCCGGGAGGCGCCATAGGGGCGGGAGGCCGGAGCGCCACGCTTGGTTTTGTCGCCTCTACGCGCATGTCCCGCCATGGACCATGGGTTTGCGGCGGTAGCACCCGGATTCCTTCATAGCCTGCATCGCGCAGTTCCCTCTGCAAATGCCAAGCGGTCCAGCTGAAGGCGTTCGGGTAGTAGGAAATCCGCTTCTCCATGTGTTCCAGGCCGAACGCGTGGAAAGCCCGGATGCCTTCGATGTACTGCGCGAAATCGCCTCCTATGTTGCTCTTGACCTTTTCCATCACCCGTTCGAGATCCGCCGTTTCCAGGATCAGTTTCCCCCCCGGAACCATGAGCGTAAGAAGGTTGCGGAAAAGTGAACGAGCCTCCCAAAGATTCAGGTAGTTCAAGGAATGGATCAGCATGGCTTCCGATACGGTATCCGGTTCCACGTGATTCTGGATTTCGCGTATATCGGTGATCAGATCCGCATGGGATTCCGGATTACTGTCCACATTGAGATATCCCGGCAAAGGAACGCCGCCGCAACCCAGGTTCAATTTGATAGTCGGCTTTTCGGCCTGAACGGATCTTGAGTCACCCTGGACCCCTTGCCCGCTCCCTGAAGAAAGCAGAGGCGACATTCGCTTGCCGAAATCCAGCGCCCTGGCGTAACAGCTATGGTACCTCATGGCCATCGCATTGCCCGCGGCGGCGATTTTTTCCGCCAAGTCCGGACGGGCCAGATAATATCTTACCGTGTCGACGACGTTTTCCGGATCAATCCGCACATAGTTCACGCCGTCCAGGAACCGCATCTCCCCCGCGCCTATGGCCTCATCCGCGAACAACAGGCTCTTGGAAGCGAGAATCTCGAAATACTTGGCGTGGAGGTTCCTGTATCGGCCGCCGGTAGTGATGAAAATCCGGCAGGAGTTGATCTTTTTGGAAAATCCGGCTCCTACCAAAGGGTGTTCCACAGGATGCGGCTGCCAACCCGGATGCTGCGCCCACAGGTAGGTCAGGTTTTTTTCCCGGACCAGCTTTTGGTGGATGGCGAACCGCTCCGGATAGAAATCGGTGTAATCCGTGGTTCCGGCGGCCAGAAAGCCGACATCGTGGGTTTTTTCGACGGCCCAATCCTGAAAAATGGACGGATCGAAACAAGGAGGCATCCAAAGGGTTTTTTCCGCCAGGCCGGGGGGCAGGAGCTTCAAAGGCTGCGGGAAATAACTCAGTATGAAGGTAACGCCGCTGGCTTCGACAAAAGCCCGGAATGCGGCTCCATGACCTTCCGTAACCCCCCAATAGTCGCCGAAGTAAATGGCCGAGGGAATCCCGAGTTCCTTCAGGCCGGAATAGGGCAAGGAAAAAACCGGCGGGGAAAGTTCGAATTCGGTAAGCACGATGTCCGGTTCCCCGTCCGGAAAAACATGCCGGACGATCTGCCCGTAGGTTTTCAGATTCGGATCGAAGCCGGGATAGCCTGGACCGAAAGGTCTCGCATCGAAGGTGCGCCTGAGGCCCGTTCGGAAGGCTTCATGGCATTTGGCCAGGTACAGGTCCGCGCAAGCGCCGACAATCAGGATTCTCAATTTTCACCTCTTGGATGCGCAGGGCCCGAAACGGGGGCAATGCGGCGGCCGCCTCGCCGGTTTGCTCCAAGTTTACCATGCCGTTTCCGGGCGGCGCAAGCTGCCGGGACGGACCGTCCCTCCCGAAAGCCTGAATCCGGGCATGGAAACCGGGTCCGGATGAGCCGATCCTTGAACCCCGGATCTCCGAAATGATATGCTTTTGGAAATCTCAGCGGGACCGAATCCATTCCTCAAAGGAGAGCCGGATGCAACCGGAACAAGAAAAGCGCTACTGGCAGAATTGGGACAATGGAGAAGCCTCCAGGAAGATCGACGCCTACTGGATCCAGTCGGAAAACCCGTGGCGGGAAACGCTGGTAAGACAGCTCAAGCGGAACTTCAAGCCCGGCGACGGCATCTTCGAAGTGGGCTGCGGCTCCGGCCTTATATTCCACAAGATGCGCGAACACGGATTGGTCGACGCCAAAAGCTATCAAGGCGGCGACATCAGCCAGGAAATGCTCAAGCTCGCCCGGGGCCGGACGCCGGACGTGAACTTCCGCACCACGGATATTTTCAATATCGATATGCTGGATGCGTCCCAGGCCAACGTGATCAATATCCATGTGCTCCAGCATCTGCCGGGCTATGAACAGCCCGTGAAGGAGCTCATGCGGATCGCCCGCGACAAACTATATATCGCCTGCTGGTTCCACCCGGGCATGGAGGACCAGGTCCACTTCAGCGACCCTTCGGAAAACTGGGACAAGCAAGCCTTCCACAACAACACGTATTCCATGCCGCGCTTCCTGGCCTTCCTCTTCGCCAATGCGCCCCGCCCGATTGTCGATTTGCGGATGCATCATTTCGGGGACACCAACTACGGCATCACCGTCCTTTTCCGCGAAGAAGAGGAAAGCGCCAGGCCCGTGGGCAGGAGCCAGGAATCGGCCATCCAGATTCTGTCGGCCTCGCCGACTTTCGCCTCCGTGCCTGCTCCCCTGCGGGAAAACCTGGCCGCGCTGCATAGCATTTTGTCGAGAATGGCTTGAGGAAACTGGAGGAAAAGTGGTTGTAAAGCGGAGTAGGAAGACCGGGAAGGAAAATGCCGGCTTTGACATCAACCCGGAATACGACGGAGCGCCGAACAAGGATGTCTGGCTGCGGGGACCCAAAGTGCATCTCCGCCTGCTGGAAGAGTTCGATTTGCCGCTCCTGGTGAAGTGGCGCAACGATCCCAGGAATTGGCAGCAGTTCTTCAACCGTTTCCCCCTCAGCCAGATCAACCAAAGATCATGGTTCCAATCCCTTTTGGACAATCCGGCCCGCAAATTCTTCATGGTGTGCCTGGCCAAGGGAAAGGCCGTGGGGACGTTTTCCTTCGATCAAATCGATCCCATCAACCTGAGCCTGGAAGTGGGCAACGTATTGATCGGCGAACACACCCATAAGGGACTGGCCAGCGAAGCGCTGGAGTTGCTGGTCAACTTCGCATTCGTGCAGCTGAACATGCATCGCCTTTATCTGGAAGTATGGGCCGGCAACCTGCCCGCCATCGGCCTGTATCGCAAATTCGGCTTCGAATTGGAGGGCGTGGCCAGGCAGGCCCGCTACTCGGACGGAAAGTTCCGCGACATCGCCCATATGGGCCTGCTGAAAGAGGACTGGATGGCCCTGAGAATGAGCGGAAAACGGCGCTAGCATGGAGATTCGATAATGGCGATCAATGTTTTCGTTCCGTCCTTCCACGTCGATGAAATCCTGGTCGGCATCCGCGAGTGCCTGGAAAAGGGCTGGACGGGATTGGGTTTCAAGACCGTCGAATTCGAAGAGGCCTGGAAAAAGTACACCGGCCTCCCCCATGCGCATTTCCTGTCTTCCAATACCGTCGGCTTGCATCTCGCCCTCCACGTCTATGGGTTGACGCGGAACTGGCGGGACGACGATGAAATCATCACCACTCCGCTCACTTTCGTATCGACCAACCATGCCATCATGTATGAACGGCTCAAACCCGTTTTCGCCGACGTGGACGAATCCCTCTGCCTCGATCCGAAATCCATCGAAGCGAGAATCACCCCGAAGACGAAAGCCGTATTGTTCGTGGGCATCGGCGGAAACATCGGCCAATATCCCGCCGTCGTCGAACTATGCAAACGGAAAAACCTGATCCTGATCCTGGATGCGGCCCACATGTCCGGAACCTATGTCGGGGACCGTCACGTGGGCTTCGATGCCGACTGCACCGTATTCAGCTATCAAGCCGTGAAAAACCTCCCGACCTCGGACGCGGGCATGGTGTGCTTCAACGACGGGAACCTGGACAAGCTGGCGAGGGAGTTGAGCTGGCTGGGCATCAACAAGGATACCTATCAACGTTTCCAGGGCGGAGCCTATAAGTGGAGGTACGACGTCCCCAATGTAGGCTTCAAATACCACGGCAATTCCATCCAGGCTTCCATAGCGCTGGTGCAGCTCAAATATCTGGATCAGGACAATGATCGAAGGAGGCAGATCGCTTCCCTGTACGATACCCTGTTGAAAGATGCGTCTTCGGTGAAACGCATCCCCCACTCCGATCGCTGCAAAAGCTCCCGGCACCTCTACCAGATCCTTGTGAAAAACCGGGACCTGGTACTGCAGCATTTCTATTCGAAGGAGATTTATCCCGGGGTGCACTACGTCGACAACACCGAATACCAGCCCTACGCATACGCCCATGGAAGCTGTCCGCGGGCGCAGGCCATGTCCCAGGAGCTGATTACCCTGCCCATCCATCTGAAGCTGACCGATGAGGACTGCCGCGCGGTAGTGGCGGCCTTATTGGAAGGGATCAAAGCGACGGGCGGTTGATACCCCGGTCCCGGGCGGCCTAGGTTTTCTTTCCCAAGCGTCCGGCCGCCAGTGCCGACAATCTTTCCACGGACTCCCGAATACCGGTTTCCAGGTTCCCCTGGAACTCGAACCCCGCCTTGCGGAAACGTTCGTTCGCCACCCGGTAGGAAAGCTGGTTCATGATGCGTTCATCCACCAATTTCACCTGGAGATCCGGCACGAAGCGCTTGATGGCGTCCGCGATGGATCTCACCGTGGTGTTCAACGTCAGCACGTTGTAGATTTTCCCGTCGAAGAGATCCTTGGAAAGGGCGAACCCTATGGCGCGCACGGCGTCGGACAGATCCAAGTAGGGCCTTTGTTGATCGATGGCCGTCCGCCATACCGTGATGGGCGAGCCCAGGCAGGCCTGCCAGACGAATTTGTTGATGGCGGTATGGAAACGCATGCCCGGCGACACCCCGAAGATGGTGCCGAAGCGGAAGATGACGTATCGGAGGCCCGCCGTGCGGCCGAGACCGGTCAGCATGGCCTCCCCTTTCAGTTTGGACTCCGCATAAGGGCTTTGTGGCTTGAGCTCGTCCGGACCGCATTCCTCGTCCACCTCTTCCGCCTGGGTGCCATATACGCTGGTGGAGGACAGGAAGAGCAGCTTGCAGCCTTTTGCGGCGCAGGCGCGCGCCACCCTTTCCGTGCCGTCCGCATTCACTTCTTCGACTTTTCCCGGGTTTTGGAAACTGTTCGCGGCATCCGTGATGGCGGCCAGATGCACCACGGCATCCCCGGGCTGGAGCAGTTTGTCCAAATCCGCCGTGAGGATGTCGGCTTCCTGGAAGGTGTAATCGCCCTGCTTGGGAAGGTCGAACAGGGAGCAATACCTTTGCGTAAGCATATTGTCCACGAGCATTATCGGCCGCCCGGGCAGGAGCGAAGGCAGCTCGCGGATGAGGCTGGACCCGATGTGCCCAAGGGCTCCGGTGACGACGATTCTCATGATTACCCCAGGTAAAGCCGCTGGCGCGGCGTAAAATATTCCTTGGTACGGAGCAACCCTTCGCGCAAATCAACGCAGGGCTTCCATCCCAATACCGATTTGATTTTCTTGTTGATGATGACCGCGTCCCCGATTTCGATGGCCTTGCGATCCGGCGGCCATTCCACGAAACGGACCGAGCCTCCCACCACTTCCGTGATGGTCTTGGAGACTTCGGCGACCGAGAGCTGACGATCCGCAGTGGCGAAAAAGACATGGTTGTCGGATTTGGGATCCACCGCCGCGGCAATCATGGCGTTCACCGAGTCCTGGACGAAGCTGATGTTCCTGAGTTGCGCGCCGTCGCCGAACACGGAGATTTCCTTGCCTTGCAGGGCCAGTCCGATGAAATAGTTCATGAAGCCGAACTCGGGCGTGCGTATGTTGGAGCGCGGCCCGAAGTTGTTTGCCAGCCGCACTACGGTCGTATGCATTTTGAAGGCGTGCCCATAGACCAGGACGTATTTCTCGGAGGCGCTTTTGTTGGCCGAATAGATGTCGAAGGGGAACTCCGGATGGTCTTCGTCGATGGGATCCACCCGCATCTTGCCGATCTGAGTGCTGGTGCCGATATGCACCAGTTTGCCCTCGGGATTGAAACGGCGCATGGCCTCGAGGAGATTGATCACACCCTTGCAGTTCACGTCGATATCGATATACGGTTCCCGCATGGAATTGGGATGGGAGGTGTACGCGGCGCAGTTGAACACCACATCCTGGTTGAGAACGTTGGCGCAGATGGCTTCCAGGTTGCGGATGTCGTTTATCACCATGGCCACTTCGCCGCGGACTTCCTGGATGTTCTGGATATTGCCTCCCGAGCGGGGATCCAGGCAGTCGTAAATGGTCACCTGGGCGCCCTGCCGCACGCATTCGTGGGCAAGATTGCTTCCGATGAATCCGAATCCTCCGGTGATGAGAACCCGTTTGCCTTTCAGGGCCGGTACCGCCTCGTTCAAGCGCCACCCGCCTTCGCGCCGGTCCTGCCGGGCATGGGCCGGGCCGGCACCCCTACCACGGTGGTTCCCGGCTGGACGTCCTTGGTGACCACGGAGCCCGCGCCGACGATCGCGTCCGCTCCAATCCTGACCCTGGGAAGGACCAGGGAGCCGGCGCAAACCCAGGCGTTGATCTCTATCTTCACGGACCCGCACAGAACGGCCCCGGGAGACAACTCTACCCCGTCCGCGATGGCGTCCTCATGGTCGATGCTCGTCTTGGTGTTGATGATGCATTGCATGCCTACGCTGGCTTCCACGCCCACGTAGGCTCCCGCCATGATCTGGGTGCCCGTCCCGATGATTGCGTTCGCTTCGATGTAGGCGGTGGGATGGGCGAAGGTAAGCGGTTCCAGTCCTTCCGCGACCAGGCGATCATGGAGCATCAGCCGGACCCTTCCATGGGGGTTGCCTATGGCCACGCAGAACCCGACCGTTCCCGGCTTCCTGTCGGCCTTCCATTGGAGAAATCCATTCCAACCCCGGAAAATCGGGACGTCCGGAAAGGGAGAAGGCAACCCGGGGGTTTCGTCGAAGACGGCGACCACCTTGGCCCCGTAATGCTCGAGAATGGGCCGGACCACCTTGGCCTGGCCGGTGCCGCCCCACAGGATAACCTGGTCGGGCACCTTGTTCAGTTCGTGCGCGCGCATTCCCGATCCCATTCCTAACGCGACCTTTTGAGAAGGGCGCGGATGCCGTCGCACATCGCGTCAATCTGATCTTCGGTCAGGTTGAGAGCCCCGGGCAGATTCACCCCGCGGGAGGAGACGTCGTAGGCTACGGGATTCAGCTTGCGATAACGCTCCTCGAACCCGGGATAGGCCGGAAGCGAGGAAAGAGGATAGAAGAACGGGCGCAAGGGCAATCCCATCTTGTCCAGCCCGGCTATGGCGTCCGGTTTGTTCATATTATGGCTCTTGCCGAACACGAGTCCCGTGATCCAAACGCTGTTGAACCCTTTGTCCGGCTCGGCGTTGAATTGCAGGTCGGGGATGTCGGCGAGCTTTTCCTTGTACTTGTCGAAAATCCAGCGTTTGCGGCCCACCAGTTCATCCAGGCGCTGGAACTGCGCGTAGCCGAGCGCGGCCTGCAAATTGAAAGGCATGTACTTGTAGGTGACTTCATAGTTGTAATACATGGCGCCGCCCGGTTTGCGGCCGTGGTCGCGCAGGATCATGCAGCGATCGAAGAGCTTCTCGTCGTCCAGGAGGAGCATGCCGCCCTCGCCCGTGACCAGTGTCTTGGTGCGATGGAAGCTGAAGACCGAGCCCACGCCGAACTTTCCCGCCCGCACGCCGTGATAGGTGGAACCGAGGGCTTCGGCGGAATCCTCGATGAGGATCAATCCGCGGCGATCGGCCAACGCCTTGATGGCGTCCATGTCCGGCATGTTGCCAAAGAGATCCACGGCGATGATGGCCTTGGTTTTGGGGGTGATGGCGCGTTCCACCGCTTCCGGATCCAGGCACCAATTGGCGCGATCGATATCGCAGAAGACCGGTACCGCGCCCACATAGGAGATGGGAGCGGCGCTGGCAATCCAGGTGCAATCGGGCACGATCACTTCGTCGCCGGCCTTGATGCCGAGGGCTGTCAGGAGAAGGTGGATGGCGGAGGTGGCGTTGGGAGTCATGATGCCGAATTTCCGGCCATGGTAGGCGGCGAATTCCTTCTGGAATTTCTCGACATAATCGTAAGGGTGTTCGTACCACCCGTTTTGCATGGCATCCAGAACGGTCTTGACTTCATGCTCGGTGATCCAGGGGCCCGCCATGTAAATCTTTTCCATTTTCAACGCTTCCTTAGCAGCCATGGGGCGCATGCGGGAGCCGGGATGGGCTCCGGATCGATTTTACACTACCCGGCGCGCGCGGTGCCATCAAATGGTGGTCACGCCGGCGGCGGCGGCGCGGGAACCTGAAGTCAAAGTGCGGGAGAAACTTGAAGGATTCCGCGCGATTACCGGAGGCTCTCCGCCTCCATATATCGGCGCGTCCGCGTCACTTGATGAGCGGACCTTTTTCCCAGTCGTATCCGATGCCCGGATCATCATGGGGAATGCGGCCCTCGTCCGAGGGATCATAGGTTTTTGAGGTGATATAGAAGAGTTGGGCCGGGCCCGCGATGCACTTGCACCCATGGGCTACGCCGGGGGGAATCCGAAGGATGCCCGCGGGGTGATTGTCCCCCATGAAGAACTCCATCGTGGCACCTTTGGTGGGCGATCCCGGCCTCAGATCATGCACGACGGACTTGAGGACGCCGGATGCGACGTACCACCAGTCTATCTGCACCTTGTGGATATGCCAGGCTTTGGCCACTCCCTGGTGCAGAAAGGAAATGCTCCATTGGCCGAATCCTTCCTTGAAGAATTCATCGGTCTCGCGGATCAGTTCGCGGAAATAGCCGCGCTCGTCCGGGAAGGTCTTGAGTTCTTTCCAGACCACGCCTTCAATCATGCAATGCTCCTTGCCCGGGTCCGGTCGCCAGGAACTCTTTTACCGCCGCGATTACCTCCCGGGCCGATTTTTCCTCGAGCTCCGGATACATGGGAAGCGATAGGACCTCCAAGGCGGCTGTTTCCGTCTGAGGCAGCCGTTGGGGGCTCGCCTTGGCCCGGTAGGCCGGTTGCATGTGGATGGGCATGGGGTAATGGATCAGGGTGTTCACTCCCCTCCCGGTCAGGAATTTCTGCATGGCGTCCCGATGGGCCGTCCGGATCACGTAGAGATGGTATACGTGGGTGGCTCCCGGGCGGGTCACCGGAAGCACAAGCCCGGAAGCCTGCAGACCTTCGGTGTAGATGCCGGCCAGATGGGCGCGGCGCGCGTTGTCCCGGTCCAGGCTCTTCAATTTGATGCGGAGCACGGCGGCCTGGATCTCGTCCAGTCTGGAATTCCAGCCATCCACGGCGCTTACATAGCGTTCCGACCATCCGTATTCCCGGTGCAGGCGCAGCCTTCCGGCCAGTTCCGGGTCGTCCGTTACGGCCATGCCTCCGTCGCCGATGGCGCCCAGGTTCTTGGTGGGATAGAAGCTGAAGCAGCCGATGTCCCCTATGGACCCCAGCCGGCGCTCCCCCAGGCGGGCTCCGTGGCATTGCGCGCAATCCTCGATAAGCTTTAGACCGCGGCTCCGGGCCAATTTGGCGAGCGCATCCAGGTCCGCGGACTGCCCGTAAAGATGGACGGCGATGATCGCCTTTGTGCGGGGCGTAATCGCAGCTTCCACCCGGACCGGATCCAAGGTGAAAAAATCCCTTTCGATGTCCGCGAAAACCGGCACTGCGCCCGTCAGGCGGACCGCCGCCGCGGTGGCCACCGCGGTATGGGATACGGTGATGACTTCGTCTCCGGGTCCCACCCCCAGCGCCGTAAGGGCCAAGTGCAGGGCGTCGGTGCCGTTGGCCACGCCTACTGCGTGCCGCACCCCGATATAAGCCGCGAATTCGGTTTCGAACGCCGCCACCTCCTGCCCCAGCACATAGCGGCCTCCTTCCAGGACCTTGTCCATGGCGGAGCGGATTTCCTCTTTATGCGAAAGGTATTGGGCGCGGGGATCGCTGCAGGGTATCATTCCAGGATCCCGACGGTGGGAACGAAAGACACCCACTTGCCCCCGCCCCGCTTGAACGCCTGTTCCTTGGCCATTATCTCCCGGGAGTGGTTCCAGCCCAGAAGCAAAGCATAGTCCGGATACCGCGCCGCGAACACTTCGTTGCTCAATACGGGAATGTGCATGCCCGGGCTGAACTTCCCCTGCTTGATGGGAGTGGTGTCGCTGATATATTCCAGCAGGTCCGGTCCGATGCCGCAATAGTTCAGTACGGTGGTGCTCTTGGAAGTGGCGGCATACCCCACCACGCGTTTGCCCTTTGCTTTCAGATCCCCGAGGAGGCCGGTCAATTCACGTTTCGATTTTTCGCAGGCTGCCTTGAATTTGGCATAGGTTTCCGGCTTGTCCAGGCCCGCGTCCTTTTCCGCCTTGAGGAATTGGCCGACTTTCGCGGAAACGGGGCGCATGCCCTTGCGCGCCAGGACATAACGCATGGACCCGCCGTGCGTTTCCTGCGGATGCACGTCCACCAGTTCGAAACCGTGCACGCCGAAAACGTAGGCGATGGAGGTCAGGGAAAACAGGAAAACGTGTTCATCGTAGATCTGATCATAGGAGGTTTTGGCGAGAACGTCGCCAAGGTAGGGTTCCTCGAAGATCACCACGCCGCGGTCCTTGAGCAGCGCGTCGATGCCTTCGATCACGGAATGGAAGAAGGGAATATGGCACATGACGTTGGCCGCCATGAAGGCATCGGCCTTTCCCTGCCCCGCGACGATTTCGACCGCCGTTTCCCGGTTGAAGAACTTGTTGAGGGTCTGGACGCCGCGCTTGCGGGCGACATCGGCCACATTCGCGGAAGGTTCCACTCCCATGTGCCGGATACCGGCCTGGGCGAAATTGACCAGCAGGATCCCGTCGTTGCTTCCGATTTCGACCACGAAGGGATCCGGCTCCTTGAGATATTCCGTTTTCACCATTTCGGCGTAGCCGGCGAAATGCTTTTGCATCGCCGAGGACGTGCCGGAAAAGAAGGCATAGTTCCCGTGGAACATCATTTCCTTGTCCGGCTGCTCGATGAGCTGGAAAAGGCCGCATTTGGGGCAGGAGGCCACCTGCATTTCAAAAAAGTATTCCTTGGGGAACTGATCCTTCGCCAGGAAGCCGTTCGCGATGGGCTGTTTCCCGAAGGACATGAAGGGGTTGATGCTTGAATCACATGCGCGGCATTTTTGCATTCTGCACTCCGGAACTCGTTTGGCTCTATGAGGATCTTATCATGGGCGATCCGCCGGGCGCAAGCGGCACGCCGCCGCCCCGGCCCTTCAAATCTTCCGGCGCAGGAATCCCTTGAGGCAGTTGGTGTTCTTGGATCCGTAAAAATGTTCCCAACGCTGATCGATTTCATAGCGGGTATCGGTCAGCATGAACTCCTCGATGGCCCGCAGCGGACCGCCGTTGAGATGCGGCCGGGTCAGCCCGCCTACGCCGTCTTCCACCACGAAATAGGAGTTCGGGCTCACGTAGGGCGCGAATTTATGCATCACTTCCAGGGTGTTCTCGTACGTGTGGGACGAGTCCTCGATGATGAAAACCCGATCATCCTTGCGGATGATGGACGGATCGAAGGTGGCATGGCCTCCCAAGTGGTATGTGATCATCGGATCCTTGAGGATGTCCGGGGCCCCTTCCGCAACCACGTCATAGGTGTGGACGCGCCGATCGCCTCCCATAAGGCGAAGCGTGTCCGCGAACCAGAGGGCGGACCCGCCGCGACAGGCTCCGATCTCGATGATCAAGGTGGGGCGGATCAGGAAAAGGAGCATCTGGTAGACGAGCAGGTCGCAGGGATTCTTCAGCAAGGTCACGTTGCGATAGGCGCCGTAGTATGTTCCCTCGTGGATGTCGTCGGTCTTGGTGGGGTAATCGACGATAATCTTCGCCGAAAGGCGTCCGATCTGGTCCGGGTAGAGTTCGGCGTAGGCCGGCAGGGCCACGACTTTGGTGGAACGGGGGATGTCCGGAATGACGTTGCCGAGATGGAAAAAGAGGTAAGGCATGACATCCCGGAAATCGACCTTCGACATGGCCAACCGGAGCATGGCCGCGGAAGGCTCTACTATGATGGGACTGAATCCCAGGCGGACGAATGGCATCACATGGTACCCGAAACCGAAACCGAAGAAAATCACCCTTTGCTGGAACGGGTCGGGGAGAAGCTGCCTGGCGATCTGTTCCGCTTCCTGGATGGGATCTTCCAAAGAGTTGATGGGCTTTTGCTTCATGACGGGAACCGGATGTCCGCTGCGGGAAACCGTCACCCGGATTTCCGCGTCTTCTCCCGCCTTCCTGATTTCCTCCGCGATATCCGGCTGATATTTACGCAAGGCGGCGAGATTCGCTTCCAGGAGAAGGTCATTAGTGGTTTCCCGGACGGCAAGATTTTCAATCATGAGCGACTCCATGGGATCCCCGGCATGTGCATTACAAAAGGGCGATCCAGGTTGAGCATATCAATTCTACGGCCGGAAATCACCCGGAAAGAGGTAATTCGGTCCGCTCCAGCCAAGGGTTCCGGGGGTACCGGGCCCGGGTCGAAAAGCCGCATTCAAACATGGGATATAGCCCGAAAAGTCCTCCCCCGGGAGCCAGGCGATAAGTCGCGAAAAAATTCTAATTTGGGGCCTCCTTCACCTTGGATTCACATGGCCGAAATGCACAAAGTTCAAATCCGCAATGAGCGCCTGAAAAGCGTGCTGGCGGGACATCCCTGGATCTTCTCCGGCGCCCTGGCGCAAAAGCCGCATATCCCGGATGGCGTGGTGGTCCGGGTTCTGTGCGGATCGCAATTCCTGGGAATCGGCTACTACAACAGCCATACGGACATCGCCGTACGCATGCTCACCCTCCGGGACGAACCCATCGACGCCGGTTTCTTCGCGGAACGCTTCCGCCTGCTGCGCCGGCGCAAAGAGGAATGGCTGCCCGCCAGGACCAATGCCTACCGGGCCGTGTTCGCCGAGAGCGACGGTCTGCCGGGCCTGGTGGTGGACAAATACGATAAAACCCTGGTGGCGCAATTCCACACCATGGGAATGGATCGCCTCAAGCCGCTGGTGGTGGAGGGCTTGGTCAAGGCCTACGGCCCCAAGACCGTGGTGGAACGCAGCGACGTGGCCATCCGGACCATGGAAGGCCTGGAAGACAAGCCCGTGGGTATCCTGCATGGTACGGACGTGCAGGAAGTGGAAATCGAGGAGAACGGATTCAAATTCCTGGTCCACGTCATCGAGGGGCAGAAAACCGGGTTTTTCCTGGACCAGCGGGACAACCGCCAGGCCCTGGTCAAGTACGCCAAGGGCCGCACCCTGGCCAATTGTTTCAGCTATACCGGCGGATTTTCCGTGTACGCCGCATCCGTGGCCAAGCGCGTGGTAAGCGTGGACATCTCCAAGCCCGCGACCGAATATTGCCGGCGCAACTTCCGCCTGAACGGCCATGCGGTCAATGAAGGGGATTTCCTGGCCCAGGACGTTTTCGATTTCCTGAAGGAGATGCAACCCGGCGCATTCGACATGATCATCCTGGATCCGCCCTCCTTCGCCAAGAACAAGAAACAGCTGACCAACGCCATCAAGGCCTATACCACCATCAATTCCAAGGCGCTGGAGAAGCTGCCGGACGGAGGGATCCTGGTTTCCTCCTCCTGCACGTCGCACGTGGACCAGAGCACCTTCATCAAGATCCTGCACCAGAGCAGCGTGAACACGCGGTGCAGCCTCAAGGTGCTGGAAAGCCGCGAGCAGCCTTTCGATCATCCCTATCACCTCTCCTTTCCGGAGGGACGGTACCTGAAATTCTTCATCCTGCAAAAGTGGGGGCGCTGAAATGCTTTCCAAAAGGACTTTCGCTTTTCTGGCCGCGTTGAAGAAGCACAACGATCGCGATTGGTTCCTGGAGAACAAGCCGGCTTACCTGGAAGCCAAGGAGGACTTCGAAACCCTGGTGGGCGAACTCATCCAGCGCATCGCCGCGTTCGACAAGTCCGTCCAGGGCCTGGATCCGCGCAAATGCAGCTTCCGCATCTTCCGGGACGCGCGCTTTTCCAAGGACAAGTCCCCGTACAAGACCAACTTCGGCGCGCATATCAGCGCCAAGGAGAACAAGTTCCAGGAGCGGGCCGGGTACTATCTGCACGTTGAGCCCGGCAATTGCTTCCTGGGCGGCGGCGCCTATACGCCCTCTTCCCCATGGCTCAAGGCCATCCGCAACGCCATCGCCGAAGACGGGAAGTTCTTCCGCCGTCTCATCACCGCGCCCGCTTTCAAAAAACAATTCGGCGCCATGACGGGCGACACCGTGAAAACGGTGCCCCAGGGATTTTCAAAAGAGCACACGCACATCGATCTGCTGCGCCACAAGGACTTCCTGGCCATGCGCCAGCTCAAGGACGCGGAAGTCTTGGCCCCGGGCTTCGCCAAAGAGGCGGCCGCTGCCTTCAAGGTGCTGATGCCCTTCGAGCGATTCCTCAACGACACCCTGGAAGACATCTAGCCGCCAGCCCACGACATCACTTTCCGAACAGGCCGCGCAACTCTTTTTTGGCGGCCTCCAAGGTGCGCAACCTTTCCTTGGAAAGTTTTTTTCCGCCCCGGTTGATATAGAAGTTGAGCATGGACATGGCCGAGCGGAAAGAGTCTGTCTTTTTCCGCCGGCTGCGTTCGGCGGAACGCTTGAGGGACCGGGCTATAACCGCCGGATCCGCTTTCGTGAAAACGCCTTTTTCCAGGTCCATGGCGTCGCTGGTTTCCATCACCTGCTTGGACCAACGTCGCGCGCCCGCGGGTTGGCGGTGGGGTGCGGCTTTCTTGGCGGTCGTTTTCATGGCATTCTCCCCTTCCGGGCCTCGAGACCGTCGGAGCCCGGCCGCCCGGACAGACGGGAGGCAAGGCCGGCCGGCAGAGCCGGGTGGCGGGGACGGGCCTTACAAGCAAGATAAATTCCGCCGACCTACGGATCCCCCGGCGGGAAATGGACATGTAACATGGGTTCCCTTCCATTTACCGATCCGGAACCCCCGTCATTCCGGCAAAAATTGATAAATTTATGCCGCGCGCCCCGAAAAGGCGCGGCGTCCGGAACGGGCGATCCCTAAGGGCTAGGACGAGCATGCGCAAATGGCGGATTGAAGATTCCCGGGAACTCTACAACACGGCGGGTTGGGGGGTCGGCTATTTCGGCATCAACGAAAAAGGCCATGCCACGGTCAGCCCGCAGCGGACCAACGGCTTCGAGATCGATCTCAAAGAGTTGGTGGATGAAGTGACCTTCCGGGACGTGGGCCTGCCGGTCCTGTTGCGCTTCCCGGACATCCTGGACGATCGCATCGAGCAGATCTCCAATTGTTTCGAAGCCGCCTCCAAGGAGTACGGCTATAAGGGACAATACTACAACGTCTACCCCATCAAGGTGAACCAGCAGCGCCCGGTGCTGGAGGAAATCGTCCGCCACGGCAAGAAGTTCAACATCGGCCTGGAAGCCGGTTCCAAGCCGGAGCTGCACGCCGTGCTGGCCATCATGGACAACCCCGAGTCCCTGATCATCTGCAATGGCTACAAGGATGAGGAGTTCATCGAACTCGCCCTATTGGCCCAGAAAATGGGCAAGAAGATTTTCGTCGTGGTCGAGAAGGTCAACGAGCTCAAGCTGATCAAGAACATGGCCTTGCGCCTGAACGTGACCCCGAACGTGGGCATCCGCATCAAGCTTTCCAGCTCCGGCAGCGGCAAATGGGAGGATTCCGGCGGCGATCAGAGCAAGTTCGGCCTGAACTCCTCCGAGCTCCTGGAAGCCCTGGATTATGCGCGGGAAGAAGGCATCCTCCATTATATCCGTCTTATCCATTTCCACTTGGGCAGCCAGATCACCAACATCCGCAAGATCAAAGCGGGGCTGAAGGAGATCGCCCAGTTCTTCATCCAGATCCAGGCCATGGGATGCAAGATCGATTTCGTGGACGTGGGCGGCGGCCTGGGGGTGGACTATGACGGCACCCGCTCCACGGGCAACAGCAGCGTCAACTATTCCATCCAGGAATACGCCAACGACGTCATCTACACCATCTGCCAGGTCTCGGACAAGCACAATCTGGCCCACCCCAATATCATCGCCGAGTCCGGCCGGGCCCTTACGGCCCATCACTCCGTGCTGGTCTTCAACGTCCTGGAAGTCGCGCGGCCTCCCTACTGGGATGAACAGATCCACACCGTGACCGAACAAGACCACGAGACCCTGCGGGAGATGCATACCATCTACAAGAACTACTCCTCCAACAACATGCTGGAAGGATGGCACGACGCCTTGCAGACCCGCGAAGAGGTGCTGGACCGGTTTAACCTGGGTATGGTCGATCTCAAGACCCGCGCCATGGCTGAGCGCCTTTTCTGGTCCATCGCCCAGAAGGCGGACAGGCTGGCCAAGCAGATGAAGCACCCGCCCATCGAGCTGCAGAGCATCCCCATGCTGCTGGCGGAAAAGTATTTCTGCAATTTCTCCCTGTTCCAATCCCTCCCGGATTCCTGGGCTTTCGATCAGATCTTTCCCATCATGCCCATCTCCCGGCTGGACGAGGAGCCGACCCAATCCGTCACCTTGCAGGACATCACCTGCGACTCGGACGGGAAAATCGATCACTTCATCGGCCCGGGGGACTTTTCCCGCAGTGTTCCCCTGCACCAGCTCAAGCCGGAGGAGAGCTACTACGTGGCGGTCTATCTGGTGGGTGCCTACCAGGAAATCCTGGGCGATCTGCACAACCTGTTCGGAGATACCAACGCGGTGCACATCGTCTGCAAAGGCAAAGATGGGTATCAGATCGAGCAGGTCATCGACGGCGAGTCGGTGGCGGACGTTCTCGATTACGTGCAGTTCAGCGACAAGAACCTGGTGCGCACCATGGAATCCTGGGTTTCCGCATCCGTCAAGGAGGGAAAGATTTCCCTCTTGGAAGGCAGGGAATTCCTGGCCATTTACCGGTCGGGACTGTACGGATACACCTATCTGGAGTGAGCCATCCCCGAGCCGCGTTCCCTTGACCGCGGCGGGGATATAGCCTACTTTCTGGAGGCGTGAATCCGAAAAAAGACCTGCCCCCATCCCTGGTTTCCGCCGGTCTGGCCTCGGCTTGGCTTTCATTCCTGTGTATTTTTATAGGTTGTAACGGTTCCCATCGGACCTCCGTCCCTATGGCACTCCATCCCATGCGCCTGGACCCCGACATCACCCCCCTATCGCAGGATT
The DNA here is from genome assembly GCA_028287505.1 of Fibrobacterota bacterium. GTDB lineage: Bacteria > Fibrobacterota > Fibrobacteria > UBA11236 > UBA11236 > Chersky-265. The sequence continues at coordinate 48,659 of JAQBPN010000071.1, read as the reverse complement.
TGCTGCTGGAAATCGATCCCGATTCGTCGGGCTATTCCGGGGAGACCGCCATTCCCCTGCGCATCGGCACCGGCGCCGATTCCCTGCGCCTGCACGCCGAGGGGCTGACAATCAAGACGGCGGTCCTGGAGCAAAACGGGGAAAGCTTCGCCTTGGACGCCGCGGTCCGACCCGCCGGATTGCTATCCCTGCATGCCAAGCGGCCGTTCCGGGCCGGCACGGCCACCCTGCGCATCGCCTTCACCCAATCGTTCAACACCCAAAGCACCAGCCTGTACAAGGTGAAGGTCCAGGATCGCAATTATGTCTTTTCCCAATTCGAGGCATGGGACGCGCGCAAGGCCTTCCCCTGCTTCGATGAGCCGGCCTTCAAGATCCCCTGGAACCTGACCCTGGTGGTTCCCGCGGGCCTCACCGCCCTGGGCAACTATCCCATCGCCTCGGAAACCACCGATGGCTCGCGCCGGAAAATCGTCTTCGCCAGGACCGATCCCATGCCCTCCTACCTGATGGCTATGGCGGTCGGCGAGTTCGACCGCGTTCCCATTCCCGGCATGTCCGTGCCGGGAAGCGTTTATACGGTCAAGGGGCAGTCCCATCTGGCCGGATTCGCGGCGTCCATGGCGGCGCCCTTGCTCCATTCCCTGGAGGACTATTTCGGCGGCCGCTGCCCGTATCCCAAGCTCGACCTGATCGCGGTTCCGGAATTCATGGCGGGCGCGATGGAAAATCCTGGCGCCATCACCTTCCGGGAAAGCCTGATCCTCTTGGACACTACGGAGGCCACCACCAACCGCAAGAGCTGGCTCGCTTCCGTCATGGCCCATGAAATGTCCCATCTGTGGTTCGGGGACCTGGTCACCATGCAATGGTGGAACGATCTCTGGCTGAACGAATCCTTCGCCTCCTGGATGGGAGACAAGACGGTGGACAAGGTCTATCCCGGGTTCAAAGTCCCCGTAGGATCCGTATCGGGCCGCCAATGGGCCATGATGCTGGACGCCATGCCCACGGCGCGCGCCATCCGCACGCAAATCCTGCCCACGGACAATCCCAGCCAATCCTTCGACGGACTGGCATACGATAAAGGACAGGAAGTCCTGGGCATGCTGGAAGCCTGGATGGGAGAAGAGACCTTTCGAAATGGGATCAAGGATTACCTGAAGCTCTGGTCGTGGAAGAATGCCCAGGCAGGGGATTTGTGGAGCAGCCTGGGAAAGGCCGCAGGCAAGGATGTGGATACCCTCATGGCCGGCTTTTTGGATCAGGCCGGCGTTCCCCTGGTGGACGTGGCCATCCAGGGCGGGACCATCCGCCTGAAACAAAAACGTTTCCTCCTGTCCCCGCGCGCTCCTGTGGACGCGCGCGAATGGCGGATTCCCATGGTCTTCCATTGCCGGTCGGGCGGCAAGGATTTCACGGCCGACTATCTGCTGGACGCTCCCGAGGCGGAATTCACCCCCGGCGCCGGCCCCTTGACGTTGTGCCATCCCAATCAGGATGAGCGCGGATACTACCGCTGGACGCTTTCCGAGGCCGCCATGGACTCCCTGGCCGTCCAGGCTCCCGGCTTTCTGACGGAACGGGAACGGAATGCCTTCGTGGGCAACCTGGGAGCGCTCGCCACCGCGGGGATAATGGGTCCGGATGCATTGTTGCAGAGGCTCATCCCCATCGCATCGGATACCAGCCCGCAGGTGGTCCAATCCCTGATAGGAGTCCTGGAAGAGGTGGATTCGGACCTGATCGATTCCGCTTCGGAAACGGACTTCGGCGCCTACGTCTCTTCCCTGCTGAATCCGCTGATGGAACGGATCGGCTGGGAAGCCAGGCCCGGCGAAGGGGAATTGATTCCGGACCTGCGTTCCCGCGCCTTTTCCATGCTGGCCCGCCAAGGCAAATCCGAGCAGGCAGGCGCGCGGGCTCAGGCGATGGCCGCCCTGTACCTTAAAGACCCCCGCAAAGTCGATGCATCCTTGGCGCGGGTGGCCCTCTCCGTTTCCGCGAACCGGGGCGGACCCGGACTTTTCCACACCTATCGGCTTGCGTTCGAAAAAGCCCACACACCGGTTTCCAGGGATCTGTTGCTTGCCGCCCTGGGCGGTTTCCGGGAAGCAGGCGTCGTGGACAGTGCGCTGGACTATGCCCTGCACGGTCCGCTAAGGCCCCATGAGCTGATGTCCATCCCCAGGAACATCGCATCCTGGCGCGAGCACAACGCGGCCGCGCTCGCATGGGTGTTGGGGAATCTCGAACCCATCATCAAGAAGCGGCCCCTGGACGACGCCGCCTACCTGCCCTGGTTCGCCGGGCGCTCCACGCCGGAAAAATGGGCCCTGGCAAAAGCCGTCTTCCTGAAATTGGACGGCCGGGTTCCCGGCATCGTCAAGGAAATGGAAAAGGTGGAAGCGGAAGTGGATCGATTGGCGGAGATCCGTTCGCGGGATCAGGCGCGGGTGCGCGTCTATTTGCGGCAGTTCAAAAGCGCGGCCTCCGGGAAAGGATAAGGGGCCGGCGTCCCTTCATCCTCCCGCGTCCTTCACGCGGCCCAGCCTCAAGAGCCATTCAATCCTGTCCTGCTCCTGGTCCCAGTCCGCCATCTGTTCCCCGGCCAGGGTCCAGCGCAACATCTTCAGCTCCCGGGCCTGGTTCTCCGAGCGCATTTCCAGCCTCTCCAGGTAGCTCAACAGTTCCGGTTTCGCTTCCCGGGCCTTGATCAGCAGATTGGCGAATCGGTGCATCCTCCGGCGCAGCCGGAAGGACCGCCATTTCGCCGCCATCCTTACAGGTAGTCCCATGTTTGCCATAGTGGTTCTCACTCCTCCGGCTATCGGCTAGCGATCCAGCAGACGTTTGACCAACTGCAATACCTGCATCGGCGTGAAAGGCTTGGGCAGGAAATCCACCAGCCGCCGTTCCAGCAACCTTTTCAGGCTCTTCTCGTGGGGCTGGGGATTGCCCGACATGCACACCACCTTGACCTCTGGCCGCGTATGCGCGATGAACTCCGCGACCGCGGTGCCGGAAATGCCGGGCATGGCCAGATCCGTGAGCACCAGATCGATATCGGGATCGTCCTCCAGGATGCGCAAGGCGAGGGTGCCGTCCGCCACGGACTCGATGCGATATCCCTGGGAGGACAGCAGGCTGACCAGCAACTGACGGATGGCGGTCTCGTCCTCCACGATCAGGATGGCCTTGGCGGGAAGCGGGCTCCAGGTGTGTGAGGCGCTGCGCGTCTCCGCGTCGCTGGGATGGTTCATGGATTTTGTTTTCAACATGCGGGCCTTCCTTCCGAAACAAACATACGCGCGATCAATTCCTGTCCCACCCTTTTACGGACCCGTCGCTTCCGTTGAAGCGCCAGGCCTTTTCCAAACCGCTTTCCGGCGTATACAGGAAGCCCAAGCCTTGCTTGGACTGCCCGCCGATGCCCCGGCCATCCAGCCACACCCGCGGCGCCGCCACGGATCGGCCATGTACATCCACGCTGGTTTCCAGCCTTCCCGCGAGAGTATTGCCGTTCCCGGTGAGAATGGGGAGGCCGTTCCGGAATTCGGGAGCGATCGGCTTCAGGCCGGTCAAAGGGAAGATTCCCGGCGCCCCGTTGATTTTTCCGAACAGGCGTGAGTTCACGGGCAATGCGGCTCCTACGCCTACCAGGCTGTCCCGCGCCACCATCAGCCCATATTCAAGGACCGCCGAATCGTTTGCCCGCGAAGGCGAACCCGGAGCGAGGAACTCCCGCACGCTTGCGCCCGAGCCGGTGTCCGCTATCTCCAGGACCAGGGTATCCCCCGTGTAACGGGTCCCCGAAGAGTCGCTCTCGAATGCCAAGAACCTCCATTCCGGGCCGGACAGGTCGAATCGCGGAGTCTCCTCCAGGCCATTCCGGACGATCCAATCCCTGAGGGCCGACAGCAGGGTGTCGGCGGACGTTCCTGAACCGGATGCGCGCAGCAATCCGCGCTTGCCACCCCAGACGTATTCCAGATTGCCGGTCTCCGGTATGCCGGCCGTGTCGGCCATGGAGGAAGGATCCTGGGCCAAAGGCGCCAGCAAGGCCTTCAGCGAATCCAATTGGCCTGCCGTCAGGTTCACGGCGATGCCGGAACCGTCCAAACGGACGGCGTAGCCTTCTCGGGTCACTGCCAAGGATTTGGCAGCGTCCCGTAAAGGCTTGTCCCAGGAGAAGCCGTCGGCGGCCGCCCCGGAACGATAGAACAGGATGGGCGGTTCGGCGGGCATGGCCGTCCCTGGCTTAGGATCCAGAATGGGCAACGCGCCCAACAACTCTTCCACGCGGCCCGACGAATCGATGCGATACCGTTGGTGGATCAGGAAACCGCGCTCGCGATCCACCACCAGTCCGCCGGGCAGCATGGACGGCTCGGGCGTTTCCGCGAACCCCAATTGCGCCAGGTCCAGGTAGCGTATCTCCCTGAAATCCGCGAGACGTTCGTTCCATCTCGGCCGCACGACCCGTCCCCCCAACATGCCGTCGGGAACCAGGATGAAGGTAAGTCCGCCCTGGCTTCCCGATTCCAGCTGCTTCTCAACCACGTTGTCTACGGCCAGATAGAGCCACCCTGGCAGGGCCGTCTGGTTGGCCTCCACCCCGGCATTGACACCCCAGAAAGCGACGTCGGCCAAATCCAGCAGGCGGCTCCCGGCCACGCGGAAGCGCCACATATGGGGGAGGGGACCGGAAACCTTCACCATGCTGTCCACCCCCACCGCGCTGAGCGGCCAGATCCTGTTCTCCGAATCCAGCCTGACATGCCACTCCCGGACTATGGTGGTGTCGGGGAATGCCACAGTAACGCGCAAGGTACCTTCCGCGAGCCCGGCGAACATCGAAGAATCCAGAAGCATGGATGTTTCGGAAACCCCTTCCGGCCTGGCGATGTCGGTTCCCGCCAGGGACGATCCGTTCCAGTCCCAGGCTATGGTAACCGGCATTCCCTCGCCGGCCGCTCCGCGGTTGATCTTGCCTCCGATCCGGAGGGGAAGCCAGGCGGTCCGGACGTCAAGGTCGCCGCTATCGGGAAAGTCGTAGAAGTATTCCGGATAGACTTTCAAGGTATCGGGCAGGACGGTATCCTTGCCTGCGGTCACTTTTACCCGATAGCCATCCTTGAGGGGTTGGCAACTGAAGCAAAGCGGGACCAGCTCATACTCGCCTTCGGGCAGGGAATCCAGGGCGAACCCGCCGTTCGCCAGGTCGGCCCGGGGCGGGGTCTTCAGGGTGGCTTTGGGCCTGACCCAGACATTGACGTTTTCCTTGGACCCCACCACCTTGGCGATCCCGCGGATGCCGCCCAGCGGCTTCAGGACCCGGTCGATCAAGGCGGTATCGCCGCCCGCCGCGATGGAAACGGAATCCGCCATGCAGCCCGTGCCCTGGCCGATGGCCACTACGCGGTAGTCTCCCGGGGTGACTTCGGAGAATTGGTAGCGCCCGTCCGTTCCCGTCCGGGTGCGGTAATAGGAACCGGCCACATCGCCCTTGGCGCTCCCGTCGTCGAGGGTATCAGGCAGGTAACTCCTGGCCACCAAGGCCACCGAAACGCCAGCCGCTGGCTTCCCATCGGCCATGGACAGCTTCCCGCCTGCATTGCCGGCCTCGGTGGAACTCCCCGCCACGCGATCCCCCATCGGGAGGCAGGCGAACAGAACCAGGGCCCACAGGGCCGCAATGCCGTTCACGAAGACGGATGCGCGGGGCTTGTTCATACCGTTCCCTCTTTTTTGGTCACGGGGAAAAACTGGATATTGCATTGGAAAACCTGATCCGACTTCTGATCGGCCACGGCGATGGCGGAAAGCCGTTTGCGGAAAGCCTGGATTTCGGATTTCACCTGGTCGAAGCTCTCCATGGAAAGAGTCACGGTCATGCAGGAAATGTCGCGCTCGGACATGGGCAGCTTGTCCAGGGCGGCCTTGGCCAGCTCCATCGTCTCCATCTGGAAATTCGCCACCTGCAAGGAACGGATTTCGTTGCCGGTGGTGACGGCGGCGTCCTTCTGCCGGTAAATGCCTTCCGCATCCTTCTCGATGAAGTCCAGGGCTTCCAGCTCCTTGACGGCCTTCTCCACCTCATCCGTGGTGATGGCGGGCATGAGCATGCGCGAAGCGGTCCGGAAATCGTCCTTGAGGCGATGGAAGAAGAGCATCTCCCTCAAAACCACATAGTGCCAGCTGGAGAAGAGATTCAACTGCTTCTTGGAAAGGGCCCGGGTCTCCACTTTCTGGTTGGCGACCATGCGCTTCATGTGCGCGTTCCGGTCTTCCAGCGAACGCGCCTGGGTGAAAAGCACCAGGCATTCGAAGTAGCGGGCTTCCGCCGCTTTCAGCTTGAGGATGACGGCGAGTTTCTGGACCTGGTCCGGCGTGAGGTTCTTGCGGCCGGAGAGCACGTTGGCCAGGAATCCCGTGGAGCTGATGCCCATTTTCTGCAATACGGCCCGATGGGAAAAAAGCCTGTTCTCCTTCTTCTTCTCTTCGAGAAGCTCTTTCAGGAATTTCCGGTAATCGGAGTATTGGTAGATATCGAGCATGTCTGGCTTAACCTAAGGAAACTTTATTATTCCAAACTACCGGGTACAACAGTTAATTTCAGAAACCGCTTACTCAAGGTAAGCATATATAAGCGGCTTAAGTGGCTTTCACTCCCAAATTTATTGAGCTAAATCAATTTTGGGAAGAATATGATTTAGCCATTTACAGGTATCTAAGGTAAGCAGTTTGGAAACGGGGAAGCAAGGAAAAACCCAGGCCGACCGGGAGGCGTTTACTTCGAGGGGGCTTGGGGGGCAGTCAGGGAGGTTGGGACGGGGGGAGAAAAGGACCGGAACCAGGCCGCTTCTTCCGGCGTAAGGGAAGCCATGAATCCCGCCAGCTTGCCTCGGACCGCGTCCAAACCCGGAGCGGAAGGATTACGGCCGGCGAGGATATCCGCCCCGGATTTCAAACGGTATGCGTTGCGGAGGGGAATGTATGCGCCCTGGCTCCTGTCCCATTGCGCCCAGGCCAAGGCCTTCTGCAGATCGATGGGCCTGGAATGCGGCCCCCGATAATCGGTGAAATCCTGGGACCAATCCGATGAGAGCACGAATGACGCCACGCGGCTATAGGCGCTCTGGGAGGCGGCCAGGTCGCTCATGATGGCCAACCCTTGCCGCAGTTGGTCCCCGCCTTCCAGATACACGGCCAACCCGTACTCCCCCGGATTGCGGGAAATAATGGCATAGGCTTGTTTGTCCGGGGGAAGGGTGGGCTCCCTGAAGACCACCGCCAGGGAATCCGATAAGGCCAACCCAGCCGCATCCCCGTTGGTCTGCGATGTTCCGGATCCGGGGACCTTACCCGGTCCGGCCGATGCCGAGGACGCCGCGGAAAGCAGGCGCAAACGATACCTTCCAGGCTTCCCGAACACCAATTCCCCGTCGGAAAAGATAATCCTGGCGAATCGCACGGATCCGCCGGAGGATTCGGGCATTCGTGCCGGGGCCGCGGGCGTCCCTCGCAAGCGCAAGGGCGGGCGGTATATCCGCTCCCCTTCCCCCGCGCATTTGATCGCAAGGAGCACCGTGCCCTCTTCCAAGGACGGCGTGGCCGGTTTCGCGGATTGAATGCGCAGGTAAACCGGTTCGCCCAGAAGGTAGCTGCTCCGTTCCGCCGTCAAGGTGAACGCCCTGCTGCGGACGGGGGCGGAGGAAGCAGGCACATAGAGCAGGGCCGCCGCCAGAATCGCGGAGGCGCTCCGGAGATCCACCGATTTCATGGGACTCAATAAGAGGTGAAGGGGGGCATCGGACCGGAGACGGAAGGCGCTCCGAACCGGCCGGGCTTGACCCAAGCTTCGGGGGCGCGCTGATACCAATCCACTTCGGAAAAAGCGGATCCCTTGGCGGCTTGGCGGCTGAAGCGTATGGTGCTTTTGTTCACATCGGTGAGGCTCATGATGCTTCCGTCCGAACACTCGTTCGCGCAATTGAATGCCTGATAGCGGCAGCCAGAGGCCCCGGGAGGACAGGAGGACCCGCACCGCAGGCCACCGCATGCGCCCGCGTCGTTCCAACAATACCCGGCAAACGGACAGCTCCCCCAGGAGGGATTCATATTGAGAGTCAATCCGGTGGCGTGCAACGCGCTCAACACCGATTGCCGGCGCTGGTAGTCCGAGCCCGCACCGGCCAGCACCGGCCAGAAAACCGCGGCGCCCTCCCGCGCGATCAGATTCCCGTCCGCGCCTCCGTAATCGAACATGGCCTCCGAGGTCCCCGGTTCGCCCTGCAACCACCAATCCACCAGATACAGATCCAACCGCCACTCCCTGACGTTTTCCAGGCCCACCGTGGAGACTTCCCTGGAAGCCATCATCAGATTGTGGAGCTGCGCTTCCGTGACCGCCTGGCCGGGCTGCGCATAGCCATCAAAGGGAAGATAAGGAACGCCGGACTGACCGCTATGGACAAGCACCAGATCGTCGGGACCGGACAGCTCGCTCACTGCATTGCGGAAAGTTCGCCCTCCCTGGTCCGTATAACGCACGACCATATCGGGATCGAAATCGAACCCGCCCAATTGATCGGGGGGATGCTGATGAACGGTGACGGACAGAGGCCGCGAGGCGTTTCTCTGGAAAAGCTTGCCGCCGAACTGATACGTGTTCCCGTTCGAAGGCGGGCCCAATTTCAGGAACGCCAGTTGGTCCCTTCCCGCGAAGGCGTAGCGGGGATAACTTCCGGACTCCCCCGTGTATTGCAATTGCGTGGATATGTCGGGACCGGGATCCATTATGCCGTTATAGGAAGTATAGGCCTTGAAAGTAGCCTGGACGGGCGTAGTGGAACTCCCCCAAAGGACCATTCCGAACTGGGGATTCGAGGCGTTGAGAATGCGCGCGAAACCGGCATTCTCGATTCCAAGGTATCCATCCCTGGCCAGGGGCGGAAAGGCGACGGAAATCTCGTGCGCCGAAGCGGCCCAATACGAAGAACTCGAACCCGGCGGGGCCGAATAGGCTAGCAAGCCGTCGGAAACCTCCTTGCGGGGATATTGGGGCGGATTAGGGGACCGGCCTTCGCTGCCGTTGTTCCAGACGAACTCGGCGATATTGTTCCCTGCCCCGGCCATGTCGTAATCCGCGCGAAGCATCACATCCCAACGGTTCGAGTTCGAATATTCCGATCCGGTAAAATAGGTGGTCACCTCGAATTTTCCGTCGTCCATGAAGAAAAGAATCACGACCAGGCTGACGTTCGGCGCGACCTTGAAGCTTCCGTACTTGCCGATATAGCCGTCGCCCTGCATCTCCCCGAGGAAATCCTGGCTTTGCAGTTTGCAATCGACCCCGTCCTTCCGGGCGCCCAGAACGGCGAGATTGTAAAAGACGGTTTTGCTGGTGGGTTGCCCCGGACCGAGCCAGACCTTCTTTTCCGCGCCTTGCACGTAGAACCCCTGGCCGGCATTGAATCCATAGTCCTTGATGGACCAGTGGGACGTGGTATCCAAGGCGGGATAGGAAAAAGCCTGCGACAGCGCGGGCAAGGAAAAAACCAGGGCCGACAGGATTTTCGGCAGTTTCATTTTCCGCCTCCGGTTTCGGAAGGCTTCATACGGACGCATAGGTTTACCGACAACTCTCTGATCATGGCCACCACCAGATCATCCGGCGGCGAGGACCGAAGTTCATCCGTATGTTGCGCGAGGTAAGCGCGGATTTGCGGGTACTTGACGGGGAAACGCAACTCTTCCCCGGAGGAGATTTCCAGAAGATAGACATCGAGGAGTGCGCCTGCGAAACCGGCCTCGGAGGAAATTCCTGCCGAGTCGGGCGGATTGCCTTTCAACGCGGAGTCGAAATCATTCGCGATGGAAATGGAATCGAAGTCTTCGCCCGAAGGGATCACGGCAATCCGGACCAGCCCGCCCATTCCCTGGAACTCGACTTTGGATCGCGCCGAAACCACGGAGCATACCATTGCAACGAGAAAAATCGGGATGCAGATTTTCATGGAATCCTCTGGCGGACGAGACCATGCATAAACTACATGTAACCGGCCAAAAATGTTAATGTTTTTGCTTCCGGTAAGCGTGGATTTTGGGAAAATCCACGAGCTTGAAACCGTCTCGGCGCGGTGGTATAATGCCCTCCAACCCAGGCCCCATCTGGGTTACGGGGCGAATTGCACAGGTAACTCGCCGCTTACCGGCGCTTACCAAAAACCGGCATGTGCCGACGCTTTCCCAAAGCGCTCCCGTCCGCATGGAAAAGCGTTGTGGGCGCATTCCCAAAGGATGGACTTGTGATCTCCGGCGCGACGGCGGCGGGTTTTGAAGCGCGGATTTTGGCCAGCTGCTTCCAGACGGCGGCGGTCTGCCAGGCCCCGTTATCCAGGCCGCAATCCCAGATACCGACTCCCACTTCTCCGTCCTGGACCGCCCAATCCAACTGCTCCGCCGCGGTATTGCCTTCCCAGGAACCGAAGTATCCCGGCATGCCGATCATCAATTTGTAGGGCGGGATGGCCTGCTTTTTCTGATCCGCGTAGTTGTATCCGTTGTTGGAATTGCGGCCCGTCTTCTCATAGCCCATGCTGGTGACGCCGTCGACGGACTTCATCAGTTCCGGCCACCATTTCCAATTCGGCGCGTTCCATTGGGCCGCGAACGAGGCCACGGTGACGGTCTTTCCCTTGGGATGCAGGGCCGCGGCCAGTTCCGCCGAAAAGGCGATGAAACCCGAGACGTCCGCCGCCGTAGCCTCCAGGTTACCTTCCAGATCCAGTTCCACCCCGTCCAGGCCCAGCCTGTCGGCCTCGGCCACCAGGGATTTCACGAAGGCGGCCCGGTTGTCCAGGAAGGATCGGCGCGCCTCGGGCCAGTTCCAGTCCCCGACGAAATCCGTCACGCAAAGGGTGACCTTGATGCCGTTGGCATGGCCCCAATCCCGGAACCATTTGACCTTGTCGTCGAATCCGGCTCCGGCCACGTTGCCGTCCTGGACCACATTGGGTCCGTTGGTGACCCAGAATTGCAGGGCCAGCCAGGTCAGGCCGTCCTTCATCCCCACCCCGCCGAAATCCTTTTGCAGCATGGCCTTGGATTGGTCCACCTTGTAAGGCGCGACCCAGGAAATGACCTGCCCGGCGGAGGCCAGGGAAGCCGCGAGAAAAACGGCCGAAAGGAAGGCGGTGAAAGGCTTAGGAATCTGCATGTTACGGTCCCCCAAAGTGTCCGTCTTTAAGATGCAGCCAAAAGACGCTCCCCCTGTTGATAGAACCGAGGGAACTTTTGTCTTTTCCGATTAAACGGACCGGCCGATTTCTTTGGGGAAGGCCGGAAAATACGGCTAAAAGATGAATCCGTAGCTGAGTTGGACGAAATGGGAGCCTTCCTCGAATTTGCCCCCCACGCCCGAGGTCGAGCCGCGGTCCTCGCTCCAACCGGTATAGGTCAGTCCGATATACTCGCTGCTGGTGCGGTCGAATTGGCCGGACTTGTTCACCGAGGCCATCACGTATTTGAGATCAAGGGCGGTTTTCCCGAAGGCGGATACCTCCGCCATGTAATGGGCGTACCGGAACCGGAATTTGGCGTACTTGTTGGAAGAGGTGAAAGACGAGGCGATGAACGGATAATAACTGAAGCCCGCATCCATCAGGTCGTTGACCTTGTAGACGACGGCGAAGGCGGCTTCGTAGGCGATCTGGAATTCGGCTCCGCTTTCGGGATCGACGTCCGGCACGCCGGCATTCTCGGAGCTGGTGCTTTTCGACCCATACGCACCGCCCAAATCGAGCGTCTCCTGGAACCCGAACTTGACCTTCTGATCCTGATTTCTGGCCCACATATAATTGGACAACAGGCTTTCCTGGAAATGGCCCAGCAAATAACCCTGATTGAGCTTGGTATCCTCGGTCCCGGTGGGATTGAAGGATTCATGGGTGGAGTTGTGGTGAAACCCCGCGGCAATGGCCATGTCCCATAGGCCCATGTATCCCGCAGGGAGTTGTTTGGAGACGGCCTTGGCCTCCGGTTTCGGCTCGGCTTTCATTTCGGGTTTGGCTTCGGAGGCCGCTTCCGGAAGCGGCTGCGCCGCGGGCAGGGAATCCGGGGGCGCGGACAAAGAATCGGAAGCTTGGGAATACCCCTTTGCCGCCAGAAGGAGAATGAATAGGGCAGCGCATTTTGCCATTCCGTCAAAACGGATCGCGCCCGAATGCTTCAATCGGTTTTTCAAAAATGACTCCAGGTTCTGGTGTTTCGGAAAATTCCATAGTAATGGAAAGCGAAGGCCTTTTCCATACCATATGGGGTTAACGAAAGGTAAAGCTTCCTCAAAAAAGAGGCTCTTTGGGTGTGATCGGCTTGAATACGCTATTTCCCCGGGTGCCAATCCGAATTCAGGCTTTGATGATAAGTTCATTCCTGAATCCGACCCGGTGGTTGGGTTCAAAACGTGGGGATACGGTGGTGAAATCTTTCGGAATTATGCCAATCGGGCTTTTATTCGCCTGGGCGCTCCTGGTTCAGGCCAAGGCGCCCCTGGATCCATTGGTGCCCGGAATCCATCCCCTTTCCGACACCGAGGTTCTCCTCTGTCTGCAGGCCCCGGGCAAAACCAAGGTCAATGCCGTGGGCGATTTCAATGCTTGGACGCCTTCCGCCCAGAACCTGATGACCCAGGAAGGCGACAAGTTCTGGATCACGATCGGAAACCTGGTTCCCGGCCGGGAATACATCTTCCAGTATTGGATCGACGACGGCATCAAGGTCGGGGATCCGTACGCGGAAAAAATCGTCGACTTCATTTTCGACAAGGAGATCGTCAAAGACGGAGTGTATCCCGGATTGATCCCCTACACCCGCGAATTCGACGGGCCCGCATCGGTATTCACGGCCGGCATGCCCGCCCCGGTCCCGGCGCCGGCGCCCTTCGTGAAACCGGCGCCGGAAAACCTGCTCATCTACGAAACCCTGGTGCGGGATTTCGTGAAAACCCATTCTTTCCGGGAAGTGCGGGACAGTCTCGCCTACTTCAAGCGGCTGGGAGTGAACGCCATCGAATTGATGCCGGTGATGGAATTCGAAAACAACGACAGCTGGGGGTACAACCCCTCCTACATGTTCGCCGTGGACAAGTACTACGGTCCCGCGGATGAGCTGAAGAGCCTGGTGCAAGCCGCCCATGCGCAGGGCATGGCCGTCATCCTGGACATCGTCCTCAACCATGCCATGGGTCAAAGCCCTTTGATCCGGATGTATTGGGACAAAGCCTCGAACAAGCTTATGGCCGACAACCCTTATGCGAACGTGGTCCCCAGGCACGATTACAACGTGGGCTTCGATCTCAATTACGGAAGCCAGTACACGCTTTCCTACTACAAGCAGGTGCTGCAACATTGGCTCCGCGAATACCACGTGGACGGATACCGGATCGATCTGTCCAAGGGCCTGACCCAGAAGAACACCTTGGGAGACGTGGCGGCCTGGGGACATCTGGATACCTCGCGCGTCCGCATCCTGGGGGAGTTGGCGGCCGCCGCCCGGACCGCGGACCCGGATGCATTCCTCATCCTGGAGCATTTCGCGGACAACGATGAAGAGAAACTGCTCTCTTCCCAGGGCTTCCTGCTTTGGGGCAACAGCTCCTTCGATCACGGGTACGCGGAAGAAGGCCGCATCACCACCAATTTCGCCTGGGCCTGCGCCAAGAACCGGGGATGGGCCGAGAACCACCTGGTCACCTATATGGAAAGCCACGATGAGGAGCGCATCGTGGCCAGGGCGGACATGAACGGGCTCAACAGCGGCGGATACGACGTCAAGAACCTGAACACGGGCCTGGAGAGAGCCAAGCTGACCGCCCTTTTCCTGTTCGGGATTCCAGGCCCGAAACAACTGTGGGAATGGGGCGAATGGGGGGACGATCGGCCCAAGGGGGTAACGCCCGAGGAACGGATGGGGAGGAAACCCCTGCCCGAAGGGTACCGCCAGGATGCGGCCCGGCTCAAGGTCTGGAACACCTATGCGAGCCTCCTGCATTTCCGCCAGCAATTCCAGGCCGCATTCAAGGACGGCGCGTTCGCATGGAAGCCGGACGGCGGGGTGCGGAATTGGAAATTGACCCATGGGTCCATCAATGCCTACGCGGTCGGCAATTTCGGGGTCACGGCGGACAAAGCCGTTTTGAACCTGACAGGCACCTGGTACGACTTTTTCTCGAATGAGAAATTCACCCTCGCTGCCGCCGTGGAAATACCGTTGCAGCCCGGGGAGTTCCATCTCTTCACGGACAAACCCGTTTTCGCGAATCAGGAAAAACTGACTGCGTTTTCCGCGCCTAAGGTCCTCAACCCCCAGGCGGTGGCGGTGGGCGTGCTGGGAAGCGCCCATAGCCGGACCGGCTCCAGGGGACTGCGTCTTATCCGCGGCGATAAATTCCAACCCCAAGTGCTGGATGGGCAAGGCGGAAGCAAGAACATCCAGGGCAGGAATCTGATCGACTGATCCCGCGCCTCCCGGAACGGGGCGCCATTCCAACATCGCAGAAAGTGAGTCCTTATGAATGCATTTGCATGTATTCGACGCGCCATGCTATTGTCCGCGGCCCTCGTCCTTGCCGCCGGCTTATGCCTTTACCCGGTTTCCGCCCAGGAAGCCTGCCTTAAAGGCTGCGCCTACCCGGGCTATCCAGGCATGCTGTTCATCCTCGGGGACGGCTTCGTCGCCAAGGGAGGAGAAGTGAAGGTGACCCACATGGGCTTCCTGGGACAAGTCTACAACAACGACGGAATCACTCCGCGGAAGGTGGGCGTGCCCAATTACATCGGGGAGCTTTCCGTGCTCGATCCCGTGACCGGCGAGGACAAACCGCTTTTCCGCAACCAGAAGGATTGGGTGACCCATGAAAACGATTCCGGCAAGGTGATCAGCCTGGGCATCTTCCCCAAGGGGGCGCCGATTGTTTTCAAATACGTGAACGTGGACGGAAAGGAGAAGTCCTTCAAGACCTTCCCCCGCTATTCCGGGGACAACGTGGCCGGCACCTATGATTTCAACGCGGATCCGGTCCTGAAAAGCCTGGCCATCAACGGCAAACCCAAGCCGGTCAGCGGCGGCGTATGGGATTGGGAAGGCCATACCTATAACCGTTGGTGCGTGGCCGCCAGCGTGCCGGGCACCGACGAAAAGCAATTCCAGTTCGAGGACGCGGACGATCGCATTTTCAACGACATCGTATTCCGGGTTTCCGGGGTGGGGCTCATCTCGGAATCCTTCCATCTCCTGCCGCCCTCCTTTGCGGACGCCAAGGAAGCCGACGGCAGCCACAAAGTCAGCCTCCTCAACGACCCGGCGGCCATCAACGCGAATGCCGGCATCTTCTATACCACGGACGGTTCCGACCCCAAGGCGGACAGTTCCGGACAGCCCCTGGGGACCACGAAGCAATACGTCTCGGCGTTGCCCATAGCGGCCACCGCCACCGTCAAGGCCATGGCCTGGAAACGAACCGAGGTGGACAACGGCGGAAACATCACCCGGTTCGAAGCCAGCGATATCGTTTCCGCCACCTATACCGTAGCCAGACTGCAATGGAGCAAACCCGCGGCGGCCCCTCCCGGGGGCGCGTTCACGGGTAACGTCAGCGTGACCCTGAGCCAGGCCGAGGGCGCCAGGATGTATTACCGGATTTGCGATGCCGGAACCCCCTGCGATCCCCCCACCACCGGGAACACGAGCTATACCGGCGCGCCCTTCACGCTCTCCGGGAGCAAGGTCCTGAAGGTAATCGCCATCCAGTCCCCCCGGGACAACAGCGAGGTGGCGGAATTCCTTTTCGCTCCCGTCTTCAAAGCGGCCGACGCGATCTACTTCGACCGGAACGGAGATGGACGGATTGAATCGGCCAGGATCTCCGTGGAAGGTTCGCCCACCGCTCCGCCCCTTTCCGTGTTCCTGATCGACCCCTTCAACGCGGGCCGGAAGGTGGAAGCGACCGGGGCCGATCTGAAATGGGACTCCGCGGGACATACCGCCCTGTGGGCGGATTTCAGCAACCGTCCCTTCTCCCCGGGAACGGGATTCACGACCGGGCCCTTCGGCGCGTTCAAGGACGAAGGCATCGGGTACAACGGCAACGCCTTCAACATCCGGGACGGCGCAGGGCCAATGGTGATATCGGCCCAGGCGCAGGTCTCCCTGGACAGCGGCGGCACCCGGCGGCTCATCGTGAAATTCTCCGAAGCCGTTGAGAATACCGGCCAGGCGGGATTCTTCCCCTTGCAGGTGCGGCGCGGGAACGAGGATATTACCGGCAAGCTCCAGGTTGCGGAAGTGGAGGCGCTGGGAGGCGATATCTACAGGTACAGCTTCAGCTCCGTATTGTTCCCGATGCCCACCGATTCCCTGCGGCTGACGTCCCAGGTCAAGGACGCATTGGGAAACCCCGGCAACATGTCCACCTATGTCGAGGTGACGGGGAAAATGCCCACCATTGCGGCCGACATGGTCGTCTCCGGAGGAGGCTGCATCCGGGGCGGCCCGATCAACGCGCCCCATCCCCTGGATATTCCCGTCAGCGTCATAGCGCCCCGGGATCCCGGACCGGCCACGGGATGCGCCGAGATCCGGAAAACCGTCCAATGCCTGGATTGCCTCACGCGGGAGTGGAAGAAGGCGGATCCCGCCCGCTTCGAAGCCGACGCGCTGCCGCCGGGTCCGGAGGTGAAGGTAACGACGCGATGGCCTTTCACCTTCGACCTGGCCTACTTCAGCACGCTTGGGGAACTTGTAAACCGGGCCAAGGGCGAAGTCACGGAAGAGATGCTGAAGGGCGTGGCGGCGGATGCGCAAGGCTACAAGACGGTGAGCCTGCAGTGGTATCCCGTCAGCGTATCCGGCACCCAGGTCGCAACCGGCGCCTATGTCGTGAAAGGATCCGTCGCCACCAAGGCGGGCGCTTCCGGCACCCTGGTCCTGGGAATACCCGTGTCCGTGCCCGCCGCATCGGAACGGGTGCTGCTCCGGTTCGGATACGTCCGCGATTGATCTGAAAGCGATCCCGCATCCCCTTTCCAGATCCTATTTTAGGAAGAAAGGGGATTTCCCATGGCTTCACTCTTCGATCCTTTCACCTTGCGCGGGGTGACCCTTCGCAACCGCATCGGCGTTTCGCCCATGTGCCAGTATTCCTCCCTGGACGGCTTCGCGAACGACTGGCACCTGGTCCATCTGGGATCCCGCGCCGTGGGTGGCGCGGGGCTGGTGGTCGCGGAGGCTACGGGCGTGAGTCCGGAAGGCCGCATCTCCCCCAATGACCTGGGACTCTACGACGATCGGCACGTGGAAATGCTCTCCCGCATCACCCGCTTCATCGCCGAACAGGGAGCCGCCCCGGGAATCCAACTAGCCCATGCCGGCCGCAAAGCCTCCACGCGAAGACCCTGGGAGGGCGGCAAGCCCCTTTCCCTCTCGGAAGGCGGATGGGAACCCCTGGGCCCCAGCCCCATCCCGTTCGACGCCCACAGCCCCACGCCAAGGGCCATGGACACGGCCGATATGGAACAGGTGAGGCAGGATTTCCGCAGGGCCGCGATCCGCGCCTTTTCGGCCGGATTCACTTGGCTGGAACTGCATGCCGCGCACGGGTATCTGCTCCACAGCTTCCTCTCCCCCATTTCCAACCAGCGGACGGACTCGTACGGAGGCTCTTTCCAGAACCGGGTGCGTTTCCCCCTGGAGGTAATCCGCGAAGTGCGCGGAATATGGCCGCAGGACAAACCCCTGGCCGTGCGCCTATCCTGCACGGATTGGGTGGACGGCGGCTGGGACATCGAGCAAAGCGTGGCGTTCGCGAGCCTGCTCAAGGATGAGGGCGTGGACCTGGTCGATTGCAGTTCGGGCGGCACCGTGCCCCAGGTCCGGATTCCCGTCTCGGCCGGATACCAGGTCCCCTTTTCCGAGCGCATCAAACAGGATGTGGCGATAGCCACATCCGCGGTCGGATTGATCGCCGGCCCCGATCAGGCCGGGGATATCATTTTACAAGGCAAAGCCGATCTCGTTTTCATGGCGCGGGAATTCCTGCGGGATCCCTATTGGCCGTTGCGGCATGCCAAGGTGGAGAATGGAAAACGGAACCCGGCGCCCCCCGTGCAATACGCCAGAGCGTTCATCTGAAGGGGCATCAGTCCAAGGGCCAGGGAATGGTTTTCCCGATTTCTTCCGGGATCGGCTCCTCCACCCGGGGTTGATCCGCCTTTTTTCCGGACGCCTCCACGGCGCGCCACCAAGGCTCCGCTATTCCCGACCGGGACGGCTCGACGGGTTCACCCAGGCGCGGCATCAACAGATGCGCACCGGCGGACGGAGCCAGCCGCATGAGGGTCTCCGCCGGATCGTCCCAGGCATGCAAGGCCAAATTGAACGTGCCCCAATGGACGGGAAGGAAACTTCCGCCGCCCAACCAGGACAGGGCTTTCAGGGCATTTTCCGGACCCAGATGGATGTCGCCCCAGGCGGGGTGGAAGGCGCCCACCTCCAGCATGACCAGATCGAAGGGTCCCAACCTCCCGCGGATTGCCGCATACTCATCGGTCAGTCCCGTATCGCCGCTGAAGAAAAAGGAGTGCCTGGATCCCTTGACGGCGAAGGAGGACCACAGGGTTTCATTGCGGCCTCCGATGGTGCGGCCGGAAAAATGCTGCGAAGGCGCGGCCGTAACCTCCAGGTCACCCCTGGCCGGCTTCCAGGACTCCCACCAGTCCAATTCGAAAATCCGTTCCGCGGGGATGCCCCAGGATTGGAGATGGGCCCCCACGCCCAGGGAGGTGACGAAGGGGACGTCCAACCTCGCCATTTCCAGGAGGGTGGGATAGTCCAGATGGTCGTAATGATCATGGGAAATGATCACGGCGTCGATGGGAGGCAGGCCGGCGATGGAGACCGGCACGGGCTGGAAGCGCTTGGGACCGGCGATGGTCAGGGGCGAAGCCCGATCTCCCCAAACCGGATCGGTCAGCACCCGGAAGCCGTCGATCTCGATCAGCACGGTGGAATGGTCCAGCCAGGTCGCGCGCAATCCCGTTTCGGGTTTCCGCTTCCACGCTTCCAGGGGATTGAGGGAGGGCAATGGCGCCACGGGGGTGCGGCGGACGCCTCCGCAGAAAAAATCGCCGATGACGGGGACGGTCAGCGGCGATTTGAGATTGGGCGGAATGGGACGGATGTTCCGGAAAGAGCCGTCCGCCCAGAGCGGAGAGGCTTTCATGCGTTCCAACCGTGTTCCCTTGGCCTTGCTTCCGAACGTTTTCATGGCTTCACCTCAAAGGCAAATTACCAATTTCACGGGCGCAGCTTTTCCTTTTTGAACATCATCAGGTTCTCGGGGCTGGCCACCGGGCCGAAGCCGGCTTTGCGATACACCGAATGGGCATCCTGGGTTCCCAACAGCCACATATAGACGTCCTGCAATTCCGGGTGGCCCATGGCGAACCGGACCAGGTTTTCCGCAATCCCCTTGCGGCGATGCGCGTCCTCCACGAATACATCCATGATGTACGCGAAACGGGTCTTGTCGCTTATCAGCCGCATATACCCCACTTGCCGGCCGTCCAGATAGCATCCGGCCACCAGGGTGGAATTGACGGCCCCTTTCTCGATCTCCGCGGCCTTGATCCGGGGCGACCAATAGGTTCCCGAAAGCCAGGCCTCCAAGACCGGGTAATCCAATCTTCCCAAATCATCGTCGAATTCATAGGCGTCCAGATAGGTGTGCTTCATGGCTTTCTCTCGGGTTTGCGGCGGTCCTTCCAAATATAAAAGAAAACTATATTTCACCCTGTATTCACCGGCCCGCGCCGACACACACATCGAAAATCGGAGAATCTACGTGGATTCCATTTGCGCAAAATCCAGATTCGCAGGCATTCTGACCGCAGCCGTCTGTTTCAATATCGTCCTCTCCCTGGCCGACGGCGCTGCGCTACCGGAAGTGAAGAAAGACACCGTCTACATCCAGGTTCCCGCCCCGGCCCCGTCGGCAACGGGTCATGCCCGACCCGCGGAAGACATGGGATACCTGGTGGAAAGACGCGACCGTTTCCAACGCATGCAGAACAACGGTTTCGGCCTGTTGATGGGAGGAATCGGAGCCGGCGTGGGGGGCGTACTGCTGATGGTGACCGGCGCCAATCAGATGGACCGCAACAACCGGGTCGATCAATATGGGAATGAAACCAGAAGCGGCAACGGAGAGACGGCCTTGGTGATTGGCTACCTCGCCGCGGTGCTGGTGGCTCCTCCCCTGATCACCACGGGAATCATCCTGAACCGCGTGGGAAACCACAAGCGGGAGCGGTTCCAGCAGGACATCGACGCCGGGGGCCGGGTCGATTTGGGCATCGGCCCCAATTCCGTGAGGCTGTCGTACAGTTTCTGATTCGGAACTACATTTCCTGATTTGTCCCAGGAATCCATGAAAATCCCCAAAAGGCTTTCGCCCCTCATCGAAGATGGCATCATCGACGAAGTGGTGGGCGAAGTGAAAAGCGGCAAAGAGGCCCAAGTGTACGTTGTGCGCTGCGGCGATGAATTGCGCTGCGCCAAAGTCTACAAGGACGCCAACAACCGCAGTTTCAAACAAGCCGTCCAATACCAGGAAGGCCGTTCCGTCAAGAACAGCCGCACCGCGCGCGCCATCGGCAAGCGCACCCGCTTCGGCCAGAAAGAAGCGGAAGCGTCCTGGATCTCCGCGGAAGTGGATGCCCTGTACAAACTGACCGCCGCCGGAGTCCGGGTCCCGAAACCTTTCGGATTCTTCGACGGAGTATTGATCATGGAGCTCATCGTCGACGCGGACGGGAATCCCGCCCCCCGGCTCAATGATCTCTCCCTGGAAACCGGCGTGGCCCGGGAATACCATCAAATCCTCATCCGCCAAATCGTGCGGATGCTGGCTTCCGGGATCATCCACGGGGATCTTTCCGAATTCAACGTATTGGTGGATGCCGGCGGGCCCGTGATCATCGATTTGCCGCAGGCGGTGAATGCGGGGGGCAATAACAGCGCCAGCATGATGCTCGATCGCGACGTCCGCAATATGGCGGAATATTTCGGAGCCTTCGCCCCGGAACTGCTGGCCACGGAATACGGCAAGGAGATCTGGGCGGTCTACGAACAGGGCAAACTCACCCCTGATACCGAATTCACCGGAGTCTTCCGGGGAAACCAGCTGGAAGCCAACGTGGGCGGGGTACTGGCGGCAATCAAGGATGCCCGCCTGGAACACGAGGAGAAAATCCTCAAAAAAACGGAGTGGGGACGATAATCGACCGACAGACCCGGGACCGGAAATCTAATTTGGTTCCGGAAACGGATGGTTCAGCAGTGAGCGGATCGGCGCAGGGAACGGTGAGTTGGAAGCGGGTATTGATCCCCGTTTGCGCTTTATTGCTTTTCTCCGCGGCCATGTGGACCCTGCATAAGGAACTCAAGAATTACAATTATCACGAGGTCATCGCCCATTTGCGGGATGTCCCTCTTCCCCGTCTCCTCCTGGCCTTCGCCTTCACTTGCCTGAGCTTTCTGACCCTGACCGGTTTCGACGCCGGGGGCCTCGCCTACGCGGGCAGGCGGATACCTTACCGCAGAACCGCGCTGGCTTCATTCATCAGCTACGCCTTCACCAACATCCTGGGTTTCGCCGCGGTTACGGGCGGGGTGGTCCGCTATCGCCTCTACGCCGGCTTCGACCTGTCCCTGGGCGACATGGCCCGGGTCTTGGCTTTCTGCGCCATCACCTTCTGGGTGGGCGTTCTGTTCGCGGGGGGGCTTACCTTCTCCCTGAACCCTTTGCCGATTCCGCACCTGGGCTGGCTGCCCTTTGGCACCACGCGTCCCATCGGGATCCTTTTCCTGACCCTGTGCAGCGCTTATTTCCTGGCATCGGTATTCATACGGAAACCCATGGCCATCCGGGGATGGGAGTTGAGCTTCCCCCGCCCTTCCATGGTGCTGGCCCAATTCGCCCTGGGGTCCATGGATTGGCTGGCCGCGGGAACGGTCTTTTATTTCCTGCTCCCTCCGGGTCTTGCCATCCCTTTCACTACGGTCCTGAGCGCTTTCATAGCGGCCTGCGTTCTCGGCCTCGTCAGCTATGTTCCCGGCGGCCTGGGCGTTTTCGAGTCCGCCATGATCCTGATGATGGGCT
The DNA here is from genome assembly GCA_028287505.1 of Fibrobacterota bacterium. GTDB lineage: Bacteria > Fibrobacterota > Fibrobacteria > UBA11236 > UBA11236 > Chersky-265. The sequence goes on along the minus strand of JAQBPN010000071.1, from coordinate 26,437 downwards.
CCCGGATCCCCGCCCCGCAATTGCTCAGTTCGCTCCTGCTCTTCCGGGTCGTCTACTACGTGGTTCCGCTATGCGTTGCCGCCCTGTCCCTGACCGGATTCGAAGCTTATTCCAAAAAGGAACGGGTGGCCAAGTGGGCGGGGTTCCTGGACAAATGGCTGTTCCCGCTCATGCCGATGGTCTATTCCGTGCTCTGCTTTCTGGGCGGGGTTCTGCTCATTTTTTCCGGCTCCACGCCCGGCATGGAGAATCGCCTGCGTTGGCTCTCCGGATTCATCCCCCTTCCGGTTCTGGAAACTTCTCACTTGTTTGCGAGCATCACCGGAGCGATCCTGCTTTTGCTTTCGCAAGGGTTGCGCCGCCGCGTGGATGCGGCCTACCATGCCGCCATCGCATTGCTGGCCGCGGGGATTGTCTTCTCCCTCTTGAAGGGATTGGACTACGAGGAGGCCCTGGCGCTGGGAGTCCTCCTATTGGCCTTGTGGCCCGCCCAAAGGCATTTCTACCGCCAGGCCTCCCTGTTCGGCTCCTCCTTTACCTCCAGATGGCTGCTGGCGGTGGCGCTGGTATTCGCGGGGGCCATCTGGCTCGGCATCTTCTCCTATAAGCACGTGGCCTACTCCCATGAATTGTGGTGGCGTTTCAGCCTGGACGGAAACGTCTCCCGGTTCCTGAGGGCCACGGTGGGCGCGGCCGCCTTCGTGCTCTTGGCTGGCATTTCCCGCCTGCTCGCCCCGGCGCATTATTCGCCCAAGCCCCCCGATGACGCCGATTTGGAAAAGGCCGAGGCCGTCGTCCGGACTTCGACGCGGAGCGGCGCATGCCTGGCCTTGCTGGGAGACAAGTCCCTGATGTTCAGCCCCAGCGGAAAAAGCTTCATCATGTACGGCGTGGAAGGCCGCAGTTGGGTGGCCTTGGGCGATCCGGTCGGCCAGGTTTCCGAATTCCCCGAACTGGTCTGGCTATTCAAGGATTCCTGCGACGACTATGCCGCATTGCCGGTTTTCTACCAGGCCGAACCCGCCTTCCTGCCCTTGTATGTGGACATCGGGCTCTCCCTGGTGAAGCTGGGCGAGGAAGCCCGGGTGGACTTGTCCGCTTTCTCCCTGGTTGGAAACGCGCGCAAGGATCTCCGGTATATCTGCCACCGCGGAGAAAAGGAAGGGCTGGTTTTCGAAATGATGCCCAGGGAAGCCGTCCCCTCCTTGCTGGGGGACTTGAAGCAGATCTCGGATGAATGGCTGGCCCTCAAGCACACCCGCGAAAAAGGATTTTCCCTGGGATACTTCGATGCGCCCTATCTGGCGCGGTTTCCGGTAGCCGTGATCCGCAAAGAGGGAAAAATCCTGGCCTTCGCCAACATCATCACCGGAGGGGATCATCAGGAGCTCTCCATCGATTTGATGCGGCACCGTCCTTCCGATTCCAAGGACGTCATGGTTTTCCTTTTCGTGAAGCTGATGTTGTGGGGGAAAGAGAACGGCTATGCCTGGTTCAATCTGGGTATGGCGCCCCTGGCCGGTTTGGACAGCCGCCCGCTGGCGCCCTTATGGAACCGGGTCGGCGCCGTGATTTTCCGGCACGGAGAACATTTCTACAACTTCCAGGGACTGCGCGGATTCAAGGACCAGTTCGATCCGGTATGGGAGCCCCGCTACCTGGCCTCCCCCAGCGGGTTGGCCCTCCCGCGCGTTCTCACCAATATCGCCACCCTCATCTCCGGAGGAGTCGGGGGAATTCTGGGAAAATGAAATCGGCATGGCTGGCATCGATCTGGATTGGCATGCTGCTGGCCGCCTCCGTTCCGGCCGCGGAAAATCCCGTTTCCCCATCCGATTCCACCGGCGACGCCGACGTTTCCGACCTTCCGTTGCAAGAGGTCAAGGCCGCCGGGCCCGGCAAGGACGTGATGGCGATTCTGATCACCGGGGACGGAGGCTGGGCCTATTTCGTCCGGCGCATCGCCTCCCGGTTGGCGGATAGCGGCGTCCCCACGGTCGGGCTGAATTCCTTCCAATACCTGTTCCACCGCAAATCTCCGCAAGCGGTCTCGGCGGACCTGGCCAGGATAATGCGCCACTACGGCAAAGCCTGGGGCCGGGATCGATTCCTGTTGATCGGCTACTCCCTGGGAGCGGACGTATTTCCCACCATGATCAATGGTCTTCCGCCCGGCTTGCGGGGGAAAATAGCCTCCCTCACCCTGCTGGGCGCGGCCCAGTCCTATGATCTGGAGTTCCACGTTACCGAGTGGCTCTGGTCCCCCCGGGAAGGAAACCTTCCCCTGCTGCCGGAGGTGGAAAAACTGAGGGGGATGCGAATCCTGTGCATCTACGGAAAAGAGGAGAGCGAAAGCCTGTGCCCGGATCTCCCCGCGGACCTGGCCACGACCATTCCCATGACGGGCGGCCACCATTTCGGCGGCGCCTTCGGGGAAATAGCCGGGCGTATCCTGCAGTCCGATTCCGCGGGGGCCGATTATCTGCCGAACCGGAGTCCCAGGTAAAGTCCCGGCCAGGCGTAGACATCCGATGCGATCTTGGCCTGGTAATTCCCCACGGGGAAAGAGAGTCCGTCCGTCTGATCCCAGAATACGTTGAGCGATAATCCGCCGAAGGCGGAGACGTACGGGATCAGCGAGCGTCCGGCCGAAAGGCGCAAGCGGTAGAGTTCCGGCCCGTTCCCGTCGAAATCGTAGTGGTAGTGGAAATCGGTCACGCCCAGGTCGGCGGCACCGAACCAACGTCCTCGGGGAATCTGTACGCCCATGCCCGCTCCCAGGGCCAGCGCTCTTCCGGAAGAGAGCAGTTTGTCCCCGGCGGAGAGATAGGTATAGAAGTTACGGCTCCCGGACACCAGGGTGAGATGCTGGAATCCCAGTTCATCGGCCGAGAGATTGGCGCTGTGCAAGCCGGTATGGCTGTAGTTGACGAGGCCGAACGGGATTCCGTTGCGGATGTCGTGGGAGATGTTCACCAACCCCACCTGGCAGCCATCGACATCCCGCGCCGCATTGAGCACGGCCGAGACCTGGACGCCTTTCACATCCCGCGCGGCGTTCGCCACCGCGGTCACCTGCGCGCCCTGGACGTCGCCCAGGGAAATATTGGCAACGGCCGACACCTGCCCGCCCTCCGCGCCTTTGGCGACATTCAGCACGGCCGCGGCCTGTCCGCCCTGCATGTGTCCCCAGGCGATATTCGCCACCGCCGCGGCCTGTCCGCCGTCCACGCTGCCGGCCACGTTCAGCACGGCGGCGGCCTGCCCCCCATGCAAGGGTCCCAGGGCGAAGTTGGCCACGCCCGCGCCTTGGCCGCCATGCACGGGCCCGGCCACGTTCAGCACTCCGGCGCCCTGGCCGCCCGTTACCGGTCCCGCGGAAATGTTCATCACCGCCGCCCCCTGCCCGCCCGAGAGGCCCCGGGACACATTCATCACGGCGGATCCCTGGCCGCCCGTGACGGATCCCTTGGCGATGTTGAGGATGGGCGCGAGTTGCAGGCCATGGGTGGAATCCAGCGCCACGTTGCCGATGGCGGCCACCTGGAATCCTTGCATGGGTCCGCCCACGCTGTTTCCGATCACGGCAATCTGTCCGCCCCACAGGGTGGCGGCATGGTTGAAGAAAAGCGCGAGTTGCAGGCCGTGGAACGGCCGGGGTTGCCGGTTCAGGAAGAAGCCGATGGAAAAGGTATAGTCCTTGTCCATGCTCCGATAGACGTCCACGTCCACATGGTCGTTGATCTCCATGGCGAAGCCTCCGGCGGGTTCGGAGCCGGGTACGGCGGCGCCGCTTCCGTCCTTCTCTTCTTTGCCGCCTTTGTCCCGCTGGATGGCGAGGTCCTTGGAGGCGGGCTGGAAATCCGCGGCCACCAAGGTCTGCCTTTTTCCATCCGCCAATTCCACCGAGGCCGTATATTGGGCCTTGGGCCGCTCCACCCGGATGGCATAGGGTCCCGGCGGCAGGCCCAGTTCCACCATGCGGCCCTGGGGCTTGTAGAGTTCGGCGATCAATTGGCCGGCGGGCGTGCGGACGAAGAACCGCCCCTCCAATTCCTTGTCCAGCACCAGGCCCGCGGAGGTTTCCCGCATATCCGTCATGACCACGTCCCCGGTACCGGAAAGTTTCATGTCGTAGGCGGGATGCTGCGGTCCCCCTTTGGTCCTCTCCGTGCGGGCCAGGGTTTCATGGAATGCGAACTGATAGGCTTCCCCCAAAGTCACCTTGCCGTCGCCGGACACGTCGGCGGCGCCGCGCAGGCCGCTGACAAGATAATGGGTGAAGAAAGAGCTTCCGATCTGATCGGATTCCTGGGAGGCTTCTTCGGGGGAACTGGAGGTGAGGAACGCATACCCGCGCATGTCCGAAGAGGCGTCCACGGTGAATGCCGGCCGGCGCCGTCCGCCTTTGAGACGCGTGATGGCGCCGCTGGCGCAGGCGTCCAGCACGGCTATGCGCACATGGGCGGGGATGGAATCCATGTCCCGGCGGAAACGATCGTATTCGAAACTTTCCTCGCCCAACAAAAGGCCTTTGTCGTCCGCATGTCCCGAATAGTAGACGATGACCTCGGTGCGGCCGGGGCGGGATTGCGCGGCGGCCACCTTCTTCCTGAGTTCCGACAAGGCCGCGTCCAATTGCGATGGCGTGGGATTGGCGATCACCTTGGTGTCCGCATCGGCCACGCCGCCCATCTCGCCCAACACCTTTCCGAACGCCGCGGCATCGGAAGCGGTATAGAGCAAGGTGTCCCGGGAAGGCCCTCCGAAACTGGATCCGATGGCCAGGGAAAACCGCCGGACGGAAGCCTGTTCTCCCGGCGCCGCGCGCTCCGCGGCCCAGCCGTTCATGGGCCAGAAGGATCGCAGGGCGACCAGGAGTACAATCATGGCGAGGGATGGGTTCATATTCTGGGTTCCTTCAGCAGAACGATCGAGTTCTGGAAAAAGCTTTTGTCCAAGCGCAATCGTTCCGGGCCGCGCGGAGATTGCCATTCGGCCTTGGGGATCTCCTTCAGGACGGGCGCAAGCTCGAAGGGCCTGTCCGCCGCGACGAAGAAGAAACGTTCGAAACCCGCCAGGGAGTCCAACTCGAACGCGAAACCCAGGGGAACCTTTCCGCCCTTGATCAGGGGAGCCGAATGCCCGCCGTCATCGGGAAGATGCCAGGTCACGTTGCCGTCCCTGTCGAGGGAGAAGATGGCGCCATAGCCCCGTCCGGCCGCATCGTAATACATCTGGATGAGATCCCCGGGACGCACCCGGTCCCCGGAGTTCAGGTTCATGGCGCTTTCGCCCGTTTTCCTGTACAGGAACAGAGCGGGCTGCAGACCTTTCAGGCGGGTCTCTTCGGGTTCTTCCGTTGGCCGGCCGCCGGAGTGGATCCACGCGGAATAATTCAAGGGCAGCAGCGCCGCCATCAGAAGCAGGCCCAATGCCGGCACCCAGATTGCGGGAGCATTCCAAGCCCGCCGGGGCGCGGGCGCGCTTTCACGCAACCGGTTCCAGATGCGCCCGGCCACGCGGCCGGTGGGATGCATTTCCGCCAGATCCGCATGCTCCGCTTCCAGCGCCCGGATCCATTCCGCCAAGGCGGGATCGGTTTCCTTCAGCCTGCTTATCCGCTCCATCTCCGGAGCCGGCAATTCCCCAAGCAGGTATCGCTCCAATTTCCAAACCGGAAAATCCGGATGCCCGTCGGACTTTTTCATAACGCCTCCAATTCGACAAGGGTTTCCCGCAAGGTGCGCAAGCGTTTGCGGACTCCGGAAACCGACATTCCCACCTCCCGGGCCACTTCCTCCAAGGTCATGCCGTCCAGCAGATGGAGCACCGCCATGGTGCGGGTTGATTCTTCGTGCCGGCCGAACAGCCGCGCGAGGATGCTGCGCGCTTCCAGCCTCGGCCCCGGGTCGTCCCAATCCGCCACCCTGCGCAGCCATTCCTCGATATGCGGATCCTGGCGCCGGACATCGCGGATCAGGTTCAGGCAATGATTGGTGGCGATGCGGTAGAGCAGACTCGATGGGAATTCCGCCGTAAGCCGGTCCCCATGGCGCAGGAACTGGACGAAAACGTCCTGGGCCGCGTCTTCCGCGAGCTTCTCGTCCCGCAGCATTTGCCGGCAGCGCCGCAGGACCATGCCCCGGTAACGCTCATAGAGAGCGGTGATTTCGCCATATTCCAATCCCATTTGTTCCTTTGAACACCGTGGAGACGGGAAAGTGTCACCGTCCGGAAACAAAAACACCCGACCCCGGAATTTTAGAAATTACGGGCCCTCCCTGCCGTCCGGCCCCGCCGCCCAGCACGGCCGACGACACCATCCGGTTACCCTTGCCCCTTACAACGGTTTTTCTGGCTTCGACCCCGCCGATAACATAATTTGGACCGCGAAGCCGATACGCGCCCCCGGTCCACCCACAACGCGTCCGCAAGGAGAGCCCATGCCCGACATGAAAGCAGTGCGAATCAAAGCCTATGGCGGCCCCGAAGTCCTGACATACGAAGATATGCCGCGTCCCATTCCCGGCCCCAAGGAAGTCCTGGTCCGGATCCATGCCGCATCCATCAATCCCGCCGACTGGAAAGTCCGCGCCGGCTATTTCAAGGAATACATCAAGCTGACCCTTCCCGCCATCCTGGGATGGGACCTTTCCGGCATCGTCGAGTCCGTGGGATCCGAGGTGAGCCGTTTCAAGACGGGGGATGAAGTCTATGCGATGCAGGAATCCGGCAAGAGCGGAACCTACGCCGAATATACCACCGTGAACGAAGCCATTCTCGCCCTCAAACCCAGGACCCTGGACCACGTGCGCGCCGCGGCCATTCCCTTGGCGGGGTTGACGGCCTGGCATGGCCTGAAGGAGTTTGGAGGCCTGAAGGCGGGCCAGAAGGTTCTCATCCACGGGGCCGCGGGAGGCGTGGGAAGCTTCGCGGTGCAAATCGCCAAGGCCATGGGCGCGAAAGTGATCGGCACGGCGCAAACCCGCAACCAGTCCCTGCTGAAGGAACTGGGTGTCGACCAGGCCATCGACTATACCGCCACGCCTTTTGAAAAAGCCGTATCCGACGTGGACCTCATCATCGACACGGTGGGCGGCGATACGGAGAAGCGTTCCTGGGCCGTCCTGAAAAAAGGCGGCATCCTGGCCTCGACCGTATCCCAGGCGTCCTCGCCCATCCCCGGTGTCACGGGGAAACTTATCGCGAACCGGCCCAATGCCGAAGGACTGCGTGAGTTGGCCGCTTTGGCGGATGCAGGCAAGCTTCGCCCGATCGTGGAAACGGTTTTGCCGCTCAGCGAAGTCCGCAAGGGCCATGAGTTGAGCCAGACCGGGCATGTGCGAGGGAAAATCGCGTTGAAGGTGGTCTGATCGGATGGCGCCCGTTTGCCATCTTGGTGATTGATCCGGGTACCCGGAACGATTTGATTGAAGATCGTTTCCGGAACGTGCTTCCGGAAACGTCCCGGATCGACCAAGGTGGAACATGCGCGCACACGTCCCTCCCGCCTGGGCCAAGGCCTCCATCCTGTTGCTGTTTCTGACCTTCCTGCCGGTCTTCGCAGGCGTGCCGGATTTTTCCCTGACCGTTTTGCATCATGGAGACAACGGCGCATTCGCAATGGGAGACATCGACGGCGACGGTCGTAAGGATATCGTGGTGGCGCGCGGGCCCCAGCCTTTGCAGTGGCTGTCCTACCCTTCCCTGCAATCCCATTCCATCGCCGAGGGCGGCGATATCTGGATGGAAGTCCAGGCCGGCGACGTGGATGGAGACGGGGATTGCGATGTCCTCGCCCCGGAAATCACGGCCAAGCAAGTATTCTGGTGGGAGAATCCGGCCAAAGGCGGAGATCGCAACGCGCCGTGGGTGCGGCATCCCGTCGGGTCCTGGGACGATGGGTTTCCGCACGATTTCAAAGTCGGGGACATCAACGGAGACGGCAAACCGGACGCGGTCCTGAGGATCCAGGGCACCAGGGAGTTCCGCGTATTTCTGAACGGTGCGGACGGTGTCTGGCAAACGGTCCGTCTCAATCTGGCTTTCGGCAATGGAGAAGGCACGGCCGTCGGGGATCTGGACGGCGACGGGGATTTGGACATTTCCGACGGCCTGGTATGGCTGGAAACGCCCGCCGACCCCGTCCATGGGGCATGGATACGGCATGATTTCAATACCGGCTTCGGCTCCCCCCAGACGCGCGTGGCCATCGCGGACGTGAACAAGGACGGCCGCATGGACATCGTGGTCTCCCCTTCCGATACGTCCCTGAGCCTGAAAACGGCCTGGTATGAATCCTCCACCCCCAAATCGGGGCCCTGGATCGAGCATATCGTCATGCCTGCGGGACGGGCGGCCTATGTCCACAGCCTGCAGATAGGCGACATCGACCAGGACGGATATCCGGACATCCTGACCGGCGCGGACCATCGCGGCTCCAAGGAAATGCTCATCTACTATGACAAGGATCACGGCCGCGGCGATCTCTGGCAGGAACAGGCCTGGGAAACGCCCCACGGCGTCTGGCAGGCCGTATTGGCGGATGTGAACGGAGATGGATTCCCGGACATCCTCAGCTCGGACGATGTCAACCAGAGCGACCAGGAACTTTGGCTCAGTTCCGGAAGCCGCGCGTCCATCTTCAGAAGCGCGGGTCCGGACGTCGAATCGAAATCCTTGCAAGATTCGCCGCCGTGGATCTTCCGGAAAGGGTCAAGACGCTATAACCTTGTCGGCAAACGCCAATCGGATGTAAGCGCCTCCGTCATTGTATCTCCGGAGGCCAGTCCCTATTTTAAGTAGGACGCCTTCCGGCAAGGCGCCCCACTGCATTCAAAAGGAAACAACCATGAACAAACTGAATTGGTGCATGATGATATCCGGCGTCTTTCTGATGGCCGGTTGCTCAAAGATGATGAACAGAAGCGCCCCTGCCGCCGCCTCGGAAACCAAGGCGAACGCGGAGGCCAAGCTCTGCCAGAACATGTCTGAAAAGCAGTCCGCCATCCGGAATTATCCCGACATAAACCAGGATACGCCGCTGTCGGCCGTCAAGGACGCCAATGATCAAGTTGAAAAGGCGGTCAATGACGTGCAGTCCTCGGCCAATAAAATCGACAATCCCGGCACCTTGGAGGTCCAGGCCGCGTGGAAGGAACTCCAAAGCTCGGTGAACAACGTTCCCGGAGGCCGGTCCACGGTCGGGGACGCATCGGACTCGGTCCAGGCGAATGCGTCCAAGTTGCGGGCGGCCTGGGACAGGTTGTACGGCAGTATGCAGTGCGGTGCCTGAAAAGGCGCAAAGCACCAGCGTCCCGGGCTCGCGCCTATTTCCGGGCCCGGGACGTCTTCACCCTTCCCTCTAAGCCTTGCAGGTTCGAAGCGGGAAAGTCCAAGCCCCGCCGATGCTTATGTAAATGCCCCCCGCTTGCAGGTAAAAATTCAGCGATCATAGCGGAACGTTTCCGATTTGAGAACGCCTAATGGCAAAACGATGGCGTTTCCCCCAGCAAAAAGCCGGTTTCCTGCTATTTTTAAGGCTCCGGGAGAGCGGTAATCCTTGAAAGACTCGATCCCAAATCCTAGGTTCGAAATCGGGGATTCTAACAAAGTGGGGAAATGCATGAGATTCCAATACCGATTTGGCATTGCCAATGTTTTGATTTGTCTGGCCGCGTTCCAAATGGAAAGCTTTGGGCAGGCCAAGTGGACCTACCAAGGCTGCCCGGACGTGACCGATGCCGACTTCAAAGTGGACACCCTGATGCGCCGCAGCATCGCCCCCGATCCCAACCTCGCGGAACCGGACAAGCTGGCATTCGACATGGACGCCGCGGGCAACGTGGACGTCTATTTCACCGAAATCCGTCCCGGCAACATCAAACGCTATAACGCGAAAACCAAAACGGTGACCACGCTCGTGACCCTTCCCGTCTGGAAGGGACCGTATCCCGACAAGCAGAACAACAAAGGCACCAGCATCGAAGAGGGCGCCACCGGCATCGTTCTCGATCCCAACTTCAAGACGAACGGCTGGGTCTACATCCACTGGTCTCCGGCCAGCGCGGTGGTTTTCCGCATTTCCAGATTCACCGTGGCCAACGACAAAATCGACCTGACCACGGAAAAGATCGTCCTGCAATACGAGGCCCAACGGGATTTGTGCTGCCACACGGGCGGCTCCATGGCATTCGATGCCTACGGGGATTTGTGGATCGCCCAAGGCGCCAATGGCGGCAATGCCGTCGGAAGCACCACCAGCAATCCGCCCATATCCATGAACGAGGTGGACAGGTACAAGAGCGAGGAATGGGGCACGACAAACACCCACGGCATGCGCGGCGGCTTCCTCCGCATCCACCCCACCCCGGAGGGCAAGTACACCATCCCCAAGGATAATTTCGGCGAATATTTCGCCCGCACTTTGAACAAGCCCGAATACCTGGACACGAGCAAGGTATATCCGGAGATCTACATCAAGGGAACCCGGAACAATTACAGTATGGCTTTGGATCCCGTGAGGCGCTGGGTGTTGTGGGGAGACGTGGGCGCGGACGAATATTCCGCCGCCGAGCGCGAGGAGTACAATCTCAGATCGACCCCCGGTTTCGAAGGGTGGCCCTATTTCATCGGGGCCAACAAGAGCTTCGTGGGAAACAAGAATGCCGCCGCTCCCACCAACACTTCCAAATGGAATACCGGCCTGACCACCTTGCCTCCGGCCCGGCCGACGACGGTTTTGCCGGACGCTTTCCGGACCTCGAAGCTGCGGACCGCTCCCATTTCCGGACCGCTCTACCTCTATGATGGCGATTTGACCTCCACCGTCAAATTCCCTCCCCATTTCAACCGGAAGTGGTTCGTCACCGACTATACCGCCGGTAACCTGTATGTGTTCGACGTGGCCGCCGACGGAAGCCAGGCGACCGGATACCAGCCGTTCCTGAACGGAACGATTTTCCAAGGCCCGGTGGACTTCCGTCAGGGACCCGATGGCGCTTTATACATCGTCAATTACGGATTCCAGAACTTCACCACCGGCAACAATACCAGCATCATGAAAATCTCCTATAAGGGCACTTGCCGCCCCGCGACGCCGAAACTGGAAACCCCCACCGGCCTGGCCGAAACCCGTTTCGATATGGTATCCCGCCGCTCGGGCTTCCTGATCAATCTGGGCGCCTCCAGCCTGATCAAGGTTCCCCAGGGAATGTCCGGAATAGAACTCTATGACATTTCGGGAAAGCAGACCTGGAACAAACGCGACCTCAAAGCCGGCGAAACCTTCCGCCTGCCCTCCAATCTGCATACCGGCGCTTTGAAATACCGCTGGATCCCCGCCGGCATCTGAACCGGTTTCCCGCGATGAAACGTATGGGCCGTCCTTCTCGGGGCGGCCCTTTTTCATTTCAGGCGGATATTTTCACTCCGCGGCAGGATCGAAAATAGTTCCCTTGAGTACCGCCAGGGTGTCATCCCTGGTGAAGGTCCGCTTGCCCAGGTATTCCTCTTCCGAACGCGAGGAGTCCATGCCGGCGAAGGTGGTGGAAGCGCTGGAACGCGAAAAGACTTTGATATCCCCCGCATACCATTCCAAGGTCCGGATATATTCCAGATTCTCGACTTCAACCCGGAATTCAAGGGCCGGAGTCGGCGCTCCGGCCAGGGAAATCGTGTCCCAGGCGAGAAACGTTTTGGTCGCCGCCAAGGTACCGTCCGGGTTTCCGGGTTCCCGGTAGACCCAGCCCTTGCCCGCGCCCAAGGGCATTTTCAAGGCCGTGACCTCGTCTTTGAAATGGAGGGTATCGATGCCGGAGCCGGCCGATGATTTGAAGGGGAAGCGCCCGGTGGCCCGTTCTCCGCCCTTCAGCGCCTTCACCTGCAAGCCGGAAGACCCGGCCAGGACCGCGTAGGCGGACCGGTTCTTGACCAGGCCGAAGTCGGTGTTGAACAAAGCCAGATCCTCTTCGACCAGGATCCGGTACCCGATCCCGGCGATGAGAGAGTCACCGGTGATTTCATAATGGATGAAGTACAGGGTGGTGTCTCCCCTGGAGCCGTCCTGGTACTCGGTGTATTGCCGGAATCGGTACATCCACTGGTTGCCGATGGCGAGGTCGGGGCTGATTTCCGGGAACCCCGCTCCATCGGTATCCGGCGGCCCGCCGTTTCCGCTCCCGGTTTCGAACAGGCAGGCGGATAGCAGCAAAGCGGGCAGGCAGGCGCGGAAGAAGCGGACGGCCACGGTTCACTCCGGCGAATAGAAGGGCAGGCCCGCAACCAGGCGATAGCCGTCCCCGTAACGTTCCAGATACCGGGTGTCCGCCCCGTTCGAAAGCATCACATAGCGGCAGGGGATTTTTTTCAGGTAATCGCCGGCCTGGAAGGCCACCGCGTCGTCGATCCGGACCCGAGGCTCCTTGCACTCCACCAGCAGCCAGGGCGAAAGCTGGCCCTCTCCCGGACGCCACACCACGATGTCCACGCGGCGGAAGTTCCCGGGCTCCAGGGAGGCCAGGGAGAATTCCACGCCGATCAGGTTCATGGGGACCTTGAGGGTGTCGATCAGGTAGCGCAGCACGGCTTGGCGCACGGCTTCTTCCGGAGTGGAGGCCACCTGCCGCTTGCGCACGGGGTCGAATACGGTGGCTCCGGAATCCAACTCAGGCATTTTCCCATCCGCTCCGGAATGCCTATTGTCCCACGATGCGGGTCATGATCATGCGATGATCGGTGGCCAGCACCTTCACGCCCGATCCCGTGACGATGGGGCCTTTCAGCGCCACCATGTGGTCCACCACCTTGACCATATGCCGGCCGAACACGAAATCGATGCGGCGATTGGAAAAGGTGGTATCGGGCGCCCACAGCGCGCTGGCCGCCACGCAGCAGGTGAATCCGGGATCCACGGAGGCGGTATCGAAGGTATCCTCGAAGCCCCCCTCCTGCATCACGTTGTGGGCGTTGGTATTCGGGTCCACGTTGAAATCCCCCAGGACAATCTGGGGGGCGCCGTCCCGCTTGGCCGCATCCTGGATTTTCACGCTGTCCACCAGGCGGCGCAGCTCCAGGGCCTGGCTGCTGCTGTAATCCTCGAACACTTCCAGATGGGTATTGTATACCTGCCAGACGATGTTGTGCGGGCCCTTCAGTTTCGCATACTGGAGCGCCCTCTGGGTCTTGGTCCCGGCATTGGTGGGAATGGGAAGCAGGGAGAAATAGAGGAACCGGGCGCTGTCCAATATCTGAACCCTGGGATGGACCAGGATGGCGTCGCCTTCATGGAAGGCTATGGAAATGGATTTCCCGTCCTTCCTTCCCGCGAGAACGGTATCGTTCAGCGGGCAGCTTATGGCCTGGTAGGCCGGGCCTCCCGCGGCCTTGATGTCCGCCACCAACTCGGACAGGAAATCGTTGACCTTCACGCCATCCTTGGAAAAGGACATGACTTCCTGCAGGCCAACCACGTCCATGTTGCTGTCGATGAGGGTCGCGGCCATGCCCTTGATGCGTTCGGTCGGCAGCGTGCGCTGATATCGTTTGAACAGGGAATCCAGGACCACATAGGCCACGGCCGTATCGGACATGTCCGTGAACAGCAGTTGGGACACGGGAAACCCGATGCTCATGTTCAGGGTGCCGAAGCGGAGGGTATCGGCGGGTTTGGAGGGATCGTACGGCACGAAGGCGTCATTCGTGAACACGGGTCCGTTGCTGCCGAAATCGGCATCATGCTTGCTGCATGCCGAAGCCGCCAGCAGCACGAGGCAGATCCCCGCGAGGATGGCTCCCGCCCGTCCCATGGAAGCGCGCATACCCGGATTCATCGTGGAGCGTTGCATCAGATGTCCCTCCAATAGAGGTTGAGCTTAAGGGCGACGAACCAGCCCGTGAAATCGCCGTTCACGAGATGGAAGCGGCTTCCCGGTTCGCGTTCGGCCTTGGCCTTCGCGTCCGCCTCCGTACCCACGTAAATCTTGTCGTCATCGGGATTGTTCGTGTACGACGCGAAGTACATGTGGGCTCCGTCCTTGGCGTCCGGAAAAACGCTTTTGAAGATGCGGGAATCACCTTGCTGGTTGCGCAGGGTAAGGCCTTCAATCTTGGAGAACCGCCACCCCATGCGCCAGTCCAGGCCGATCCATTTCCAGGGAAGGTATTCGGCATCGGCGAATGCTTTTTGCACCATGTTGACCCCGGGCCAGATCTGGAAATCGATGTGGTCATTGTCGATGGCATTGTCCCCGTAGTACTTCGCGGTCATTTCGATTTGGGCCGCCCCGGCCAGCACGCCGATGCCATAGCCGGCGCCCACGCGGAACCATCGACTCAGATCCTTCGCATAGGACAGTTGCAGGGTGATGGGCAGGAAGTCGAATTTCTCCGAGGCCTCGATGCAGCCGAAAAGCGAACTCTGTTTGTAAGCGGGATTGCGAAGTTCACTGCAAGTAACCGCCGTATCGCGCTCGGCGTTTTCCAGGTCGAACGCCACTTCGCTTTGGGTGAATTTCTCCACCCAGAATTCGGCTTCCAGCCCCAAGGCCCAGGGTCCTTGCTTCACGCCCAGGGTCAGGGCGTTCTGGGGATGGCCGTCGAATTTACTGACGGTGTACGGATTGAATCCCTTTTCCTTGGTGGTCTTTTCCATCAGGGTCAGGACCCGGTTGAAATCCTTGGCCTCGTAATGGGTGTAGCCTTCGGAGCCGGAAATGAAAAGATCCCAGCTGCGGGCCGGGACGGTGAAAAACAGCAGCGTAAGCGCCACGCGCCAAAAAGTGGAATGGGTCAGGGGCATGTCCTCCAGGTGCGACGGCTGCACCCTCTTCCCAAATATAATGCCGGGAGGCCGATTCCCAGGTCGCGGCATTCGCATTATTCGGGGGCGCGCGCTCCGAAGCGGCGGGCGATGTGTACCGTTTGGTGCGGGGGATCAGCGATTACGGGGCCAATGCAGGTAGCGGCGGCCGCCCGAAAGGACCAGCCAGGCGACCGGCACAAGCAGAACCACGTCCCGGATCAGGGAGAACCAGGCCTCGCCGGCATCCTGCGCCCCTTCGATGTCGAAGCAACCGCATGCGATGCCCAGGTCCCGCACCAGCGCTTGGCCGAGGGCGACGATGAACATGAGCAGCAATAGACCCACCAGCGCGGAGAATTCCTTTTCCCAGAGCGTGATGATGATGCCGATGCCGACGGTGATTTCAAAGGCAGGCAGCCACAATGAAAAAGCGTTCACCAGGAAATGCGGGAGGAATTGATACTGGGCCACCAGGATGGCGAACCCCTTGGGACTGGAGAACTTGGGCCAGGCGGCGACCAGGAACATCAAACCCAGGCCGATGCGGAGCACGGTGCGGACCATGACGCCCACCGACGCCGAGCGGCTGCGGCGGATGAGGAACATGATGACGGCGATGGCCAGGAGCCCGCCCAGGATGAGGTATTCGTGGGCCAGAAAGCCTTTCCAGGCCACCTTGAAACCCGCCTGGATGCCCTGGGCGATGGTCATGCTGGGCCATCCGGACGGCTTCTCGAGGACATCCGGGCCCCCGGTCCAATCGACGGAATGCTTGCTGAAGAGGTTGTTGGCCGCGGCCAGAACGAGGCTGAAGAGGAAGGCGCCTATGAAAACGGGTTTTTTCATGCGTGAAAAATACTTACTTCTGGGAGGACGGACCTGTAATTGCTAAACTTGATCTCCATACTATGCCTATTCTAGACAAGCTCCTTAACGGTACGCCCACCCTTTCCTATGAACTCTTTCCCCCGAAGAATACCGGGGGCTGGGCCACCCTGTACACGACGATGGCGGAAATATCCCGGCTGTCCCCGGACTATATCTCCGTAACCTACGGGGCCGGCGGGTCCACCCGCTCCAAGACGGTCGATCTGGTGTCCCGGATCCAGGATGAACTCGGGATCGAAACCATGGCGCATTTGACCTGCGTCGGCCACTCGAGGGACGAGCTCAGGGATATCCTGCAGACCCTGGTCAAGTCCGGCATCCGCAACGTCCTGGCCCTGCGGGGAGATCCTCCCAAAGGCGACAAGGCTTTCAAGCCCCATCCGGACGGCTTCGCGCACGCTTCGGACCTGATCGGGTTCATCAAAGGCAACTTCCCCCTGCAGATCGGCTGCGCGTACTATCCCGAGAAGCACATGGAAGCCGTCTCCCTGGAGGCGGACATCGATTTCCTCAAGCTGAAGCAGGACAACGGCGCCCAATTCACCATCAGCCAGTTGTTTTTCGACAATGGGAGCTTCTACCGTTTCCGCGACAAGTGCGCGGCCAAGGGCGTGACCATGCCGTTCGTGGCGGGCATCATGCCGGTTCTCACCCTGGGCCAGCTCACCCGTTTCAAGGAACTCTCCGGGTGCATCATTCCTGATTCCATGGTGGCATTCCTCAGCGCGGGCAAGCCCGAAGAGGTGACCCAGCGCGGAGTCGAGTTCGCCACCACCCAATGCCAGGACCTTCTGAAGAACGGCATCGCCGGCATCCACCTCTATTCCCTGAACCAATCCCAGTCTTCCTCGCGGATTACGGAAAACCTGCGCAAGCTGGGTCACTTCCCGGTTACCCCGGAAGCGCCCAAAGCCGCCAAAGCCTAGGGCGGCCAAGCCGCGACCTCCATGTTTTCGGACAGGTTCGAAAGCGGCCCGGCGGAGCCCAACCCCCAATGGGAGGCGAAACTCTCCCGGGAAGCCTCCGGCGGCGAGGTCATCGATTTGACCGGCTCCAATCCCACCGTGGCCGGTATCCCCTATCCCCAAGGCATCCCCGCCCTGTTCGACCGGCCCTCGATAATGCGCTATCGGCCCGCGCCCCAGGGAAGTCCGGAAACGCGCGCGGCCATCTCGGCCTATTACGCAACCCGCGGCCGTCTCGTCCGCCCCGAGGATCTCATCCTTACCGCCAGCACTTCCGAGGCCTATTCCTTCCTTTTCAAACTCCTATGCAATCCGGGCGATGAAGTCCTGATTCCGTCGCCCACCTATCCGTTGTTCGATGCCTTGGCGGAACTGGAGCATGTGAAACTCGTGCGTTACCCTTTGCGGCTGACCGCGCGCTGGAAGGCGGATTTCGGATTCCTGCGCAGCCTCGTGTCCACCCGCTCCAAGGCGCTGATCCTGGTCAATCCCAACAATCCCACCGGGCATCTGACGGACGCGGAGGAAATCCGGGCGTACCTGGAACTGGCCGACGAGTACGGCCTGGCGTTGATTGTGGATGAAGTGTTCCGGGACTATCTGTTGGGCGAGCGCCCGTTTCTTGCAGTCGAATCTTCAGGACCGCTGGTGTTCACCTTGAACGGATTGTCGAAGATGCTGGGCCTGCCCCAGATGAAGCTGGGATGGATCCACGTGGCGGGCGCGGACTCCGCCGTCCGGGCCGCCCTGGACCACCTGGAATGGATCGCCGATGCCTTCCTGTCCGTGAACACGCCGGTGCAGGAAGCGGCTGGGGATTTGCTCAAACTCGATCATTCCATCCAAACGGCAATCCTGGCCAGGTTGCGGGCCAATCTGGCCACCGCCGGGAAGCTGGCCGCCGGGTCCGTCCATGTGCGCCTGCTCCATCCGGAAGCCGGCTGGTATCTGGTCCTGGACCTGCTCGTGCCCCTCGATGACGAAACCTTCGCCCAGGACATGGTGGAAGCGCACAATGTGTATGCCTACCCGGGCCATCTTTTCGGTTTCGAAGAGGGATGCCGCCTGGTGGTGAGCCTGTTGGGACCGGAAGCGGAGTTCCGCGAAGGCCTGCGGCGGATTGTCGCCCGCGCGAAAGAGGCCGCCGATGGCTGAAACGACTGCGACGACCGTGGAAAAGCAGGCCACGGATAGGGAAATCAAGGACCAGGTCCATCGCTACTATGCGGCCACCACCGAGGATTATCTCAAGTATTACCAGTCGGGATGGCACCACCATATGCACTATGGATTCGACCGGGATCTGCCCCGGGGCGGGAATCCCACCGAGCATATGGTCCGGTATCTGGCGGCGCTGGCCGGACTGAAGCCGGGGGACCAGGTACTGGACGCCGGTTGCGGGGTGGGAGGTTCCTCGATATTCCTGGCCAGGGAAATGGGATGCAGATGCATCGGCATCACCTTGGTGGAAAGCCAGGCGCATTTGGCGCGCGGCTTCGCTGCCGCGTCCTTCGCGAAAGCCGGCGCCTCGCCGGCAAAAAACCCTTCGGGCGGAAAGGGAAAACATACCGCCCCGCCCGCGCGCTTCGCGGTCAACGATTTCCACGTCCCCGCATTCAAACCGGGATCCTTCGACGTGGTGTGGGCGGTGGAAAGTTTCGACCACGCGGTGGACAAGGAGGCCTGGGTCGCCTCCATGTTCGATCTGCTCAAGCCCGGCGGCCGTCTGATCATCGCGGATGGTTTCCGCGCCGGCAACCCGGAAGACGCCCCCCAGGCCAGGGAATACTCGAGCTTCCTGGCGGGCTGGGCCGTTCCCCATCTCTGCTCGCCGGCGGAAATGGAAACCTACGGCGCCCGCGCGGGATTCCAGCTCCTCCACGGCGAAGACATCAGCGCGGACGTGCTCCCCCATGCCCGGGCCATATTCCGCTTCGGACTCATCTTCATTCCGCTTAGATGGATGCTCAGGAAACTCCGCCTGACCAGCTCCGAGAAACTGGGAAACGCCTACGCTACCTACTACCAATATCGCACTTTGAAGCAAGGCCTTTGGGCCTACTGCGCCTACTGCTTCCGCAAGCCCGCCTGAGGATTCAGGACTCGATCAAAAAGGGGCGCCGGGGCCGGTTTCCTTTTCCGTCCATTTCTTGACTACGACCTTGTCGCACTCCGGGTGGAGCGTTTTGAAATCTGCGAGGGCTTCCTCTTCCGCCACGTCCCGGTAAAATGCGCCGGCGAGAAACTTGTCCTCTTTATACCCGATAACCGGATACAGGCGGTTTTCAAAAATGCACACCAGATCCGCCATGACCTGGGAGAACAGACTGTTCTTATCCGCGTCCTTATCGAAGTTCCGGGGTACGCCGGCGATCCGAAAAGTCACCCGGGCGCGGTCGGTATCGATTTCCAATCCGGAATCCGATTTTCCGTTCCGGATGGTCACGGAAAGGCCTTCGTTGCCGCCCGCGATTTTCGTTTTGTCGAAACAGGAGGTGAAATGCTTTCCCAGGAACTCAATGAAGTCCAGGAGAAACTCGTTCAACTCTTTTTGCTTGGGCCTCATGGACGCGCGGCGAAGAGATCCAGTTGACCCGGATCCGTCTTGGACCTGGATTTGGCAATCCCGGTGGCGGGGGTCTTTACCGGATCAGCGGCCGTGTCCTTGGCCTGAACCCACTCCGCTCCCATGGCATACCCGTTTCCGGCGGGCATCGCCGGTGCCACCTCTTTCCCGCCTCTACCGGCGCCGCTTCCCGTGAACGTTCCTTCACCGGCGCTGCGGGCTTCCAGCTCCCCCATCCGTTCCCCGGTGTCCAGGCCAAGTTTGCGCGCATGGATATGGAACAGCTTGTCCACCATATCCGCCATGGTTCCGGTCCCGGACATGCGGTTCGCGAAATCGGGGTTGTAAAGATCTCCGCCCCGCACTTGGCGGATATGATGCTCGATTTTTCCGGCTTTCTCCGGGAGATGCTTTTTCACGCGTTCCAGGAACACCTCGCGCACCGTGCCCGGCAACCGCAACATCACGTAAAAGGCGAAAGTCGCCCCGCATTCCTTGGCCCGCGCCAGCAAGGACGGAATGTCGCTGTCGTTCAATCCCGGGATCACGGGGCCCAGGGAGATTCCCGTGCGCAAACCCGCGCGGCTCAGTTTTTCCAGGGCCCGGAAACGGAGTTCCGGCGGCGCCGCGAACGGCTCAATCAAGCGCGCGGTCTTCTCGTCGGCGAAGGGAATGGAAATAACCACCCCCGCGCCGGCTTCGCGGTCCAAAGCCGTCAGCACGTCCAGATCCCGCAGGACCAGGGTGGATTTGGTGATGACGGAAACCGGATTGCGGAACTCCAGGCACGCTTCCAGGCAGGCCCGCGTCAGCCTCAGTTGGCTTTCCGCGGGTTGATAGCAATCGGTGACGCCGGAGAACGTGATCGGTTCGCGGCGCCAGGATTTGGAAGCCAGTTTTTTACGCAGCAATTCTGCGGCGTTGGTCTTGGCGTAAATCTGGGTTTCGAAATCCGTGCCGGCCCCCAGGCCCAGGTATTCGTGGGTGGGCCGGGCGTAGCAATAGGCGCAGGCGTGGGCGCAACCCCGGTAAGGGTTGACGCTGTAGCGGAAGGGAATGTCCGGACTCGAATTTTCGGAAAGGATGCTGCGCGCCGACTCCTTGTGGATGCGCAGGGTCTGGGGCAGCTCCACGCCGTCCTCCCACTCCACTTTGACGGAGTCGAAGCGGTTGTCCGGATTCGCTTCCTGGCGGATGCGATAGGAGCGGGAGCCTTCAGCCATGCGCCATGAACCGTTCCGGCCGCCCTAGGCCGGGCTGGTCGATTCCCTCAGGTTCAGGTAGTCCAGGTCGCAGGCGTCCTTGGGCATCCAATGCTTTTCCCGGTCCCACCACTTGATATTGCACCCGATGGCGTCCGTGCGCGGCACCTTGGCGGGACGGCCGCCGCGCATGTCCGCGATGGCGTCCTCCAGCTCGTCGGAATTCGCCTTGGAGGCGTCCCGGGGGCTGTTGTCCATGCGCCCGGAATAGACCAGCTTGTCTTCCTTGTCGAACAGAAAGTAATGGGGCGTGCGCTCGGCGCCGTATTCCCGGGCGATGAGTTGCTTGTCGTCCTTAAGGGAGAGCCATTTGAAATCCATTTCCCGGGCGCGGGCGATCACGGCGGGGAAATCGTCCTCGGGATGATCCTTGGTCTCGTTGGAATGGATGGCGGTCATGGTGATGCCCAGGCTCTGGCAGCGCTCGAACAGCGCCTTCATGCGGGCTTCGCTGCCCACCACGTACGGGCAATGGTTGCAGGTGAAGAATATCAGGGTGCCGTTGGCTCCGCGCACGTCGGCGAACCTGACGTCCCGGCCGTTGCTGCCGGGGAGATCGAATTCGGGGGCCGTGGCCCCGGTTTCCAAAGTAAAGCTCATGATGTCCTCCTTAGTGGGATGCCCGGCCGCCTGTCGGAGGCCCGGCGTCGATCAGCCTAACGAATGCCTATGGTGCTCCGCACCGTGTCCAGAAAAACGGATGCCTTGGCGCGCGCCTTGTCCCGGCCTTGCGCCAGAATGGCCTCCAAGGCGGCCGGGTCGGACATCAAGCGTTGATATTCCTTCCTCGGCCCCTGCAGCCTTGCGTTCAAGGCTTCGAAATAATCCTTCTTGGCATGGCCCCAGCCCAGGCCTCCGGCCCGATAGCGGCTCCGGAGGGCTTCCTCTTCCGGCCCGGACAGCAGCAGCTTGTGCAGATTGAAAATGGAACTCTGCTCCGGGTCCTTGGGTTCCTCGGGAGCCTGCGAGTTGGTCACGATCTGGTTGATGCGCTTGAGCAGGGGCTTCTCTTCCAGGAAAAGCGGAATGGTATTGTCGTAACTCTTGCTCATCTTGCGGCCGTCCAGGCCGACGATCGTTTTCACGTGGTCGTCTATCTTGGGCTCGGGCAGGACGAATAGAGCGGTCTTGTAATTGTGGTTGATGCGCTCGGCGATGTCCCGGGCGATTTCCACATGCTGTTTCTGATCCGCGCCCACCGGAACCAGGTTGGCGGAGAAGATGAGAATGTCCGCCGCCATCAGCACGGGATACGAGTACAGCCCCATGTTGATGTTCTGGTCCGGGTCCCTGCCCGCTTCCACGTTCTTGGCTACGGAATCCTTATAGGAATGGGCCCGGTTCATCAGGCCCTTGGGGGTGAAGCAGGCCAGGATCCACGCCAGTTCGAACACCTCGGGGATTTCACTTTGGCGGTAGAAGATGGAACGGCCGGGATCCAGCCCGAAGGCGAGATAGGTGGCCGCGATGGAAAGGGTATTCTTCCGCAGCGCATCCGCGTCGTAGATGCTGTTCAGCGCATGGTAGTCGGCGATGAAATAGAAGGTATCGTAGGACGATGCCAGTTCCAGGGCGGGCCTGATGGCTCCCAGCCAGTTCCCGACATGGGGTTCGCCAGTAGGTTTGATGCCCGTCAAAGCCCGCAATGCCATCGTCAAATCCCTTTCAGACCGGTTTTCCCGGGGCGGACGCGGGGGTCCCGCGTACATATGAATCTAGAATCCTTCCCAAATTTAGCTTAGAATCGCCCATCGAATCCCTTTCGAAGTTGATATCTTAGGCAAGGAACCACACCCGTCCAGTCAGTCGGTTCCGGCGTTTTTCAGGGAAACCAGGAGTCTTTATGGTCCGCAATGTTGCGGCTCTCTTGCTCGTGGCAGGCGTCGTCCTGGCCCGCAGCCAACCGGATTCGGAATTCATCACGCTCGTCAACCCCCTGGTCCTGGAGCGGAACGGACTTTCCGAGACCTACCCGGAGCCGGTTTTCGCCAATCCCTTCGCCGTGGTGGGGAATCAGACGAAGAGCGCGTCAATCTGCCTCGATTGCAAGTCCGGAACCGAAAACGTCTTCCTGCAGAGCAAACTCTATCCGGAATGGGCGGTGCGGAGCAAATACGGGTTCCGCTACAACTTCCAGGTGTTCGACAATCTGGGTCAATTCGTTTCCAAGACCTCCGGGGAGATCACGCCGGAAATGATCCTCAAACTGCAGCCGGATGCCACCGGTTACAAGACTTTACGGTTCCGGTGGCTTCCCATGACCAAGGACCGGACCAAGGCGGGAACCGGCGTCTACGTCCTGAAAGGGAAGGTCATTCCCTTCCCGGACGGCATGCGGGCAGGCGCGCAAGGAGACGTTGCACCCCGGGAGGGGGCCGTTTCCAACGTTCTTCTCAGCTTCGGGTATCTGCGCCAGAAGTAGCCGGGAAACCCTTTTAATGGGTACCCGGAGAAAAGTCCCTCTTCAAAATTGAATTTTTGTACTTTTGGAACCAGAGGCGCCCGTGGTGCGGGGGCCTTTTTCTTTTTTCTTAACCCTTTGAAACACAAAGCGTTATATAATAGAGATAAACACATTCTGATGATGAACTTCCCTATTTGAATATGATTCAACCTTCCCAACCGACCTTTCCGATCGACTATGTCGACAGCCCCTCCGGTATGGAGAAGCTGCTCAAGGCCATGGACTCGGTAGATACCGTGTTTCTGGATCTGGAAGCGGACAGCATGCACCATTACTATGCCAAGATTTGTCTGATCCAAATCCTGGTCGGCGACCATTGCTATCTGGTCGATCCCCTCAGCGAAATTTCCCTCGACGGCTTTCTGAAGAAACTGGCCAAGAAGGTCCTGGTACTCCACGGCGCCGATTACGATCTGCGCATGCTCTACCAGTCCTCCGGATTCCGTCCCCACCAGGTCTACGACACCATGCTGGCCGCCCAATTGCTCGGCAAGCCCGCATTCGGTCTCGCCGCCCTGGTGCACGCGTATTTCGGGGTGACCTTGAAGAAGGATCAGCAGAAGGCCGATTGGTCCCTGCGTCCCCTCCCCCCCTTGATGCTGCAATACGGCGCCCAGGATACTTTTTTCCTGCCGGGTCTCTACGAATCCCTGACCCAGGAACTGGAAGCGAAGCAGCGCCTGGAGTGGCACGAAGAGTGTTGCCGGGAACTGGTGAAAGCCACCGCCAAATCCAAGGAAGTGGACCTGGAAAACACCTGGCGCATCGACGGCTCTTCCCGGCTTTATCCGCGGCAATTGGCCGCCCTGCAAGCGCTGTGGAAGTTCCGGGATCAAACCGCCAAGGATTTGGACTTGCCCAGCTACAAAGTGATGCCTTCGGACATCCTGCTGCGATTTTCCATGGCCGTTCCCCAGGAAGGCGAACCGGAACAGGTGCCGTCCCTGCCTTCGCGTCTCAATCCGAAAATCAAAACGGGCTTTCTGGATGCGTTCCAGGAAGCCCTGGATCTTCCCGAGGGCGCCTGGCCGCAACCCATGCGGACGCCCAGGAAAATCGCTCCCAGCCCCAGTTCCACCGTGTTGAACCATTTGAAAACCGTCCGCGACAAAATCGCCGAAGATCTGAAGATGGACCCCTCCCTGCTCGCCACCAAATCCACCCTGACCGCGGTGGCGCTGACGGGAGCCAACTCGCGCCCGAAAATGATGGCCGCCGCCAAGTGGATGAAATGGCAGGAAGAATTGCTTCTGGACGCCTGGCTCAAACCGAAAGAAGCGGCGCCGCCCGCATCAAACTCCTGAACCCATCCAGCGCTTCTTGCGCTGATTCAATTCGAATCGCCGCGCCATTGGACCGGATTGAGCCGCAATCAGGCCCGACTAGCGCCGGCCGGCAAGCGGGGCAAGCGGATTTGCCCGGTTTTTGCTATACTTGTCTCACTCACGCCAGGAGGTAGGAATGTTCGGAAACCTTGGACCCACGGAACTCATCATCATCCTGCTGATCGTCATTCTGCTTTTCGGCGGAAAGAAGATCCCGGAAATCGCCAAAGGCCTGGGTAAAGGCATCAGGGACTTCAAGTCCTCCATGGCCGGCAAGGACGAGGCGGACGAAAACGCCAAGACCATCGCCAATCCGGACTCCAAGGAAACCCCTAAGTCCTGAGCAGTTCCGGCGCGGCGGGTTTGCCCGGCGCCGGTCCCATCCTCTCCCTCCCTCCTCTTCGCGACTGCATTGGACTCCCAACTCACCTTCTGGGACCACATCTCAGAACTCCGCTCCCGCCTGATCCGCATCCTGCTGGGCGTCGTGGTCGCTTCCTCGGTCGCCTACGGCTTCTGGGAAAAAATCTGGGCCGTCATCGCCTACCCTCTCACAAAACAGCATCTCAAGGTGGACCTCATCGCCACCTCGCCGATGGAAACCCTGATGACCAGTTTCAAGATGTCCCTGATCTCCGGGGTCATCATCTCCTTCCCCTGGATCATGTGGAACGTCTGGCGCTTCCTGGCCCCCGGCCTCTTCGCCAAGGAAAAGCGCGTCTTCGGCATCGCCTTCTTCTCTTCCATCATCATGTTCGCCGTCGGCGCCTGCTTCGCCTATTTCGCCGTGCTGCCCGCCGGTCTCGCATTCCTGGCCACCTACACCAAGGGCGCCATCACCCAGAATTGGCGCCAGGGGGATTTCGCCTCCTTCATCAGCCAGTTCATGCTCGCCTTCGGGGTGATCTTCGAATTGCCCGTGGCCGCCTACGTAATGGCCAGCATGGGCCTGATCACGGCCGGAGGCATGTGGCGGTTCTTCCGATACGCGATCATCATCATCTTCACCGTGGCCGCCATACTCACTCCCGGACCGGATCCGGTGTCCCAGGTGATGATGGCCGTGCCGTTGTGCGTGTTGTACATTTTGTCGATAGGAATATGCGCGCTGGCGCAGAAGAAAGTGGAGAAGGCGGAAGAGGCGGTATGAGAGCATGGAGCTTTGGAAATAGAGTTGGGCTCTTTATGCGACTGAATCGTCGGGCGTCGGGCGTCGGGCGTCGGGCGAAAAGCCAAAACCCGAAGGGTTGGCTTTTAATAGGAGCAGGGGCTCATCCTTCGCAGCCCACTGCTACTCTTATCTTAACGCCCGACGCCCGACGCCCGACGCCCGACGAAGCGCTTCTACAACCTCCCCGGCATCTCCCCCCTCCCCTGCCACTACAACATCTCTTCCCCCCCTTCCAAGCTCTACTGTCATGATTTTCGACTCATTAGGCATCGGCGAACTGGGGGTAGTAGTTGCTCTCGTTGTCGTACTCGTTAAGCCTAAAGAATTAGGCAAAGTGATGCGCGAGTTCGGAAAACTCAAGCGCAAGGTTTCCCAGATCCAGTCGGACGTGAAATCCCAGCTTGAGTCCATCACCCTGGAAGCGGAAGCCAACGACAAGCGCGAGAAGCTGCAAAACGACAAGGCCGGCATGCGCGTCTGGGCCAAAGGCCAGATCCAGGCCTTGCCCGCGGGAGATCGCGCGGAGGCGGCGAAGGCCATTGTCGAGAAAGTGGCCGAATGGCCCGGCTACAAGAACGCCAAGGTGGTTTCCTGTTTTTCCGGGACCTTGGAGGAATTGGATACCGAGCCGCTCCTCAGACGCATCCTCGGCGACGGGAAAACCCTGTTGATGCCCTATGTCGTCAAGGGGGAAGGCAAAGACGCCGGTCTGGGAATGGCGGAAGTGTCCGATCTGGAAAAGGACGTGTCTGAAGGAGCCTTCGGAATCCTGGAGCCCAGGCCCGAACTCAGGAAGGACGGGGCTCCGGAGCCCGATCTGGTGCTGATTCCAGGGCTTTGCTTCGATAACCGGGGTGGGCGGTTGGGCAAAGGTTTGGGATTTTATGACCGATACCTCGCCGGCAACCGAGCGGTTCGGGCGGGGTTGGGATTCGACGTGCAAATCACCCAGAAAAACTTAACTTTGGACCCGCATGATCAGCTTATGGACGC
>JAQBPN010000066.1 GCA_028287505.1 Fibrobacterota bacterium | reverse complement strand
ACCGCATGGCCCTGCAGACCCGCGAACAGCACATCCGCCGGGACAAGGCCACCAGCAACATCTGCACCTCGCAGGTGCTGCTCGCCGTCATGGCCGGCATGTACGCCGTCTACCACGGCCCCCAGGGCCTCAAGGCCATCGCCTCGCGCGTGCACGCCCTGGCCCGTTCCCTGGAAAAAGGCCTGGCCGGCCTGGGCTGCAAGCAGACCAACGCCGCCTACTTCGATACGCTGCTCGTCACATTGCCGGACTCAGCCATGCTGCCCAAATTGAAATTCGAGTCGGTAGCCGGAGGCCGGAACTTCCGCTATCTGGAAGACGGCAAGAGCGTCGGCATCAGCCTGGATGAAACCACCACCCCGGAAGACATCTTGGACATCGCCGGCATTTTCGCCGCCGCCATGGACAAGTCCAAGCCCGACGCCAAGACCGCCGAGGAATGGTCCCGCGGATTGAGCCTCAACTGGTCCGCTTCCCTGCAACGCAAGGACGGATACCTCACCCATCCCGTTTTCAACAGCCACCGCAGCGAAACGGAAATGCTGCGCTACATCAAGTCCCTGGAGAACAAGGACCTTTCCCTCAACACGTCCATGATCGCCCTGGGATCCTGCACCATGAAGCTCAACGCCACGGCGGAGATGATCCCCCTGACCTGGCCAGAGTTCGGCAACATCCATCCCTTCGCCCCGGAAGAACAGACCAAGGGCTATCGCCGCATGTTCTGGGATTTGGAAAAGGACCTGGCGGCCGTCACCGGCCTGCCCGGCGTGTCCCTGCAGCCCAATGCCGGCTCGCAAGGCGAATACGCCGGCCTCATGGTCATCCGCGCCTACCATAAGAGCCGCGGCGAGGGCCATCGCGACGTCTGCCTCATCCCCGTCTCCGCCCATGGAACCAACCCCGCCAGCGCCGTGATGGCGGGCCTCAAGGTTGTGCTTGTGCAATGCGACGCCAAAGGCAACATCGACATCGCCGATCTCAAGAAGCAGGCGGAAGCGAACAAAGCCAAGCTCAACAGCCTGATGGCCACCTACCCGTCCACGCACGGAGTGTTCGAAGAAGGCATCAAGGAAGTCTGCAAGATCGTGCACGAATGCGGCGGCCAGGTGTACATGGACGGCGCCAACATGAACGCCCAGGTGGGCCTGTGCAGCCCCGGCACCGTGGGCGCGGACGTCTGCCATCTCAATCTCCACAAGACCTTCTGCATCCCGCACGGCGGCGGCGGCCCCGGCATGGGGCCCATCTGCGTGGCCGCGCACCTCTCCCCGTTCCTGCCCGGCCATGCCGTGGTCAAGACCGGCGGCGCCAAGGCCATTCCCGCCATCTCCGCCGCTCCCTGGGGCAGCGCCAGCATCCTCACCATTTCCTGGGCGTATATCCGCATGATGGGCGGCAAGAATCTCACGCGCGCCACGGAAGTGGCCATCCTCAACGCCAACTACATGATGAAGCGCCTGGAAAGCCATTACCCCGTCCTCTACGTGGGCAGCAACGGCACCGTGGCCCATGAGATGATCCTCGACTGCCGCAAGTTCAAGCAGAGCGCGGGCGTGGAAGTGGAAGACATCGCCAAGCGCCTGATGGATTACGGATTCCATGCGCCCACGGTTTCCTTTCCCGTGGCGGGCACCCTGATGGTGGAGCCTACCGAAAGCGAGTCGCAGCCGGAAATGGATCGCTTCTGCGACGCCCTCATCGCCATCCGCAAGGAGATCGCGGATCTCGAAGCCGGAAAAGCGGATCGCGCGGACAACGTGCTGAAGAACGCCCCGCATACGGCCACCCATGCCCTGTCGGACGGATGGAAGCATCCTTATACGCGCGAGCAGGCGGTCTATCCGCTGGCCTGGGTGAAGGCGAACAAGTTCTGGCCCAGCGTGGGAAGGCTCAACGCCGCCTTCGGGGACAAGAACCTCGTTTGCGCCTGCCCGCCCATTGAATCCTACGCCTGAACCATCCCGCCCTGAACGCGCCCGAGGCATCGCCGACCGTCCCTGAGGGCGGCGGCGCCCCATGCCGATGGCGTTTTTTGACGGGCCGGAGGACAAAGGTTCCGCAAATTCCCCATCGCCTGGGCCCCAAAACATTGGCCCGACGCTATATTTCGGAGGCCGAGGGTGACGGCGATCGAACTTCAAGGTGGGACCAGGGAGTTTTCCAAATGTCCGTTCTTCCGGGTACGTACCCACGCTTAAAACCATTCCTGCGGCTGCTCGGACTTGCCTTGTGCGCCGCGGGGACGGCTTCCGCCCAGCAATCCGCCACGGTGCAGTTGCCGGATTCCATCGCCGCGCCCGGGACGCAGGTGTTATGGATCAAGAAAGTCCAGCAGTTTTGCGAAGGCCCGGCGGTGGATTTGGCTGACGGCACCCTGTATTTCACCGAGCAACGCGACAACAACACCCCGGACTGGCCCATCTGGAAGATCAACCCCGCCAATCCGAGCGATACCGGTTCGCGTTGGGTTACCTCCAGCAACCAGAGCAACGGCCTTTTCGTCGACTTCCAGGGACGCGTGATCGCGGCGCAGAAGGGTAAGATTGTCCGCTACGCGAAAAACGGATCCGTGGATTCGGTATTGGCTACCAGCGGAAAAGGCGCAACCTTCGGGCAAGCCAACGATTTCAGCATGGCCAAGAGCGGGGCTTTCTATTTCACCGATCTGACCAGCCAGGTCTTCTACGTGGACGTGAAGGGAGTGCTCAAGGTGGCCGCCACCGGCGTGAACAGCGCCAACGGAATCGAGTGGATTGAGGAAGAGAACGCCGTTTACGTGCAAGCGGGAAGCAACCGGCGTTTCGACGTTTCCGCGGATGGCTCGTTGACCAACGGCAAGACCTTCTTCGCCATCAACGGACCGGACGGCTGCGAAGTGGACAGCCACGGGAACTTCTACCTGTGCAGCTATACCGAAGGCATCGTGCACGTGGTCAACGGCAAGGGAATCGAGATCGGAAAGATCACCTTCAACATGGCATCCGGTCCCTATGACGCGCGTGGCGGCGCCCAGGGAAACATCTGCAACTGCCATTTCGGGGGAGCCGAAAACAAAACCCTGTATTGCACCGGCGACGGCGGGGCCTATTCCCTACAGCTGAAAATCCCGGGACGCAAGTGGCCGGCGGCGCTCCCCACGGGAATCCTTTCCCCGCGGAACCTCTTGGCCAAACCGCTCCGGGCGAAAGCCTATCGGACCGATGGCCGTTTCTGGTCGCAGGGAATGCCCGCGGACCTGCCGGGCACGGAAGGGGCGCGGGGCCATGAACCCCGCCTGCCGCTTTTCCAGGGTCCCTAGATCAGGGCTTTGTAAGCCGCCGCTTCCATCAAGCCTTCGTTCGAAGGCTTGTCCACTTTCACTTTGATGATCCACCCGTTCCCGTAAGGGTCCTGGTTGATCACGCCGGCGTCCGCGGAAAGGGCGGTATTGACTTCCGATATCGTGCCGGATACGGGAGCATAGAGCTCCGCCACGGTCTTTACGGCTTCGATGGTGCCGAAACTCTGGCCCGACTGCACGGTGGCCCCCACCTTGGGCAGTTCCACGAACACGATATCACCAAGCTCGCGCTGGGCATGATCGGTGACGCCGACAGTCGCGACGGCGCCTTCGATCTTCGCCCATTCGTGGTCTTTGGTGTACTTCAAACCATCCGGAACAAGGGACATCATGTCCTCCTAATATGCCCGCAAAGCGGGCTGTGAATCCTGAGGGGCGGGAATTTCAATCCCCGGCGTCATCGGAGCCGAGGGCGGTCCCGACCTTCTTGAAAGAGGCGTTGGCTTCCTGCAAGCCGCGGCGGAATGCGGCGGAATGCTGTTTTTCCTCGGTATCGTTTTCGGATTTGAAAAAACGCTCGGCATTGTAGGCGGCCGCGACCAGGGATTCCAATCCCTTGGCCAACTGCTCCTGGGTATCCTTCAACTGCGGCGGCACTTTGGACGAGGCGGCGGTGAGCTTGTCCTTGGCGCGGCGGGCCTCGGCCAGATACCCGACGGCCCGGTTCTGCAGGGATTCGTATTCCTCGTCCGAGATGTCGGCCACCGCGCTGAGGCTGAGGGAGGACATGTTGCGGGAAGTACGGCGAGCGGCCTCCAGGACCCCTTTGAGCTCGTTCTTGCCCTCGGAGACGGCGGCTTCGTTCTTGGAAGCGTTCAAGGCGGCGGTGTCGGGCGGAGGAGGCGCGACGGGCTCAGGGGGTTTCACCGGCTGGGGAGGCGGGGCCACCACCACGGCATCGTCGGCATGCATCAGATCCCCGCCCGCCAGGAACTGGCTGGTGTGGAACACGGCCGCGCAAAGCGTCAGGATGGCCAGGAAATAGGAAAGGGCGACGCGTGCCGGACCCCGCGAATTGATGGCGCCGATAAAAGCGGTAAACGCCACCGCGTACAGCAGGGTGAGAAGCATCAGGTCGTTTTTCATCGGCTCTCCTTCTCCAACCGACCGGTCGCACCCGCGCCTGAAAAGCGCGCCGTGTTCCGGTAAGTCCGCAAGATCCTCCGGCTAAGCGCCGGTTCGGTTTACCCGAAAAAACGAATGTGAATATAAAATTTGGGGTTTGGGGCTCCAACCCGCGGGGGTTGCTATTTTTGGCAAAAGAAGTGGTCTCATAAATAAGTTTGTCGCGAGGGCGCAGTTCCCCGAAGCGGGGACCTGGCGCGAGGGGGCCAAGGGCAAGGCCGCAGGCCCTGAAGGCCCTGAGAGCGTACCTGGAAGGTACGCCGAGGGGTCTAAAGGGCCGAGAACGCAGCCCTTGGCCCCCGCAGCCGGCCGCAGCAAAACTTATTTGTGAGACCACTTCTTAGATCGGTTTCCATCGGCGAATGGCGCGGAGTGCGCCGTTTGCCCCAAAGAAGCGGCGGGGCGGATGATCCAGGAACGGGCGCGGCCTGAAATCGAGGAGCCCATAGGGATATTGGGTTATGGCGTGGAGGGCACCAGCACCTGCCGCTATCTGCTCGACCGGGGTTTCACCGATATCACCGTTTTCGATCGAAAGCAACCCTCCGATTTGGATGCGCGCGTGCGCTACGCCGGAACCGACGGTTCCGGCGACTACCTCGGCGGACTCGCGGACATGCGGACCGTGTTCCGCTCCGCAGGCGTCCGGCCGGACCTTCCCGCCCTGGCCGAATTCGTCCGCCGCGGCGGCACCCTCACTTCGCAGACGGGATTGGCATTCGCCCTGGCGGGCCGCGAGCGCATCATCGGCGTTACCGGTACGGTCGGCAAAGGCACCTGCTGCTCCCTGTTGCACGAGATGCTCCGGGAGGCGGAGATTCCCGCGCGCCTGGGGGGTAACATAGGCGTTCCGGCCCTGGACCTGGCCTCTGCGCTGGCCCCGGGCGAAAAACTTATTTTGGAACTGTCGAGTTTCCAGCTTTCCACCCTGGCGGAAAGCCCCGCTCTCGCCGCGGTCCTGCGCACCACCACCGAGCATCTCGATTGGCACCCCACCCGGGACGAATATTGGCTGCACAAGGCGAACCTGGTCCGCCATCAGGCGCCCGGAGACCTGCTCGCCTACTGCGCGGACGCGGAAGGCAGCGCCTGGATGGCCGGCAAGAGCCCGGCTCGGAAAACGGCCTACGGAGCCGATGCGGAGGTGCGCATCGACGACAAGGAAGTGCGCTGGACCCGGCTCCGGTTCGCCATCCCCCTGGCCGCCACCCGGCTCAAAGGCCGGTTCAACCTTGAGAACATCGCCGCGGCGGGAATCCTGGCCCTGGAATCGGGGGCGGAGCCCCGCCACGTGGTGGCCGCCGCCATGGCCTTCAAAGGACTGGAGCACCGGCTGGAGTTCGTGCGGGAGCGCAACGGCGTCGCCTTCTACAATGATTCCTACGCCACGCGGCCGGAAGCCGCCATCGGGGCCGTACAGGCGCTGGGGGGCGCGCCCTTGGGTTTGATCCTGGGAGGTTCGGAAAAACACGCGGACTTCGCGGAACTGGCCTCGGTCATCGCCGGCTCCGGCCATGTCCGCGCCATCGCCCTGATAGGACAGACCGCGGATCGCCTTGAGGCCGAACTTGCGGCGGCCGGCGTAAAGGACATTTCCGGCGTGCGGACTTTGAGGCGCTGCGCCGATTTGGAGGAAGCCGTGGCGTTCCTGCTGGCCCAGGTTCCCAAGGGCGCAATCGCCCTGTCGCCCGCCTGCGCCTCCTTCGGGTTGTTCGAAAACTACAAGGAACGGGGAAAAGCCTTCAAGAAGCTGGTGACGGGATTGTGACAATCCCGCCGCAAGCAATCCCGATGCCGCGAAGAATGCGATTAGTTAAAGAAAGAGCGCCTCTTGCGGATAGCCCAATAGTTATATTAAAAAGCGTGCAGAGACGCCTCACCGCGGCGAAGGGCGTTTAAACTCAAGCCCGGAACGTCAGCCTCTTATGCTCTCCGAAGACTACGAAAAGATGATGCTGATCTACCTGTCCGGTCTCGTGGACGGGCCGGGATTCCGCAAGATCGAAGATCTCAATCGCCTCAGCTCCCATGAACTGCTCCAGCTTTCGCAAAAAGTCGATGATTCCGCCCTGGGACTGTTCGTGCAGCTTCTCAAGAGCTCGGAATCGGGCGAACGCCTCTTCGAAAAGCTGATGGGAGATCACGAAGAGGAAAACCGCACCCTGGTGGACGCGTTCTTCTCGCGCTACCTGAAAGTGGTTCTGTCCAATGTCCAGGAGGGCGAAAACTTCAACCCCCTGGAAGTCTATCTGCCCACGCATACCTTCGACGATCTCGCTTTCGTGCAGAGCCGCCAGGGATTCTTCCTGCGGCAGACCATCGACACCATCAACGAGTATCTGGACGGCGCGTTCCAAAGCAAGCACAAATTCGGACCGGGGGAACAGCAACAGGCCTGGGAATATTTTTGGGGGAAGGTCATGGAAAAATGACGAGCCATTGCGCCGAGAACCGGACCCGATGAGCGACGAACCCGGAAAGACATCCCCCAAGGAAGAGGGTGAAACCGGCACCGAGACGCTGGCCAAACCCGCCCTGAACTGGAAAGTCGTGCTCTTCAATGATGAGGAGCACACCTACGATTACGTGGTGGAAATGCTCACGGCCGCGTGCAAATTGTCACGTGAAAATGCGTTCCGCTGCGCGGTGGAAGTGGACATGACCGGCAGGACGATCGTGTTCTACGGCACCCGGTCTGATTGCGAAGGGGTCTGTTCGAAAATCCTCTCCTACGGTCCCGATCACCGTTTGCCCCAGAGCATGGCCTCCATGAGCGCGGAGACGCAATCGCTCTGATTCCCTAGGCTCCAACTTTGATGGTTGAAACCCGCCGGGTCTGCCCCAGGCGCGCAACCATCGGCCCTTGCGGGCTTTCCACCGCCCAAAACCTTCCGTAAAATTTCTCAAAATTGCCTTGAAAGCCTCCACCTTCCGTTGTTATCTTCAGGGTGTTAACCACAACATCTAGGGGTAGAGGAGGTTAATTTGAAGAATGTGACCAAGCAGGACCTGGTTCAGGAAGCGGCTAAGTCAAGCGGTCATCCTCAGCTGGAAATCAAGGAAGTCGCCGAGCAGTTTATGCGGCTCGTGGGCGAATACCTGGCTCAGGAAAAGACCATCGAGATCCGAGGATTCGGCACCTTCTACACGAAGGTCCGCAAGCCCAGACCCGCCCGGAACCCACGCACCGGGGAAATCTGTCCCCTGGGACGTCGCAAGGTGGCCCTGTTCCGGTTCTCGGCGGACATGAAGACCCAGATCCGGGACGTTCCGGAACTGACCGAGGTCCTGTCCCAATCCCTGGCCCAAGTGCCGGCTTCCGAAGCCGACACCTCGTTCCTGGCCGGAAGATAAGGTTCTTGGCCGTCCCACCCGGGACGGCCGCGTCCCCAAGGGACGCATTTCAGGAACCACAATCGCCCGCATCCCCTAACGGGATCCGGGCGGTTTCTCCGTCGCTCCCCTTGGGAGCAAGCACTCCAATCGAGTGCGTGAAGAGAGTCTCCCCTTTTTCAGCTCCTTTCGGAATGATACACTCGAGGCGTGGTATCCCGACCCCGATGGCAGGCCCTGACCGCCGTTTTATTCCTTTTCCAGGGGGTCCGATCCCAGCCGTTGCTTCTCATCGGCAAGGCGGACGCGGCATTGAGCGGGGCCTTTTCCTATGAATTCCTGAAATCCCCCCTGTCCCGGCCCTTCGATCAGGGCAGCGCCGAAATCAGCCTGAACCTGCCTTTCAACGCATCCGCCCAGGCCCAGAAATTCATCGGCTCCTTCGCGGATTCCGCCGTGGTCATCCCGGAGCTCTTCGCCCGCGTCTCCCAGGACCTGAACGCCCATGTGGACGTGTCCGCTCCCGTGTTCGGAGGGGTGATCTTCTTCGCCGCCCGGGAAAACGCGAGCTTGCGGGTGGCGGGGGCGCTTGGAAATACCACCTTCAATCTGGACACCACCCTGGAGGGATCGGGGTCGATTCTCCTCAAGGGCAGCATCCACATGCCGCTGCTTTTCGAAATGCATTGGCGATCCTTAAGCTTCGGGTATGCGTTCAGGCCGGTCCCTTGGGTAACCCTGGGGTTCCAGGTGCACAAACATCAATTCAGCGCGCGCACCTCCGGCGACCTCAAGCCGGATCTTTCCGGACGCATTTCCGTGGGCGGCGATGCCGGCAACACGTCCTTCCTGGTGGAATACCCGGATAACAAAGTGTACGGCACCGCCGATGGCGCCTACCAGGGCGCGGCCTGGAGCCCGGAAATGGCGGTGGGCGTGGGACCCATCCGCCTGGTCTCCCGCATGGGCGCTCGCATGTCGGCCAAGGGCCACGTGGATGTCAACTACTCGGTTCCCTACTTCATCGACCCCGGGACCTTCGAGCCCCGCTTCACCGAGCCGGATTCCTTCCTGGCCTCCGACAATCTGCGCCGCCTGCTGAACGGGGAAACGGGAAAGCGGAATATCCATATCCAGGACCGGCTCATCCTCACCTTGCCGCAGTCCCATACCGTCACCGTGGATCTGTGGCCGGGCAAGCTCTCGCTCAGCTACAGCAAGGTTTTCGGCCACGTCTCCATCCATATGGAGCCATCCGGAGAAGCTGCTCCATCGGGCGGATCCGCGGACACCACCGTGGCCCCTGCGGACAGCGACGGCCTGGACACAAAAGGCTTCGTGGATTTCGATCTGTTTCCCGATCAGGTGTTATGCCTGAGCGGCAAGTTCGGCTGGTTCCATGGCGACCTGGGCGTGCACAGCCTGAATATCGACTACGGCGAAAGAAGCCATCTGCTTTCCGGCCTTTCGCCATTGGAATGGGACGGCGATCCGCTCGTGCCCATCCTCGACTTTGGATTCACCTGGGGCTATCCCCTGATCTTCAGCACGGACTTTTACGTGTCTCCCTTGCCGGCGGTGAGATCCGGAGTGTCCTATGCGTTCTGAAAGCCGGACTTTCCAGCTTGTTTTTTTCACCATGGCTTTTGCCGCCGGTGTTTTCTCCGCCCGGGCCGGGAGCAATCTGTTTTTCCTCTCCGCGCCGCAAAGCGAAATCTTCACGGACTCCCTGGTGCGCATCCTGGTCACGACCAATCCCCCCACCGCCAAGCCGCCGGACTCCTGCGATCTCTTCCATAGCCCCATCCCGGTAGGCAACAAGCTGGAAGGACATGGCGTTCGCATCCTTGCCAAGCAGTCCATCTCCAAGGATTCCGCTTCCATCCTCTTCGAATTCAAGGCCTCGGACAACGATTCCGGCAAGAGCGGACCGCAATTGGGATTGGGATTCCATTACGCGGTGGCCTCCTGCCGGGACGGCAAGTTCATTTCTCCGGAAATCCCCTTGTGGGTGGTCTCGCGGCAGGCGGTTTCCATCACCTCTCCCAAGGCCCAGGAAACCTCCTCGAGTCCCAACATCGCCTGGACACCGGTGCCGGGAGTGCCGGCCTACCATCTGCTCCTGTCCGATCAGGCCCTGGACATCAATACTGAAAAGGGCACGGTCTCGGGCGCGAGCGTCATCTGGCAGGCCATCACCACCAAAACCAGCATCGCCTACGGCACCCCCGATCCGTCCGGGAACTTTTCAAAAGTGCCGGCTCCCCCGCTGTCCCCCAACGTGCCTTACAATCTCGTCATCCTCAACAATTACGACGGGCGGAGCACTTTGGCCACCTCCACCAAGGCGCAAGGCCTCAAGCTGTTCACCCTCCAGGCCTCGGGACCGGTTTTGAAGCCGGCCAGGAATCTGGAACCCGCGCAGAACGCCATCCTCACCTCTTCCCGGGACAGCGCCATCGCATTCAAGTGGAGCAAAGCCGCGGCATCGACCGGGGCCGGCGCCGCCAACACCTATCAGGTATTCGTCTATTCCCTGGAATCCCAGGACGCGGTCGACGTGCTCTTTCCCATCTGGCATACGGAGGTCACGGATACCTTCGCCGTGCTGGACGCCAAGCGCACCCTGCTTTCCAAGCGGTACGTCTGGAAGGTGTTCGCCTTGAGCGAGTCGGGCGCCAGCGTGGTCGGCGATACCACTTCCTTCCTGTACCGCAACGACGTGCAGACCCTTTCCCTCACGGTGAAGTCCGCCGGGCTGGAGGGGGACACGCTCCCGCTTTCCGACGTCCAGGTCTCGGTGACGCCCTTGGACGGCAGCGCCGATCCCTTGCCGCTCTTCACCAACAATACCGGCGGCGCGGAAAAGGTCCTGGCGGTGGGAAGCTACTCGCTCGGGTTTTCCAAGAACGGTTATGCGGGCCAGACCCGCACCGTGACCTTGGGCCTTTCGGCGCCGGTGAACATCCTGCAGATATTGCCGGCCTCATCCTGCCGCATCACCGGGCATGTCGTGGACCAGGCGGGAGCGGACCTTGTCAACGTGAACGTTACCGCGGCGGGGGGCGGCGGAAAGACCGTGCAAGGCGTATCGGACGCACAGGGCTTTTTCCTGTTGGGCGTCGCGCCGGGAACCCATTCGGTCTCCTTCTCCAAACCCGATTTCCAATCCCGTCCGGATACGACCGTAGTCCTGGCGGCGGGAAAGTCCGCCGACCTCGGCCGGCTGGCCCTGGCCAAAGCCCAAGGATCCCTGTCGGGTACGGTGGCAAACGACAAAGGCGCGCTGATGGCGGGATGCCAAATCACGGTGAAGAACGCTTCCGGAGCGGTGGAACGCAACCTTCTGACGGATGACAAAGGAGTCTTCTCGGCTTTTCTCGCGCCGGGAACCTATACGGTGATCGCCGCCCGGACCGGGTTCACCTCGCAACAGAAAACCGCGCAACTTACGGAGTCCGCCCAGCTCGGCTTCATCCTGCCCTCGGGCGCCTCCCTGGTCAAGGGAAGGATCTCGCTGTTGTCCTGGCCCACGGGAGCGGTCCAACAATCCTCG
The DNA here is from genome assembly GCA_028287505.1 of Fibrobacterota bacterium. Taxonomy (GTDB): domain Bacteria; phylum Fibrobacterota; class Fibrobacteria; order UBA11236; family UBA11236; genus Chersky-265. The sequence continues at coordinate 2,630 of JAQBPN010000066.1, read as the reverse complement.
CCTCTGCCCGGAGCGATCGTGGAATTGATCAATCCGGCCCGGGGTATTCCCCAGAAAACGGAAGCCGACCTGCGCGGGGAATATTCCCTGTCCGCCGATACGGGAACCTACCTTCTCAAGGCTTCGCGTCCCGGCAAGGCGCTTCCGGAGTCCGCCGTGGTCCGCATCGTCGCGCCGCGTTCCACCGTCAATCAGGATCTTTCCCTGCTGGGCTTCGCCTCCATCCTGGGAACCATCCGGATTTCCCCGGACACCGTGGCCGACCCTTCGGCCGTATCCGTCAATCTGTTCTCTTCCGCCGGCTTGAGCCTGCTGGCCACCGCCACGCCCCAGCGGGCTCCGGAAGCCGGCGCGGCGGGCGCCATGACCTATTCGCTGGACGGGGTCCCGGACGGCACCTATCGCCTGGCCTGCGGCCTTCCCGGCTACGGTCTCGACGCGGAGCCCGTGATCACCATCCGGGACGCGATCTGGAAAACGGGACAGGACCTGATGCTCAAGAAGGCGATCAAGTCGATCACCTTCGCGGTTACCGTGGGAGGCAAGTCCGCGGAAGGCCTCATCCGCCTGATCACGCCGCAAGCGGCGGAGATTCCGGCCGGGAGGAAACTCACCGAGGCCGCGGCGGGAACCTACATCCTGAATGCCGCGCCGGACAGCACCCCATGGATTCCCCTCACGCGCTATTCCTTTTTCCTGCCCGCTGCCGGATCGGCCGATACCACGCTTTCCCTGGGCTTTCCATTCTCGCACCGGAGCGGACCCATCTCCTTCCGCAACGGAGAAGCTGAGCTTGTTCTGGACGCGCAGGCCAAGATCGATTCCATGCGGATCATATATGGATACGGCGCTCCGGCCGACACCTTCCGCGTCCCCGCATCGCAATTGATCGGTCCGCCCGGAACGCGCAAGATCCGCTTCCGGCCCGGACTCCAAGGGGGGTTGCTCACTTATTTCTTCATCATCCATTCCGGTTCCCTGACCTACTCCAACGACGAAGCCGCCCGCCGGTTCCGCGCCCAGGTGGAGTCTCCGGTGGATTTGGCGATCCTGAAACTCGGGACCGGAGACAGTCTGCGCCTGCCCGCGCATACCCGCGGGGAAATCCATCTGCACGCCTACGATGCGGCCGGACGCCGCCTGGACTCGGCCGTGGACGAGCGCGGGACATTCGCCTGGAGCGTGGATGCGTCGCTGGGCGTCAAGCTGGACAAACACTCCAAGCGGACGCTGACCTACCTTACCGACGCCCCTTCCTCCGCCCTCGGCAAACGCGGCGCCCATGCGGCCGCGGCCTGGGACACCCTTACCGTGACCGTGGGTCTGGACGGCATGGAGCAGACCTTGCGTCTGCCCACCAAGGTGGTTTCCGCGGTCATCAACAAGCTCGTGCTCAGCTCCACCCTGGGCGAAACGGCGGACATCCCCGATCCTTCCTCCTTCGGATTGTTCGTTTCCGGATTCGACACCACCACCTCCCCGCCCACGCCCGTAGTGCCCAATCCCGTCGTGACCCTGGTTCCGCCCCAAGCGGGGACGGTCCGGGAGTTGCAGGTGGATCTGGACCGGCGATTCATCGGCCCTGTGCGCATCCTGGCCAGACAGATCAACGCGGACGGATCGGAAGCCGCCACCGAACTGGGCGCCTACCGGGATTCCCTCACGCGCGGCCTCAACGTGGGCCAGACCCTGACCCTGGGCGACACCACGCGCAGGCTTTTCCACGACCCCGCTTTCGAGATGTACGTTCCGGACTCGGCCTTTTCCGGCCCGCCCCAGGCCCTGCTGCGGCTGAATACCCGGAACGTGGCCAAGACCTTTTCCAGCGGCATCACCTATGCGGTTTCGGGAAACCTCTACGAGATCTCGAATCCTTCCGGAGTGGCTTTCGCCAAGCGCCCCCGCCTGACCCTGGGCCTTCCAACCGCCGCGGGCGATCGCAAGACCTCCCTGGAACGCTTCGACCTGGCCGACCTGGACTGGAAGGCCATGGCCGATTCGGTATCCGCGGACACGAACTCCTTCGGCGCGCCGGCCTTGTCGGCGGACATGCGCGAAATGGACGGCAGTTATTATGGACTGCTCACGGCGTCCCAGGGACTCACCGCGGGCGAAGTGCAGGTCATGCCCAACCCCTTCAGTCCCCTGGTGCTGGCGGCGCGCGACGGGAACACGCAGTACGGCGCGCGCATCCGCCTGCATCCGGAATCCGACCGTAGCGCCGAAGTGACGGTGTCCGTGAAGATCTACAATCTGGACGGGGAATTGGTCCGCTTGCTGGTGGATCACAAGACGGTGCCCAAGGCAACCGTCGATTTCTACTGGGACGGGAAAGCGGACGGGGGACGTTGGGCCAGGAACGGGCGCTATTTGTTGAAGGTCACCGTAGGCACGGTCGGATCGACCAAGCAGAAGCAGACTATCAAGTCTGTGGTCCTGTTCCAATGACGGGGGGCGGCTTGGGGTTGGGGGCGGAGTCTGGGATGGGGTTCGTGGGCGTGCGTTCCTGTGCTCCGGAAATTGGGACGGAGAAGTTGGGAACAGGTGTGTTCGCAGTGTTGTGGGTTTGTTTGGGGTTGTTTTTTTGGTCTGGGGGGTGGGCGGAGGAGAGTGACTTCAATGGGGCGGAG
>JAQBPN010000056.1 GCA_028287505.1 Fibrobacterota bacterium | reverse complement strand
TTCCTGGTGGAATGGGAGCTCAAGTCTCTTCTTAAGCTGGTCAACGGTTCGGCCACCACTTCGGCCGCGGCCCGCGCGGCCGCCAACAACGACTCCGGCCTGACCATCGCCAACGGCGCGGCCCCGGTGGCGGAACTGGCGGAAGCCATCGGCGAAGCGGCCGCAGCCCCCGGAGCGGAAGCTCGCGCGCCCAACCCGCGCTATGAACTCATAGATACCCCGGAATCCCTGGCGGCGATGGCTGCGCGCCTGGACGCGGCGACCCTGATCGCCGTGGACACGGAAACCACGGATCTGGACAACAAGGTGGCGGGCCTGGTCGGCGTATGCCTTTCCATCGAAGCCGGCGCGGGCTTTTACCTGCCGGTAGGCCACGTGGAAGGGCGCAACCTCCCGTTGGCGGAGGTCCAAAAGACGCTCAAGCCCATCCTGGACAATCCTTCCAAGCGCTTGCTGTTCCATAACGCCAAGTACGATCTCCCCGTGCTCGAACGCCACGGCCTCCTGCCCGCGGATATCGAACGGCCGGGAAAACTGGCGGATACCATGGTGGCGGCCTATCTGGCCAATCCCGGCGAGCGCCAGCTTTCCCTGGACGATCTCGCTTTGCGCCATTTCGGGCACAAGATGATCCCCATCGAAGCCTTGATCGGGAAAAGCGGCCGCGGAGCGACCGCCAAGCAGAAGAACTTCTCGGAAACGCCCATCGCCGAAGCCTGCCAATACGGGGCCGAGGATGCGGACATGACCTTCCGTTTGTGGGAGGTATACGAGAAGGAGTTGAAGGACAAGAACCTGGACAATCTCTATTTCGAAATGGAGATGGCCCTGCTGCCCGTGCTGGTGACCATGGAAGGCAAGGGCATCACCCTGGACGTGGACGCGCTCAAGGTTCTGTCCCTCCGCCTGGCCGAGGAAATCACGCGCCTGGAAAAGGAAATCCACGAACTGGCGGGCGGCGAGTTCAACATCGGTTCGCCCAAACAGCTGCAGGAAATCCTCTTCGTGAAACTGGGCCTGGATACGGGCAAGAAGACCAAGACCGGATTCTCGACGGACGCGGACGTGCTTTCCAAGCTGGAGGGCCAGCATGAAATCATTTCCAAGCTGCTCGACCATCGCGAATACACCAAGCTGCAGAATACCTATGTGGAAGCCCTGCCCACCATGGTGCACCCCAAGACGGGCCGCATCCATACCAACTATTCCCAGGTCATCGCCGCCACCGGCCGCCTTTCCAGCATCAATCCCAATCTCCAGAACATCCCCATCCGCACGGAACTGGGCCGCGTCATCCGCAAATGCTTCACGGCTTCGAGCCCGGACAAAGTGCTGCTCTGCGCGGACTATTCCCAGATCGAATTGCGCCTGCTGGCCCATCTGAGCGGAGACCCCACCCTGCGCGAGGCCTATCGCCAGAACCTCGACATCCATACGCGCACGGCGGCCATCCTGTACAGGGTTCCCGAAACCGACGTCACCTCCGAGATGCGCCGCAGCGCCAAGGTCGTGAATTTCGGCGTGCTCTACGGCATGGGCGCCCACCGCCTCGCGTCCCAGCTGCGCATCCCGCGGGCGGAAGCGGCCAAGTTCATCGAAAATTATTTCACCACCTACGCCATGGTGGAGAAATACATGACCGGCACCGTGGACAAGGGCCGCCGGGACGGATACGTGGAAACCCTGGCGGGCCGCCGCCGCTATCTGCCGGACCTGCTGTCCGACAACCGCCTGGCCAAGGAAAACGCCGAGCGCATCGCCTCCAACACGCCCATCCAGGGGAGCGCGGCCGATCTGATCAAGATCGCCATGATCCGGATCCATCACATTCTGGAGACCAGCCCGTTGCGCTGCGACATGCTCCTGCAGGTCCATGACGAACTGGTATTCGAGGTGGCCATACCGGACGTGGAAGAGGCCTCCCGGATGATCAAGGCGGAGATGGAAGGGGCGATGCAGCTGGAAGTCCCCCTGGTGGTGGAAATCGGGAGCGCGTTCACCTGGCTGGATGCGCACAGTTGAGCGGCCCGCTGAGCCCGGAATGCTAAATTCTATCTTGATACCGGATTTCCAGGACCGGACTGGGGAAGGAACCCGCAACGTGGCCGCAAGCAGGAGTCGGAAATGGCGCGCATGATCATCGGCGTGACCGGAAACATCGCCAGCGGCAAATCGGAAACCGCCAGGCTGTTGCAGCAAAAAGGCTGCGCCCTGGTGGATGCGGACGCGGTGGCCCATGAACTCTACGGCTACGATCGCGCCCTGGTGCAGCAGCTCGGCGCCGAATTCGGCCAGGACGTGATGCTGTCCAACGGCTCCCTCAACCGGAAAAAGCTCGGCAGCCTGGTCTTCGGCCGCCCGGAGGCCATGGCGACGCTCAACCGCATCGTCCACCCGGCCCTCATCCAGGCCATCCGGGAACGGATCCGCTCGTCCCAACGGGTGATGAACCGGCTCGTCCTGGACGCAGCGCTCATCGTGGAACTGGGGTTCGCCAAAGAGGTGGACCATCTGGTATTCGTCTCCGCCGCGGTCCCGGTGCGCCTGGCGCGCTTGATGGAGCGCAGCGGTCTCACCTCGGACGAGGCCATGCGCCGCATCGACAGCCAGATGCCGGAGGAATCCAAACTCCAGCACGCGGATTTCGTCATCAAGAACGAAACCACCCGCGAATACCTCATGGAGCAGGTCGACGCATTGTGGGACGAGATCATGGCCCGCGAAACCCATGCGGAAGAGCGACGCGAATAGCTTTTCAATCCACTTTAGGAGGCTGTCTTGGACAAGAAATTCATCATTCTGGCTTTGTTGGCCGCGGTTTGCGCCGGAGGATTGGCAGTGTTCCAATCCCGCGCGAAGCTCAGCGCGCCCGCGGCGGATCTGTTCCCGGCGGAGAAGCTGGAAGGCCAGGTCCAAGGCACCCGCATCACGGTGAAGGAGGACGGCTCCGGCGGCCGGCCCGTACTCGCCACCGCCATCACGTCTTTCGGGATCAAACCGGAGCTGGTGTCGCCGACGGGTTACGGGGTTCTCAAGACCGTGCGCCGTTCCTACCCGAAAGCGGATTGGATCTCCGTGTTCATCGCGGAAGATTCCGCCATGGAAGCGGCCAGCAACTGGGTGGGCGTGGCGGAAATGCGCGGGGGCAAGGTCATCGTAACCGGCGGGATACCCAACAAGGCGCAGATCGATTCCCTCGGGAAGCTCTCCCAGCCCTTCCACCGTCCCACCCAGGCGGACCTCAAGGCCGTCGCCACCCTCTTCGACAGCGCCGGGTCCTTGACCGCCGAACGCTGGGACGTATCGCAAAGCCTTTTGGGATCGGGTTCCGGCCGCATCGACAAGTCCCGTTTCTTCTCCCTGGACGTGGAAACCCCCGCCCTGCACGCCGCGGCCAAGTCCCTGGGCATGGATCCCAAGCAGCTCCAGAGTCTGGCCCAGGGCGTAACCCGGTTCTATTGGTCCAAAGCCGGGGATCCTCTCTGAAACGGCCCGGATTCCCCATCCCCTGTCGTCCCGCAACCGCGCGGGAACTTTTCCCCGGACTTCCTGTCTAACATGCGGGGAGCCTCCTGCATGGTCCGTCCATGACGCCGGTTTCCGGCACCGGAGAGGGCAACCCCTCCGGCCGCTCCGCGGCGGGCGCCGTCACGGGCGCAACGCCTTCGGCCATGGAGCCGGGGGACGAAGAGGATGTCCAATGGATTCAGGCTTTCAAATCGGGCAAGGAAGAAGGATTCAACCGCCTGGTGCTGAAGCACAAGGATCGGATTTTCGGTCTGTGCCTGCGCTTGCTGGCCGGCAACCGGGACGAGGCGGAAGATGCCGCCCAGGAGACCTTCGTCAAGGTTTTCCACGGCCTCGGGGATTTCCGGATGGAATCCAGGTTCTCAAGCTGGGCCTACCGGATTGCCGTGAACACATGCAAGAACCGGTTGGTTTCCCGGCCCTATATGGAAGCCAAGCGGCACCGGGATCTGGACGCGGCGGAAGCCGAGGGCGCGCCTTCCGCGCCTTCACCGGCCCAGGTGCTGGAGGCCAAGGGCAAACGGGAACGCATCGAAGAGGCCATCGCCAGGCTGCCCGAGGAACAACGCACCTTGGTGGTGCTGCGGGACGTGGAGGGACGGTCCTACGAGGAAATCGGCGAGACCACGGGACTGAACCCGGGCACGGTAAAATCCCGGTTGAACCGGGGACGGCGGCAATTGCAGGAATGGCTGCGGGAATACTTTCTGATGGGAAGATAGTTGGAAGCCATGGATAAAATGAACCCCCATCTCGACGGCGATGCGCTCTGCGACTTTGCGGAAGGCGCAATGGACGCTCCCGCGCGCGCGGCCGCGGAGACGCATTTGCAGGGCTGCGCGGACTGCCGCCGGGAACTGCAGGCGGTGCGCGGTTATTTCCGGGAGTTGACCGCCCTGGAACCGGTCAAGGCCCCGGCCAACTTCCTCGCCAACGTTCGCGCGCGTTTGCCGCGTCCTTCCCCCTGGAAAACCGCGCTGATGGTTTTCCTGAATCCCCTGCGCGCCATTCCGCCGCAAATCGCCATCCTCACCGTCCTGGGCATAACCGTCATCACCGCCTATCTCTACCAGAGGGGCGGCATCACGGAATCCCCGGTCATGCTTTCCCCTGCCGTTCCACCGGCTCCCGGGCCGACCGCTCCGGAAGCCAAGGCCAAGGCTCCGCAGGCCGCGCCACGGCTCCCGCAACCAGCCTCGGAAGAGTCACCCTCCGCCGCGCCGGCCGATGACGAGAAGACCAGCCGGCTTTCCAAGGACGAAGCCAAGGACGAAGATTTCCGGGCGAACAAGGAAGACCGCAGATCCGAAGCGGATAAATCCATTGCGCTGCAACGCGAAAGCAAAACCCGCCTGGGAGGGCGCCTCGGCCCGAAGCAGGCCAAAGCCATGGCTTCCCTCCCGCCTCCGGCCTCTTCCCCTGCCGGGGACGCGGCTTCCCCGAAAGCGCCGGCCCCCGCCCCCCTCGTGGATTCACCTGTCAAAGCCGGAGACGCGGAAAATGTAAGCGGCTGGGCCGACGGTATGACTGAATCGGAAAGCGCTCCGGCCCGCCCCGCCGAGCGTTCCGACGCCAAAAAGAAAGAGTCCGCGGCCCCGGGAGCGGCCTACATAATGGGAAACCAGGCCGAAAGCGCGGGCGCAGCCGGCATCAGTGCAAGCGCCCATTCGCCGGAGACTCAGGCCGGGCGGCTTTCCGCGGGAGACAACCGGGATGCGGTGGCACCGGCGAAGCGGCGCAGTACGGAGCCTCCTAGGGCTCCGGAAAAGGCCCGGACCTTGGAAAAAGCGGCCGGTGGCGCGAGCGTGGGAGCGGCCAAGGCGGTTGCGCCCGAGCCGTTGCCCGGCCTTACGGTCCGCTTGCGGAATGCCAAGGATACTTCCGTGGTGGTGGCCGGGTTGAAGGCCATGGGGGCGGAAATCGTTGGGCGGGAAATGCGGAAAGGGGGACGCTACGTGTTACGCGTGCCGGCCTCCATGACCGCTGAAATGGAAGCCTACCTGCAACGGTACGGCAAGACGGAACGTCGGGACCCACCTCCGGCGGAGGCTCGGAGCGCTCCGGATTCCGTTTTCCTACGCATCATTCTTCCTTAGCTGTGAGCGCCGAGGCCCCGCGAGCGTGGTTCCGACCGCCTTTTCCAATGGGCACAAAAATAATACCAGGCAACAAGAATTACTCCACGGCACAAAAATGTGCATTCTTGCAGGGTTCGGCCGTACTGCTTACTATAACCCTCGTGCTTCGCTTCCTTCACATCACACAAAAGGACTGAACATGTTCACCCATTCAATCAAAAAAATTTCCTGTGCGGCTTTCGTCACCGCCCTTGCGATTGGCATCGCTTCCGCGGAGCCGGAGGTGGCGCGCTTCAAAGTGACGAGCCCCAGCTTCGCGCAGAATAAACCCATTCCGGAAAAGCACTATTGGAACCAGATGGGTTGTACCGGAGGCAATGTCTCGCCGGCATTGAGCTGGAGCGGATTCCCCTCGGACACGAAAAGCTTCGCGATCATGGTGCACGATGACGATGTGCCCACCGGCAGCGGCTTCTGGCATTGGGTGGCGTATAACATTCCGGCCAATGTGACCAGCTTGGCGGAGGGCGCCACGGACGGCAAGCTTCCCGCCGGGACCGTGGAGGGGAATACGGACCTCGGCAAACCCGGTTGGTTCGGTTCCTGCCCGCCGGTGGGCCGCAAACACCACTATACCTATACGGTGTTCGCTCTCAAGACCGAAAAGCTGGACGTGCCCAAGGAGGCCACTGCGGCATATGTCGGGTTCGTGATCTGGGGCAATACCCTGGCCAAGGGAACCCTGACCGGTACCGCCGGACCGCGCAAATAACGGGATCGCCGGGGTAAAGCCCCAAAATCCAAACCCCAGCGGCCGTCCGGAGCTTTCCGGTACGGCCGATTTTTTTTCGCGCGGTCGGGAACTTTTCGGGAAACTTCCGGTCTTAAGGACGAACCCACCGGGCCGAAAGCCCGGAACCCAAGGAGAACCCGTCATGCAAAGATCCGCCCGATACGCCGCCGCTCTCTGTTCCGCCGCCGTCCTCATAGCCGCCTGTTCCTTGAAAAAGGCGGAAGTAACGCCCGAAGGAAAAGACGGATCGCAAGCCAATGCCACCGCCCAGGATGCCAAGGAACGCAATCCGGGTAAGGACGATCTGATGGATCGCCTGTATCCCAAGCAGGCTCCGGCATCCCCGGTGGCCGCGGCCAAAGCGAAAGCGGAATCCAGGGAGGCGTCCGCCGCTCAATCGCGGAATGAACCGGAAGCCCTGGGCTGGGCCGATGCCACCGGCCAGGCCGGCCAACCGCTCCGCACCGATCGGACCCGGATAGGCGGGCGCGCAAGCGGCTATGCCAAAGCCGCCCCGGAAGCCTCCCGGCCCTATGCCCTGGAAAAAAAGGCGGCTCCAGCGGCCTCGTACATCCTGAACAACGAAGCCCAATCCTACCGCGATGAGGAAGACGGCCCGCACGGCGCCGGCTGCTATCGGTGCCCGCCTCCGCCGCAAACCAACTCCGAGGAATATTCTTCCATCTATGAGAACTCCTTTCTGGAAGCCCGGGCCAATCCCCTCTCCACCTTCTCCATAGACGTCGACGGCGCTTCCTATTCCAACACCCGCCGCTTCCTCCAGGAAGGCCGGTTGCCCCCGTCGGATGCGGTGCGCCTCGAGGAGTTCATCAACTACTTCGACTACAACTATCCCCAGCCCACCGGTTCGGATCCTTTCTCCATCACCACCGAGGTCGCCTCCACTCCCTGGAATCCGGACACCAAGCTGGTGCATATCGGCCTGCAGGGCCGCCGCATGGATTCCGAAAAGCTGCCCCCCAACAACCTGGTCTTCCTGGTCGACGTGTCCGGCTCCATGGCCACGCCCGACAAGCTCCCGCTCCTCAAGAACGCCTTCAACATGCTCGTCGATCAATTGCGCCCGCAGGATCGCATTTCCATCGTGGTTTATGCCGGTGCCGCCGGCATGGTGCTGCCTCCCACTTCCGGCGCCGACAAGGAAGCCATCCGCGAAGCCCTGGGACGCCTGGATGCGGGCGGATCGACCGCGGGCGGCGCGGGCTTGATGCTGGCCTACCAGGCCGCCAGGCAGAGCTTCATCCAGGGCGGCAGCAACCGCGTCATCCTCGCCACCGACGGCGACTTCAACGTCGGCGTATCCTCGGACGAGGAACTGGTGCGCCTGATCGAAGAGAAGCGCAAGTCCGGCGTGTTCCTGTCCGTGCTCGGCTTCGGGACCGGCAACCTCAAGGATTCCAAGATGGAACAACTGGCCGATAAAGGCAACGGCAATTACTTCTATATCGACAACATCAACGAAGCCCGCAAGGTACTGGTCGAGAAGATGACCGGCACGCTCTATGCCATCGCCAAGGACGTGAAGCTCCAAATCGAGTTCAATCCCGCCACGGTCAAATCCTACCGTCTGGTGGGCTATGAGAACCGCATGCTCGCCGCCGAGGATTTCAACGACGATCGCAAGGACGCGGGAGAGCTCGGCGCCGGCACCAGCGTCACGGCCCTTTATGAAATCGTTCCCGCCGCTCCCGCGCGCCCCAAGGTCGATCCGCTCAAGTACCAGAACAACGGCTCCTCCCGCTGGCATTGGGGCTTCGGCTCTTCCGAAGGCAATGCCGGCGGCGAACTGCTCACGGTCAAGTTCCGTTACAAACAGCCCGCCGGCGCCACCAGCAAGCTGTTGAGCCGCACTCTCCGCAACGGCGACGGCGCCTGGCAGGACGCGTCCGAGAACTTCCGTTTCTCGGCCGCCGCCGCCGGCTTCGGACTCATCCTGCGCGGTTCGCAATACCGCGGCAACCTGGACCTGGACAAGGTGGCGGGCATGGCCCGCGGCTCCAGAGGCCGCGACCTCGAAGGCCACCGCGCCGAGTTCATTTCCCTGGTGGAGACGGCCAAGACCCTCACCGGTGAAAACCAGGTGGGCTACCGCCAGAACCGGGAATAGCGGCGGACCCCGCGGGGCCCCTCGGACCTGGATCCCGCTGGCCGCGCCCTCCCGTGGGGCGCGGCCTTTTTCCCCGGCGATTTTCCCACCACACAAACCCTATCCAAATGGAGATACACATGTTCACCCGCATCCTGAATCCGCTTCTTCTCGCAATGAGTCTTTCCATGCCGGCATTGGCCTTCGATTCCCCCAGGGTTTCCGTAATGGGAAGCGGGGAGGTGAGGGCATACCCCAACCAGGCCGATATCGTCCTCGAGGCGGAAACCGTCCGTCCCCGGATGAAACAAGCGATGGATGAAACGCAGGCAGCCATCCGGGGAGGCTTTGCCGTCTGCTCCCGGTACGCATCCGATTCTTCCGATCTCAGCGCCAGCCAGGTCTCGGTGGAAAAGGACTATAAGTGGGTCAAGAACACGCAGGTTTTCCAGGGATATCGCGCGACGCAATCCCTGACCCTGCGGCTCAAGGATCTGCGCCGCCTGGGTGCGTTGATGGAAGATTTCTCGGAAGGGAAGATCACCCGAATCAGCGGAATCTCGTATGGCCATTCCTCCCTGGACAGCCTCGAGCGGGAAGCCGAGGCCAAAGCGCTGGCGAACGCCAGGTTGTCGGCGGAAAAGCTGTGCCTGGGTCTGGGCGGGACATTGGGAGACGCCATCGAAGTGACGAATTACCCGCCGGTGCAGGGTGAAAGTCCCGCAGAGGGATTCGCATCGATGGTATCCAGGGCCGCGAGCAGGGCGGAATACAAATCCAAGCAAGTGTACCTGGTCAAACCGGACTTGATCCGCGTGCAAGGGCTGGTCCATGGCACATTCCTTCTGCGTCCGGCGAAATCAACGGCTCCGGCGAAAGGTTGAATCGGAAAACGGAACCGGAAAAGATTATTTTGTTTCCAATGGATGTCTTTATCACCGGCGTCAGTTCCGGAATCGGAAATGGTCTGGCCAAAGCGTACCTGGCCGCAGGTGCGCGCGTCTTCGGCCTTAGCCGGCGCGCGCCGGCTGAGCTGCAAGCGCACCCCGCTTTCAATTTCATTCCCGTCGACCTTTCCCGCTTGGAAACCATCGCGCCCGCGGTGGAGCGCCTGCTCCAGGGCGCCGGCGGCTTGGATGCGGTCATCCTCAACGCCGGCGTCCTGGGAGAGATCGGAGACATGGGGAGAACGTCCTTGGAGACCATGCGCCGGGTGATGGACGTGAATCTTTGGGCCAACAAGCCGGTGCTGGACGCGGTCTTCGCAGGTAACCGGGATGTGACCCAGGTGGTGGCGATTTCATCCGGGGCGTCCGTCAGCGGAGCCAGGGGATGGAATGCCTACTCCCTTTCCAAAGCCGCCTTGAACATGATGATGAAACTTTATGCCGCGGAAAGGCCGGGAACCCACTTTTCGGCGCTGGCGCCCGGACTGGCGGACACGGCCATGCAGGAACGCATCCGGGACCTTCCGGCGGACCTCCCCTTCCCGATGGTGGAACGCCTGAAAAAGGCCCAGGGAACCCCGGAAATGCCGGGGCCGGATGAGTTGGCTACCCGCATCCTGGCGGCCATCCCCGTCCTGCGAGGACGGAAAAGCGGGGATTTCCACGACCTCCGCTCCTTGCATTGAGGGATGGCGTAGGCTGTGCTATATTTCCTCACCTTGGTCGTTTAGCTCAGCTGGTTAGAGTACATCGTTCACATCGATGGGGTCGTAGGTTCAAATCCTACAACGACCACCAACTTCCCCTCCTTCGCGGTTCCTTCGGCATCTTGCCGGTTTCTGAGTCAGGCTCCTCGCTCAGGAGTTTGCCTTCGTAAACTCCACGCTCGCCGCTTCCAAAAATCAAAAAGCCGGGAAGGGCTCCCGGCTTTTCGCCCGCTTCGATTTTCGTGTCGCAGGTCAGAGGATGGAAACCAGCTTCTTGAATGTCCGGCCTTTTACATTCACCTGGACCAGGTAGAAACCGCTTTTCAATCCGGCCGCCTGATACTTGCCGATTCCCTCGCCCTGTCGGCGGAATACCATTTCGCCGTTCACCTTGACCACGGCCAGGGAATGCGGGCCGTCCCGGTCGATGGAAACGTCGATGGCCGAACTCCCGACTGAAATCCTTCCGAACCGGTCCGCTCCCTCGTCATTCAGAATGGCATCCCTGCCGATGCCCGTGGTCAGGCAACCGCCGTCGTTGACGGTGGCCAGGGAACTGTAGTTGGAGGAGACGGGATTGGTGCAGCCGCGGTCGTCCTTGGCCACCCAACGCAGGGAGGAGAAGAAGAAGTCGCCCATCCAGCCGTTCGCATCGGTGTATTCCTCGCCCGCATGGCCGGGATTGAAATAGAGGAAGCGGCCGTTCTTGTCGGAGGCTTTGGCATTGAAGACTCCCGCGCTGACCTCCCGGGCCCAGACGCCGTGGCGCCCTTTTCCGGGCGGTACATAGGTCCCGATCTTGGTGAGAATGCCCACCACCTTCGCCGGGCCGATGCCGCTGTCGGGAACGCCGGGATCGCCTCGTACGGCGGACGGCGCGATCCTGTTGTTGGAATGGGTGGCCGCGCCTCCGGTGCCGTCTTCGAATTTCTTGCCTCCGTTGAAGTGATACCATTCCCCTTTGACGTCCGGAGACACCAGGGGTTGTCCATACCCGTTCCTGGTTTTCGCCTGCGTCAGGAGATTGCGGATGAAAAAGGTGGAAGAGTCCTTGGCCGCGAGGGTCTCCTCGTCCAGCGTATAGGTTCCGATCGTCCCATAGGGAAAGTGGCCGCCGTTCCCGGAGTTCAGGCTGGAGGCGAAATAATTGTCCACGAACCAATCGGTCATGAGTTTTGCGCCGAAAAACCAATTCTGCCAGGAGACCTCGCGGCCGGCCGCGGCGTGGACCATGATCAAGCCCCCGCCCGACCGGACGTGGGTGTTGACCTTCTGGAACCGATCGGCGGCGTTGGCGAAAGGATTCACGGAAGCGCCTCCGCCCACGTTCTGATCGCCCTGCCCTTGGCAGAGGATGAGGATGTCGATGGTGCCGGCGTCATGCGCCCCGGCGCCCTTGTAAAGCCGGTTGTACAAGGCGTTCAGCTCGGCCTCGCCGGGCGATCCCGTGGAGGACTCGAAGGTATACCCGTAGATCGATTTCTTGGCGTCGAGCATTTTCTGGAGCCCGACGAAGCCGTCGGTATGATCGGTGCCGTCCTTGCGATGCAGGAATATCCGCTTACCGCTCAACTTGCTCGTGATGGTCTGCGGGAAACAGAGGCCGCAAACCAGCGCGATTCCCAGTACGATCTTCTTCATTTCTTGTTCCCCACCCTCCGGTTTTCCCGCATCATTTTTTCACGATGTTCCGTCACAGCGAATACTCGACCCGCAAGGAACCGTAGAATTCGCTGGGCTTGGAAGCCGCTTCGTACAGGACGAAATTGTTGTTCGGCACCCGCCAATGATCGCTCGCGATCTGGCCTATGAAAGTGATCTTCTTCTGGACCTTCTTGGTCAGGTAGATTGACCATTTCCAATTGTCCTTGGACGGATCGTAGTCCACCTGGGTCTTGGAAAGATGGGCGTCGCCGGCCTTGTTGGAAGGGGGAATGGGCGACATGGAGTAGTTGATGGAATTTCCGTCGGAGAAGTGGAACACATCGTAGGTTCCCACCAGCTTGTACGGATCGTTCTGGAAAGGCGAGTCGTAGTATTCCACTTCCAGGGACAGCAGATCCAGGAATCCGTAGGTGGGCAGGTTCATCCCCACCAACATCGGCATCCGCTCGATTTTTTTCTCGTACAGGTAGGGATAATCCTTCACGCCCAGCAAAGCCATTTCAAAATACAGGACGTAGTCCTTGGCGCTTCCCCCGTACTCGGGCATGATTTTCTTGAAATCCAGCGCGCCCCGTAGCATGACCTTGGTGCCCGCCAGGGAATAGGTGGTGGTGTCCGATTTCCCCGTGGCCGCCTTGCCGGAACTGTCGATCACGAAATAGGCGCCTTTGTAAAGATCCGAGCCGGCCCCGACGTAGACCGGACTGGGGTCGCCGCCCAGGCATTCATCCACGTCCGCTCCATCCGGAGAAGTGATGCAAGGGTTGAGTTCCACCAGGCGCTGGGATTCGAAGCCGGCGCCCAGTTCAAACAGGCCGGCTTTGTACGTGAGGAAGCCGGAAAGGTTGAGATCCATGTACGGCTTGAAGTCGGTTTCGAAGGAGGCGAGCATATCCCAACGCAGGGATTCGAAGGGAGACCAGCTGGACAACGCGCCGATTTTCGTCAGGTCCGGGATCTCGTGGAAGCCGGAATACAGGAAGCCCGGATAGACGGGTCCGCGCAGAAGATAAAGACCCATGTTGGTATTGTAGTCGGAGTAGGTGTAATGGAATTTCCCGACTTTGAGCGAGTACGCGCCGGTCTTGAAGGTGATGTCCGCCACGTACAGGAACGCATTCATGTCCAGGCTGATGCTGTTGGGGTTGGTTTTGGCGACGATATTGCCGCTGGTATCCTTAAGGGTCTTCTTGATGGCCGAGTTCCCGTACGCGACGCCCAGGCCTATTTCCAAGGCCCAGTTCTCGGAAGGTTGGCTTCCAAGGAAGAGCATGCCGCCGGCCTTGAAAAAGGGATTGTAGTCGAAATTGGCGGCACCCTTGTACATGGGGGTCAAGCCGTTGAGGTATTGGGTCCAGGCATAACCGGAAACGTCCAGGTTGGGTTCCGCGCCCGCGGACGCCGCCAGGCCGGAAGCGATTGCGGCCGACAGCAGCAGGCATGATCTCCGCCTTCCGCGGGTCCCTGCGATTTTGGACATCGAAACCATCTACCTACTCCTTTGCCCCTGCAAGAGCATTGTCCCACAAATCCGGCATTCCGGCTTTTCCCCTAACCTAAGGCGAAGCCCATCGCAAGTCTTGGAATTTATCGTCCGAAAAAAGGAGAAAACCGTCATTTGCGAGAAAAAGACAATCGGGCTCGCTGGGGCTTTTTTCAACCGAATAGGGGGATTTCAGGATAAAACAAGAATCCTCCCAGTGGGGGTTTTCGACATTTTCCCAAGTCCGAAAATGGTAAAGCCAAAGAAACTGAAAGGATCCCGCACCTGGTGATGCCCGTCACCCGAATCCACAGTGCGACCGTGACCGCCATCTCATTCGCGATCGAGGCGCCGATCTAAGTTCCTTCCAATCTCAAACCTGGAGCACAGCATGATCGCATCGAATCCGAATCCCAGCAGTTCCGTCACCAGAGGGCCGCAAGCCCCGGCCGCCGCCGCTTCCCATGCCCCCAAAACCGCGGCGACCCAATCCGGCGATCGCCGGTTCGAATCCCTGCGGCGCGTGGATATGTTCTCCGTGTTGGGGGAAGCGGATCTGCGGCGCGTTTCCGACTCCCTGGTGGAGCGCAATTACACCTCCGGTTCCTCCATCGTCCACGCGGACGATCCGGCCGGCGGCCACTTCTTCATCGTGGCGGAAGGGGAGGTGGCCGTGGTGCTGGAAACGGCGGAAGGCAAGGAGACGGTGCTCGCGACCCTGCAACCGGGGGATTTTTTCGGGGAGATGTCCCTGCTGGATGAAAGCCCCCGCGCGGCCACGGCCCGGGCGGTGCGCCCCACGCGCCTGATGTTGCTGCGCCGCGAGGACTTCCGCCGTCATCTGCGGGAATGCCCACAGATGTCCTTCGCCCTGCTCATCGAGATGAACCGGCGCCTGCGCCAAAGCAACCGCAAGGTGATGGGACTTTCCTACCGGTCCATGCATGCGCGCGTGGCCGGGGCCATCCTGGGACTGATGGAGGAAAAGGGCGTGCGTCAGCGCGAGGAAGGCGGCATGCGGGTGCTCATCCGCAACCGCCCCACCCAGCAGTTCCTGGCGGAGATGGCGGGGACGACGCGGGAATCGGTTTCGCGGACCCTGGCGGCCTGGGGCAGGAAAGGATTATTGCGATCGAAGGGGCGGGATCTGTTCATCCTGGAAGAGGAACAGATCAAGGCGTTCGCGGTTTGAAGAAGATTCTCCGCAGCCCGTCACTCTTCGTCGGGCGTTCGGCGTCGGGCGTCGGGCGTCGGGCGTTAAGAAAAATAAAAGAGCATGCGGGGCATGCTCAGTCGGTGACTCCGGGTTCCTTCTTCTCTTTTTCTTAACGCCCGACGCCCGACGCCAAAGGGCAAAGCATCGGCTCCAGGAGGGTGGCCTGTACGCCCGACGAGTGACCCAATGTGAAAGACTCAATGACTCTTCTTACTCACATCTGAACTTCGTACTCCCGGCGGGGATCTGTTCCGGGTATTTGCCGTCGAAGCAGGCGGCGCAGTAGTTTTCCGCGCCGCCGGGGGCCACGCCCAGAAGGCCCTTGATGCTCAGGTATTCCAGGGTGTCCGCACCCAGGAGCTTGCGGGTTTCTTCCTTGGTGAGATTGCTGGCGATGAGCTCGGTCTTGGAGGGGAAATCCATGCCGTAGTAACAGGGATTCATCACCGGCGGCGAGCTGATGCGGATGTGCACTTCCTTGGCGCCGGCGTCGCGGAGCATCTTGGTCAGGAACTTGAGGGTAGTACCGCGCACGATGGAATCGTCCACCAGCACCACGCGCTTGTTCTTGAGCACTCCCGCGATGGTGTTGAACTTCAGCTTCACCTTCTGTTCGCGCACGTTCTGGGACGGATCGATGAAGGTGCGGCCGACGTAATGGTTGCGCAGGAGGCCGATATCGAAATTGATGCCCGCTTCCTGGGCGTAGCCCAAGGCGGCGGTGTTGCTGGAATCCGGCACCGAGACGACCACGTCCGCCTGGGTGGGATGCTCCTTGGCCAGGGCCTTGCCTATCTTGCGGCGGATCTTGTCGCAGCTTTCTTCGAAGATGCGCGAATCCGGGCGGGAGAAATAGACGAATTCGAAGATGCAATGGGCCCGGTGGGGCTTGGTGGTGAAAGTGGTGGACTCCAGGCCGTTGTCATTGATACGGCAGAGTTCTCCCGGCTTGATGTCGCGGACATAGCTGGCGCCGAGCAGATCCAGGGCGCAGGTTTCCGAAGCCACCACCCAGGTCTTGTCCAGGCGTCCCATGCAGAGCGGGCGGATGCCGTAACCATCCCGGGCCACGTAGATTTCCTTGTCGGTGAGGAACACCAGGCAGAAGGAACCCGTCAACTGCACCAGGGTCTCCGTGATCGCCTCCACCAGGGTGGTCTTCTGGGACCGCGCGATCAGATGCAGGATGATTTCGGTATCCGAGGTGCTCTGGAAGATGCTGCCTTCTTCTTCCATGCGCTTGCGGATTTCCGGAGCGTTGACGATGTTGCCGTTGTGCGCCACCGCGATGGGGCCGCGCTTGGTGGAGGCCAGCATGGGCTGGGCGTTGTTGATGTTGGAATTGCCGGTGGTGGAATAGCGGACGTGACCGATGGAGGCGATGCCCGTCATCGACTCGATTTCCTTCTCTTCCTTGTTCAGCTCGGTCACCAGTCCCATGCGCTTGAGGACATGGATGGTCTCGCCGTTGGTGGTGGCGACGCCCACGCTTTCCTGGCCGCGGTGCTGGAGCGAGTAAAGGCCCATGACCACGCGGCGGGTGACTTCGGGTCCGCCGAAAACGCCCATGAGGCCGCATTCTTCCTTGATACGTTCCAACCCGACCGCCTTTTTGAAAATGAAACGCCTTCAGGCGTTTCCTCCGAGCCCGGAAATATAGGACTTTGGGATGCCCTTAGAGGTTAATAAACTAGAAAATGGACCGACGCGGACGATAGGACTGGAACCGGGCCGGGCCCTTCCCCTATACTCTGACCTAGATACCCAAAAAGGCCCAAACAACCATGTCCCAAAGCGTTTTTTCCGAGGTAGACCGCGTAATCGCCATCGGGGATCTGCACGGGAACTTCGCGGGCTTCAAGCGTATCCTCCAGGAAACCGGGCTGGTGGACAAGCGCGGCCATTGGCAGGCCAGGGACACCCACCTGGTCCAGCTCGGCGACATTCTGGGAAGGGGCGGAGAGCCCGGCAAGATCTTCAAGCTCTTGAAACGCCTGGAGACGGAGGCGCCCCAGTTCGGATCGCGCGTGCATTTGCTCCTGGGCAACCACGAAGCCATGTCCATGAGCGGCCTCGTCATCTACAACACCATGGAAGAGTTCCAGGACCTGGCCTGCGAGGATTTGCTCGAGGAGGGCGCGCGCCCGCTGCCGATCGAGGGGAAACGCTCCGACCCCGACTCGAAACTGAACAAGCGCCTGGATATGCTGGGCTGCCGCGAGTTCAGCGCCGCGCTTTCGCCCCGGGGAAAAGTGGGAAGCTGGCTGGTGGGCCATGATTCCGCCGTCTCGATCAACGGATACCTGTTCGTGCACGGCGGACTCAACCGCGATCACGGTTGCATGCCCCTGGATGACCTGAACGATCGCGTCCGCCGGGAATTGACCGATGATGGCGTTCCCCAGGCGGGCCGGGACATCATGCTCCGCCGGGACGGCCCGCAGTGGAACCGAGAGTTCACCCTCAAGCCCAATGACGAACGGCGCCTCGAATTGGAAGAGGTGCTGGACTACCATCATTGCACCCGCATGGTGGTGGGCCATACGCCCACTTCCTGCATCGACCCTTCCCGGGCGGGGCGGATCGTCCCCATGTACGATGAGAGGCTTTATTGCATCGATACGGGAATCGGCAAGATCTACGGGGGAAATCTGAGCGCCTTGAGCGTAGAGCGGGGTGCAGCCTCCGCTCTGTATTTTTAAGCCGTTCCCGCGCGATCCGGCCCCACCGCCCCTATACTATATTTCCCCCCGGGCTTCCGTCGCCGCGGCGGCCTCCGGAGCCTCATACATGGTAGCGCCCAACAGCGAATTCGAAGACCAGAACCAGCAGCAGCATATCAACATCGAGCTGTCGGAAGCGGCGGCCGAGGGGATCTATTCCAACCTCGTGCTGGTTTCCCACTCCCCTTCCGAATTCGTGATCGATTTCGCGCGGCTGCTGCCGGGGCCCCCCAAGGGCAAGGTATACAGCCGCATCATCATGACCCCCATGCACGCCAAGTCCCTGATCGCCACCCTGCAGGAGAACCTCTCCCGCTACGAACGGAATTTCGGGACCATCGTTCCGCCCCCGGGACCCGCAGGCCGCGGTCAAGGACCTGCCGGCCAAGGGCCTGGCAACGAGTTCGACCTTTAACGCGGAAGCTTCCATGAAAGTCGTTTGTTTGGATATGGAAGGGGTGCTTACCCCGGAGATCTGGCAGCATGTGGCGCGCCGCACCCAGATCAAGGAATTGAATCTCACCACCCGGGACGTCAAGGACTACCGCGAGTTGATGGACATGCGCCTGGACATTTGCGCCCGGCATGACGTCACCCTGGCCAAAATCCAGGGCTATATCTCGGAACTGGACGTCTTCGAAGGCGCGCGCGGCTTTCTCGATTGGATTCGCGAGCGATACCAGCTCGTCATCCTGTCGGACACTTTCAACGAGTTCGCGGACCATTTCATGCAGCAGCTGGGACGTCCCACCTTGTTCTGCCACAACATCTCCTACAATCCCGTGACCAAACGGCTGGAGTATTTCCTGCGCCAGGACAACGCCAAGGCCAAGGCCGTCCAGGCCTTGCGCTCCCTGGACCTGCGCACCTGCGCCGCCGGGGACTCCTACAACGATATCCATATGCTCAAGGAAGCGGATGTCGCCACTTTCTTCCGCGCGCCCGCCAACATCAAGGATGAGTTCCCGCAATTCGGAAACCTCCAGGCGTACGACGAACTGAAGGATTTCATCACCCGCTCCCTCTAACCGCAAAAGCGCGTCAACCAGAAGCGCCACCAATAGCAATGAGCGTGGAGTCTGCCGCAGAGAACCCCGGATCCGTGCCGGACTAATCCATAAAAGCGACGAGCGTGGAGTTCGCCGCAGAGAACCCCGGATCCACGCCGAACTAATCCATAAAAGCGACGAGCGTGGAGTTTGCCTTGCAAACTCCTAAGCGAGGAGCCTATTCGGACATTCTCAGCATAAGCCAATTGCGGATATCCCTGAGCTCCTCGGGCAGGATGGTATGATCCTTGTCGTAGGGCTTGAAGGTCAGGTGGAGTCCCTGGGCCTTCAGGAATGCGTACTGGGTCTCGACCCGATCGAAGGGCAGCAAGGGGTCCCGTAACCCATGGGTTACCAGGAACTCCTGAAGCCTGGCATGCGGCGAGAAGGCCGCGGGGTATTCCTCCTGGAAGGCCACCCAACCGGAAACGCCGCATACCCCTCCCAGGACCACGTCCGCGCGGAGCCCCGCGTCCAGAGCCATCAGGCATCCCTGGCTGAAACCGAAGAGGATGAGGTTCGCGGGCTTGATGCCTTGGCCCAGCAGTTCCGCGATGAGTCCCTGGATCATTTTGCGGCTGCGAAGGATTCCGGGCACGGCATTCTCCATTTCCTGTCCGCCGCCGGTGAAATCGAACCAGCTGAATCCTCCGTAATACTCGTCCGGGGCGTTCACCAACAGATAGGAGAGTCCGTCCAGCCGCAATTCCTGGGGCATCCACGTGAAGCCGTTCAGGGAATCCCCGAGGCCGTGGAAGACCACGAGGACTTTTTCCTGCGGACCCGGTTGGCGGGCCGGAATGTATTTGTATCGGAACAGGTCGGTTTTCAGCATGCGTCTCCCGCTGGGGGTAAGTCCGAAAAGTAACAATCCCGGACCCGGGCGTTCGGAAACCGGTCATCGGGCTTTTCCCGGAGGCGAGGGACAGCTATCTTCACTGCACTCACAGCGGGAGGATTCCATGGAGCCCATCGACAACAAATCGCCCATCGGATTCATCGGGCTCGGAGTCATGGGCGCGTCCATGGCGTCGCGCCTTTTGGAAGCCGGTTATACCCTTCGCGTGCATACGCGCACCGCGTCCAAGGCCGCCAACCTGCTGGAGCGCGGGGCCATGTGGGCCCCCGACCCGGCCGCCGTGGCCGCGCAATCGCGCGCCGTCATCACCATGCTCGGTTTCCCCGAAGACGTGGAGGCGGTTTACTTCGGGCCCGGAGGAGTCCTGGAATCGGCCGCGCCGGGATGCCTGCTTATCGATATGACCACCACCCGGCCGGCCCTGTCCCGCCGCATCCACCAGGAAGCGAAGGGGCGGAATCTGCCGGCCTTGGATGCTCCCGTATCGGGAGGCGACATCGGCGCGCGCGAAGGCAAGCTCAGCATCATGGTGGGCGGGGACGCGGAGGCTTTCGCCGCGGCCAAGGGGCTTTTCGATATCCTGGGTACCCGCTGCGTGCTCCAGGGGGGCGCCGGCAGCGGCCAGCGCGTGAAACTATGCAACCAGATCGCCGGGTTCGGAAGCACCCTCGGAGCCTGCGAGGCGCTGTCCTTCGCCATGCGCGCGGGTCTCGATCCCGCCAAGGTGCTGGAGTCCATCGGCGCCGGAGCCGCTTCCAGTTGGGCCCTGGCCAATCTGGCTCCCCGCATCATCCGCGGGGACTTCGAGCCCGGATTTTTCGTCCGGCATTTCCTCAAGGACATCAAACTCGCGCTGGAAGAAGGCGAAGCGATGGGAGCGTTCACGCCCGGCATGGCCTTGGCCAAAGAGCTTTACGCCAGTCTGGAACGATTGGGAATGGGGGATAAGGGCACCCAGGCCTTGTATCTGCTGCTGGAAGGGGCGGGAGCGAAGTAATAGCTGGGGAAGTAGATGGTGCAGACTGGATGCGGCAGTGCCAGGAGCGACATCTCGTCGGGCGTCGGGCGACCCGGCGCGAAGCGCGCCTGGGCGTCGGGCGTTAAGAAAAAAGCAAAGAGCACAAAGTCTAAATCGGGATTGGTTTTTTCTTAACGCCCGACGCCCGTCGCCGATGTAAAGCCCCAGGGCATAAACACCCGACGAACGAAGCACGACCTCACAGGGTCTTAAGACCGCGCCTGTTGTAATCTGGCGATGCGCTCTTCCAGGGGAGGATGCGTCGAAAGCAGGGCCATGAAGCCGGAGGGCCTGCCGGAGATTTTCAAGGTGGCGAGGGAAGAGACGCGGCTGTTTTCGTCCGCCTTCCTTCCGAAAGCGCGCTCCAGGGACTGCAAGGCGCCGACCATTTTTTCCCTGCCGGCGAAGGAGGCGCCGCCCGCGTCCGCCCTGAATTCGCGGTAGCGGGAAAACCAGGCCACCACGATGAATCCCAAGGGGCTCAGGACCGCCTCGAGCATCATGACCACCATCCAATTGCCTCCCAGGCCGAAGCCTTCGTCGTTGTCGCGGCCGCGCGCGCTGAGGGCCATGGCGATGATGCGGGCAAGGAACATGACGAAGGCGTTGATGACGCCTTGCAGCAGGGTCATGGTCACCATGTCCCCGTTGGCGACGTGGGCTATCTCATGCCCGAGCACGCCTTCCAATTCTTCCCGGTTCATTTGCTGCAGCAATCCGGTGGAAACGGCCACCAGCGCCCGGCTCCGGGTGGGACCGGTGGCGAACGCGTTGACTTCCCGGCTCTCGTAAACGCCCACTTCCGGCATGGCCGGAAGGCCCGCCTTCTGCGCCAAGGCGTGGACCGTCTCCACCAGGCCGGAAAACCGCCCGGGCTGGCGGGGATCGATCACGGTGACGCCCATGGACATCTTGGCCACGATGCGCGAAATGGCGAGGGAGAAAAAAGCGCCGCCGAAACCCCAGGCGAGGCAGAAAAGGAAGAGGCCGGTATGGTTCGCGCCGTACCCGCTTAGAAAGCGACTCACTCCCAGCAGGTTCAGGATCAGGGAAATGGTCAGGACCACCAGGATATTGGTGGCGACCAGCAGGAGAATTCGTTTACTCATGATTCAATCAACTCCGGGTTGCTTAGGAAAGTATTATTTTGGGGTTTCCCGGGCCACGGCGAAGTCCCAATCAGGGACATCGCCGGTCCGGAAGTTCCATTCTGGAACGGAAAACCGGTAATCCATGCCGAATCGGATAACCAAGCAAAAAAGGGCCCACACTCCATGATCCATGCGCTTACCGATCCCCAAACCTGGATCAGTCTGGTCACCCTTACGTTACTGGAAATTGTCCTCGGCATCGACAATATCGTTTTCATCACCATCCTTTCCGGAAAACTCCCCTTGGCCCAGCAGCCCAAAGCGCGCCAGGCGGGGTTGGCGGCGGCTCTCATCACCCGGTTGATGCTTCTCGCTTCGCTTTCCTGGATCGTAAAACTGACCAGCCCATTGTTCACGATTTTAGGCCATGAGATTTCCGGACGCGATCTGGTCCTGATCCTGGGCGGCCTGTTCCTGCTTTACAAGAGCACGGTGGAAATCCATGAGAAGGTGGTCCACGAGGAGGACATGGCGGGCATGCCGCTCAAAGCGGGCAGAAAAGCCGTCGGATTCTGGAGCGTGATCGTCCAGATCATGTTCCTGGACATCATTTTCTCCCTGGACTCGGTGATTACCGCCGTGGGCATGGTGGACAACCTCTACGTGATGATGGCGGCCGTGGTCATTGCCGTGCTCATCATGCTGGTGGCGGTCAACCCCATCAGCCATTTCGTGAATGAATACCCCACCATCAAGATGCTGGCTCTCTCTTTTCTGTTGCTCGTGGGCATGGCTCTCATAGCCGAAGGCTTCGACGTGCATGTCCCTAAGGGATACATCTACTTCGCGATGTTTTTCTCCATGACCGTCGAAGTGCTCAATATCCGGGCGTCCAAAGGAAAAAAATCAGCGCGTTAAGGTAAAAAACGTCACCCTTGTCCAATAAAACGGCAAGCAGGAACGGGAAAGTGCTTTACCGATTCTACCGGTAAGTTACTTTTCCATTCCGAGGTGAACATGGTCGAAACGATGCAATTTATTCCCGCCGGGACATTCTCCCGGAATCAGGGACCGGAATCCGTGAGCGGTGCGGTTCAATCGGGATTAATTTTCCTTATGGCCATTCCACCCCGAACGAAATGGAGCCGGTGGTGAATATCAAGATTCTCATCGGAGCGATACCGCTCGTGTTTCTGGCCTCCTGCAGGCTTCCCGAGCAAAGGCAGGCCTCATATCCGAACGGGTTCCTGAAGGAGCGCTATTGGGTTTACCGCGACAACGGCCGCGAAGTCATGAACGGACTCTACACAAGCTGGTTTCCGAACGGGGAGCGGGAAGTGGAAATCCTGTACCAGGACGGCTCGGAAGTGACGAAGACCTATTATACCGATCGCGGCCATTTCCTCGGCAGCTCGGACCTGGCCTCGCTCCGGGAGCCTTGAACCGGAAATCCGGTTCCCCTCAGAACCACTTCTTCTTGGCGAAATAGAGGATGCTGCCGCCGGCGAGCAAGGTGGAGATTCCCAACACGATATAGAACGAAAACGGGCTGTTCTGGATGGGGAGCGGCACGTTCATCCCGTAGATGCTGGCCACCAGGTTGGGCAGCATGATGATGATGGTCACCAGCGTGAGCACCTTCATCACCTCGCTCACGTTGTTGTTGATCAGCGACGCGAAGGCGTCCATCATTCCGCTCAGGATCGAACTGTAGATCTGCGCCATTTCCAGCGCCTGCTTGTTATCGATCAGGATATCGTCGATCAGGTCCCTCTCCTCCGGAGTCATCTTCTGGAGATCCATGCGCCGGAAGCGATCCATCATCAGATCGTTCGACTTCAGCGAAGTGGTGAAGTACACCAGGCCCTTGACCATGTTCAAGAGCTTGAACAGCTCTTCGTTTTTCATGTTCTGGCGCAACTCTTTCTCCAGGATGGCCGTGAACGCGTTGATGTGCTTCAGGTATCTGAGGTACGCCATCACCGCGCGGCCGAAAATCTGGATGACGAACCGGCTGCGGTGCGCGGTGTTGAATTCCTTCACGCGGCCGTCGATGAATTCCTGGAGCACGGGACTCTTCAGCGCGCAGATGGTGAGCATGGCGTCTTCCATCAGGATGATGCCAAGCGGCAATGTGTTGTATGGGATTTCCAGGTTGGTATCGTAGTGCACCGGGATGCGCACAATCACAAGGGTCCTGCCGTCTTCCGATTCGATGCGGGCGCGTTCGTCCAGATCGAGGGGATCGGTCAGGAAATCCGAAGGAATGCCGAAGCGGCGGCTGAGATCTTCGATCTCCTTCTGTTCGGGATTGTGGACATTGATCCAGCAATCCTTGGCGAAGGAATCGATCTCCTGAAGCTCTCCGTTGTCCTTGCGATAGATTTTGATCATCCGGCCCCGGTTCTGAAAGGATCCGCTCGCTTGCGGGCGAACCGGCGCAATGCGACGGCGGCCGATCAAGCGAAGGTAAAATCCGCCCTCCCAAAATAGAATTTCCCCCCGTCGGCGAAGCGCCGAGCAGCGCGCGGAGGCTGGAATGCCCCGCTGTAACCTCAAGGTCGCGTTGCACGGAAGCCCCGTGCCTTAAGGTCCGGAGTGGTTTGAAGGCGGATCACAAGCAAAATATTTTAGGCATTGGAAATTTTTCCGACGCTTTTTGAGGCGTGATATGACGCACGCAATCACCGACAATGCGCTCTCATATCGTCCAGGTAAAATCATGGTAAATTCTCCCCGCGCACCCTGTTAGATTCAAAGGGGTTTTCGCTTACTTTCAAGCGGCACCACTATGCTTATTGGCCAAGTGCAATGGGGTAGCCCGCGGGTTGCGAGACGGCGAAGAGGCGTCTCGGAGCCGGGCTTGCATCCGGGTTGGTGAATTCTTCGGGCAAGTTTGAACTTAAATGAAATCAGGAAAAACAAAATTGAGTAGCAAGTTTGATAATGCAAAGGGATCTTCCCAGGGTGAGTTCGCGACCCGCTGGGACGAGCAATGGGTCCGGCAATATGGGCATCTCGCACGTTACCGCGCCAAGCACAAATCCTGGCCTTCCACCCTGGAAGAGTTCCCCAAGGGCAACCGCTTGGGCCAATGGACGCATCGCCAACGCGATCTCCAGGGCCGCAAGAAGCTGACCGCCGCCCGCGTCAAGCTCCTGAACAAGCTCGGCTTTCCCTGGGAAAAGACCGACGAGCGCGAATCCCATTGGGGCGAACAGTTCCAGTACCTGAAGGATTACCGCAAGGCGAATCCCGGCGAGTGGCCTTTCGCCCGCGAGGAATTCCCCAAGGGCAACCGCCTGGGTCTCTGGGTCTGGCGCCAGCGCCAGAACTTCGCCCGCAAGAAACTGGAAAAGGATCGCCAACAGGCCCTGGTGAAGCTCGGCTTCCCGCTGGTCCTCCCCGACAGCTGGGAAGGACATTTCCAGACTTTGAAGGAATACCGCGCCAAGTCCCCCCAGCGCTGGCCCAAGGCCCGCGAGGAGTTCCCCGCCGGCAATCGCCTGGGTCTGTGGTGTCATCTGCAGCGCTGCGCCTACAAGGTGGAGAAGCTTCTGCCGGAGCGCGTCGCGAAGCTCAATCGCATCGGGTTCCTCTGGAGCGTCAAGAACCTGGGCTGGATGAAGTATTACGAGCAGCTCAAGGATTACAAGAAGAAGAATCCGGGCAAGTGGCCGGCCCTCGAAGCCGCGGCCCTGCAGGACAAGAAGCTGATTTCCTGGTGCAGCGCCCAACGCCATAAGAAGAAGCTCAAGAAGCTGGACAAGGAAAAGACCGAGCTTTTGAATAAGCTCGGGTTCCGCTGGTAGCGCGGAGGGTGCGCGCGGGGATCCGGCTCTTCGGGGGCCGGGCGCTGCGTCCTAAGGCTTGACGTTACATTGGTTCATCATGACGGCCGCGGGGATTCTCCCTGCGGCCGTTTGCATTCTCTCGCAAATGCCGTTCGACAAGGCGGGTCTCCCGCAATCGCTCGCTCATGCGCCCCGCGGACGTCGTCCGCCAAGCGGGCTCCGCGAGGCTGAGTATCGTGTCTGTTACCCTATCAGAAACTGGCTTCCAGGCTGAATTGTTGGCCGCCGCCGAGGGGTTGGTCTTCGCTCAGACCGAATTCGTAGGCGTAGTTGAGGGCGATTTTAATTTTCAGGGATTTGTCGCCCAGGCCGTCCGTGTCCAGGCCGAATCCGACGGACATTTTCCGGACTGCTTCGCGGCCGAAGATTTCGTGGAGGCCGCAGCGGAGCGCGAGGAATTCGAAAAGCACCTGCTCGCCTCCCAGGCGGAGGTGATCGGCTTGATCGGCCCACATGGCCTTTTGGCCGTCCATGAGCAACAGCAGCGAGCGGGAAGCGCGGTAGGCTGCGCCCAGGCGGTACTCGGTGGGCAGGACTTCCGCGTAGGATTGGTTGGTGAGGGTGTTGGAATGGCGGAGGAAACTCGCGGCATCCCGCACGGCCAGGGCCGCGGTGATCTTTTCGTTCAGCCTGGCCTGGATGCCCAGATCGAGTCCCATGCCGAAACTCCGGCCCGTGGAACGGTCTTCGCCGACACCTCCCTCGCCCACCTGGGCCAGGTAGATCTTGGTCTGCGCGCCGGCTTTCACGCCCACCAGGTCCTTTCCCAAGGCGCCCAGGTCATAGCCGAGCGCTCCATGCAGGGTTGTCTCGTTGGCGAGGCGGTCGCCCTCGAATTGCACGCCCAGACCCTGGGCCCAATGACGATACAGCGGACCGGCATATCCCAGAAAGAAAGAGGGCGTGCCGTCGGGAAGGCTCCGCTTGGCCGCGACCACGTTCTCCCGGTCCGCATCCGCCACTCCCGCCGGGTTCATCAGCAAGGCCAGGCCATTGTTAACCTGGGCGATACCTGCCCCGCCCATGGCCGCATAACGGGCCCCCAGGGTGGGTGCCGCGAAAAATCCCCGCAGGAAGGATTGCGCTCCCGCTCCCGAAAGCACGTCACCGGTCATGTCCGTATGGTTCCCATCCGACTGCAGCAATTGCCCTTGGGCATAGGCCAGGCCCAGTCCGCCGATCAGCACTCCCGTTCCCGCCCAACCCCAGCGGTGCCGGTTGTCAGCGGTATCGCGCGGGTTCAACCAGGGAATGTCCCGCCACGGCCTGGAGGCGAAAAAGGCTCCGTCCACCCTGGCCATCGTATCCGGGGCCCGGTCCCGGCCCCAATCCGGCACCGCCAAACCCATGGCGGTTTCAAGGGCGAAAGGAATCATCCCCTCCTGCCCGGGCCTTCCCCAAACCTGCGTCGCCTTCCGGATCTTTCCTTCCGGCGCTTCCGCCAAAACCACCTTCAGCATCTTCACGCTGTCCCGCACCGAATACTGCGAAGCCACCACCAACACCTTCCCCAGCTTCCGCGCCGTCATCCCCAGGCAACGCTCGGAAAAGCATTCGCGAGGCGGCTTTTCCCCGCCCCCATAAATCCGCGCAGCTTCCTCCTCGGTCAAAACCCGGAACCGCCCCGACTGCACCAGGCCCAACCGCAATGCCGCCTCAGCCTTCTCGAAATCCCCGCGCTCCCCGGACCTTCCCTTGGACGCCACCATCGGCAACAACACCAAATCAGGCACCCCCGGGGCCAACGTCTCCGCCGGCTCCGCCTCGGATCCCACCACGGTATCCGCCGCAGCTGCCGTATCAATCGCCCCGGGACCCGCCAACTTCCCGATACCCGGCGCATTCCAATCCGCTTCCCCCTTACCATGCGAACCCACACTATCCGCAACCGAACCGCGCACCCCGCCAGCCGCGCTCTTTGAACTCGCGCTATCCACGTTCACGCTTTCCGCATGCACGCTGTCCGGTTTCAGTCCAAGCGAATCCGCTCCCCCGGCAACCACGCTCCCCTTAGTCCCCACCGCTGCGGCCTTCTTCTCCCTTCCTCTACGCGCCCCTGCCTTCCGGACCGAATCACCACGCACGGGCTTCGGCGGATTCTCCTTCAGCAAACGCCCATACGCCCCGGCCTCTCCCTCCGCCCCATTGAAGTCACTCTCCTCCGCCCACCCCCCAGACCAAAAAAACAACCCCAACCAAACCCACAACACTGCGAACACACCTGTTCCCAACTTCTCCGTCCCAATTTCCGGAGCACAGGAACGC
>JAQBPN010000054.1 GCA_028287505.1 Fibrobacterota bacterium | reverse complement strand
TCGGCAAGCAATTCGACGCTGCCTGAGACTGAACCATGCCGACAATCAAAGAATTACGCCTTCGGATCAAGTCGTTACAGAACACGAGCAAGATCACGTCGGCCATGAAAATGGTTTCGGCCGCGCGTTTGCGCCGCGCGCAGGATGCGTTCAACCGCAACCGGCCGTACGCCGAGAAGATGCAGGAGCTTTTGGAGCAGGTGACCGCCTCGTTCCAGGACCTGGATCATCCCTTGATGAAGGTGCGCGAAGAGAAGAACGCGTCTTCGCGTTCCCGCGTCCGCTACATCGTGGTCGCCTCCGATCGCGGCCTGTGCGGCAGCTTCAACAACAACCTGCTCAAATTCTTCACCCGCACCATGGCGGAATCCGCCAAGGTGAACGAAGCCTTGGGATTGGGACGCCGGGCCAAGGATTTCGTGATCCGCAGCCGCGTGGCCGCCAAAGCCGCGGAAGCATTGAGCAGCAACGTACCCACCTATGCGAACGCTTTGGAGATCGCCCAGAACGCCATCCAGGATTTCATTTCCGGGGACGTGGACGCGGTCTATCTGGTGTACAACCGCTATAATTCGGTGTTGAGCCAGACGCCCATCCAGGTCAAGATGCTTCCCTTCTCCGCGCCGAAAAAAGTTTCGGCCAAGAAGGAAAAGGCGGACGGTCATGGAGCGGCTGCGGCGGGTTTCCGCCTCGACTATATCGTGGAACCGAACGCCGCCGACGTGTTCGCCGAGTTGTTGCCCAAACTGGTGACCATCCAGGTGTTGAAGGCGCTGCTCGAGAACGCCGTGGGCGAACATACGGCCCGCATGACCGCCATGGACGCGGCCACCAAGAATACCAGAGAGCTCATCGGATCGCTAACCTTGAAGATGAACCGCGCCCGTCAGGCCGCCATCACCAAGGAACTCATCGAAATCGTCTCCGGAGCGGAAGCGTTGAACGGGTAAGACCCGATCGATGCCGCGCAAAGAGACACAAGGAAATCAGGAGAGAGAATGGCTGACAATAATTACGGAGTGATATCCCAGGTACTGGGCCCGGTCGTGGACATTTCCTTTGATGACGAAGGCTCGCTGCCTCCCATCCTCACGGCCTTGAAATGCACCAATCCCATCCTGGGTCCGGGCGAGAACAACCTCACCCTGGAAGTGTCCCTGCATATCGGCGAGAACACCGTGCGCGCCATCGCCATGGACGGCACCGACG
This sequence comes from Fibrobacterota bacterium, assembly GCA_028287505.1. Lineage (GTDB taxonomy): Bacteria > Fibrobacterota > Fibrobacteria > UBA11236 > UBA11236 > Chersky-265. Next base: position 68,404 of record JAQBPN010000054.1, on the reverse strand, counting down.
GCCTGGTCCGCGGCAGCAAGGTCCTGAACACCCGCGCGCCGATTTCGGTGCCGGTGGGCGAAGGCTGCCTGGGTCGTATCCTCAATGTTACGGGTGATCCCGTGGACGAAGCCGGACCCATCAAGGCCGTCCGCCGCGATCCCATCCACAAGGCGCCTCCCGCCTTCACCAACCAGAGCACCAAGTCCGAAATCCTCGTGACCGGCATCAAGGTCGTGGATCTTCTGGCTCCTTACGTCAAGGGCGGCAAGATCGGCCTGTTCGGCGGCGCCGGCGTGGGCAAGACCGTTATCATCATGGAGCTCATCAACAACATCGCGAAGCATCACGGCGGTTACTCCGTGTTCGCCGGCGTAGGCGAGCGCACCCGTGAAGGCACGGCTCTCTACGGCGAAATGAAAGAGTCCGGCGTGTTGGACAAGACCTGCCTCGTATACGGCCAGATGAACGAGCCCCCGGGAGCCCGCGCGCGCGTGGCCTTGACCGCCTTGACGGAAGCGGAATACTTCCGCGACGACAAGCAACAGGACGTGCTGCTCTTCGTGGACAACATGTTCCGCTTCACCCAGGCCGGTTCGGAAGTGTCCGCCCTCCTGGGCCGTATTCCCTCGGCCGTGGGTTATCAGCCCACCCTCGCCACGGAAATGGGCGACTTGCAGGAACGCGTGACCTCCACCCTGACCGGTTCCATCACTTCCATCCAGGCCATTTACGTGCCCGCGGATGATTATACCGATCCGGCTCCGGCCACCACCTTCGCCCACTTGGACGCGACCACGAACCTTTCCCGCGCGATTTCGGAAATGGGAATCTATCCCGCCGTGGATCCGCTGGAATCGACTTCCCGCATCCTCGATCCCTTGATCATCGGTGACGAACATTACCAGACCGCCCGCGGCGTGCAGGCCATCCTGCAGCGCTACAAGGAATTGATGGACATCATTGCCATCCTGGGCATGGACGAACTTTCCGCGGAGGATCGCGCCATCGTGAACCGCGCGCGCCGCATCCAGAAGTTCCTGTCCCAGCCCTTCAGCGTAGCCGAGACCTTCACTTCCATTCCCGGCAAGTTCGTGAAGCTGGCGGATACCATCCGCTCCTTCAAGGAAATCCTGGACGGCAAGCACGACGACCTTCCGGAAAACGCGTTCTACATGGTCGGTTCCATCGAGGAAGCCGTCGAAAAGGCCAAGACCCTCAAGTAGGATCGGGATAAGGAAGCATCATGAAGCTGCAGATTCTCACCCCGGACAAATCCGTGTTCGATGGAGAGGTGGACGCCCTCCTCGTTCCCGGCGCGTCCGGGCCGTTCCTGATCCTAAAGGACCATGCGCCCATATTGTCCAGCCTCACCAAGGGCGATGTGCGGATCACGGCCAACGGCAAGGAAACCTTCTATACTGTTTCCGGCGGCTTCGTGGAATTCCATCAAAACCAGGGCGTCGTCCTGGCCGAGTCCGCGGACGATAAAAGCAAAGCTTAGATTCCTAACTCGAACCCTAATCCCCTTCTCGAAAGTAAGATTATGGCGAAGAAGGACAGCAAAGCGCTTACTTTCGAGAAGGGGATGAGTACATGCCGATAGCGCTTCAGGATATCCCCGGCATCCTCCAAAGGTTCCAGAAAGAAGTCTCCAAGATCATCGTCGGCCAGGACGAAATCCTGGAAAAAATCCTCATCGCCCTTTTGTCCCGCGGCCACGTTCTGCTTATCGGCGTGCCGGGCATGGCCAAGACCACCATGGTCAACGCTTTCAGCCAAGCCCTCAATCTCAAATTCAACCGCATCCAGTTCACCCCCGATCTCATGCCTTCGGATATCCTGGGTACGGAAATCCTCCAGGAAAACAAGTCCTCCGGCACGCGCGAACTGGTTTTCATCCACGGTCCCATTTTCACCCAGATCCTGCTCGCCGACGAAATCAACCGCACGCCGCCCAAGACCCAAGCCGCCTTGTTGCAGGCCATGCAGGAGAAAATCGTCACCGTATTCGGCCGCACTGAAAAACTGGAAGAACCTTTCATGGTCCTGGCCACCCAGAATCCCATCGAGCAGGAAGGAACCTATCCCCTTCCGGAAGCCCAGTTGGATCGGTTCCTGTTCGCCTTGCAGTTGGACTATCCGACCTATGAGCAGGAACTGGCCATCATCAAGAAACATACGGGTAAGATCACGGAGAGGATCCAGCCGGTATTGGACAGGGACCAAATCCTGGAATTGCAGGACATGGTGATGACCATGTCCGTTTCGGATCATATTTTCGAATTGGCTGTGAAACTTGTGCGTGCCACTCGGCCCACTCCTGACAATTCGAACAAAGAAGTGCTTAAATATGTCAAATGGGGCGCGGGTCCCCGGGCCATTCAGTTCCTGGTCCTGGCCGCCAAAGCCAGAGCCTTGATCCACGGCCGCCCCACTCCGGTGGAAGAAGATATCCGATCCATCTTCAAATCCGCGCTGAATCACCGCATGCTTTTGAACTTTCAGGCCGAAGCCGAAGGACTCACCCCGCAAAACCTCTTGGATCAGCTTCTCAAAAAAGCGTAGTTTTCGTTTCAAATCCATCACAGTGTCCGGGTTCATGTTACATGGCCCGTTTTTTGATTATCTACCCGGATATGAGAACACTGTCAGCTACTTCCAATTCCACAAACGATAAATATCCCATTAATGACGAATACATTTCCCTGTACTACAGGGAAATCGCGAAGAGCAAACCGCTTACCTCCGAACAGGAGGCTTCCCTGGCCAAGCGCATCCGCAATGAAGACAGGGATGCCTTGAACCAATTGATCAAAGCCAATCTGAAGTTCGTCGTATCCGTTTGCCGCAATTACCAGAATCAGGGATTGCCTTTGAGCGATCTCATCAACGAAGGCAATCTCGGTTTGATCCGCGCCGCCAAACGCTTCGATGAAACCCGCGAATTCAAATTCATTTCCTATGCCGTCTGGTGGGTGAGGCAATCCATACTGCAGGCTTTGTCCGAACAATCCAGATTGATCAAACTGCCCACCAGCCGCATCGGAAAACTGAGCCGCATCCACAAAGCCGCGGCAAAATTGGAACAGAAGCTGGGACGTCCCGCCACCGCGCAGGAAATATCCAATGCCTTGGAGATGGAGGTTGGTTCCATCGAGACCAGCGTGGAAATGGGCCATGCTCCCATATCCCTGGACGCACCTTTATCCCGCGATGAGGAAAGCGGATTGATGGATATCCTGCCCACGGATCATGAAAACGGACCGGAACGATTCATGGAGCGGTCGCAATTGGCCACGGACGTTTCCAATGCCTTGCAATCCCTGAGACCGAAAGAGGAAGCGGTCCTCAAAATGTACTTCGGTATCGAACCGGAAGTTCCCCACTCCCTGGAAGACATCGGAAACCGCCTCAACATCACCCGTGAACGGGTCCGGCAAATCAAGGAGAAGGCTCTCAGCAAAATGAAACATGCTTCGCGAAGCAAACCTTTGTCCTTCCACATCTGTTTAGAGTAAGCGGGGAAACCGCCGGATAGTCCGTGGGAAGATCGTTAAGAACGCGGCAAGAAAATATTTTTCTTGCCTGAATGTGGATAAAAGTTTTCTTTGGGTCGGAATAACCTGGAATTGACTCCGACCTCTGCGGAGCCTCCAGAAGCGATTTCATCGGGTAGGCGGAGCAATGCCTTCATCGGGACCCGTCCAGGACCCGGAGGCTGCCGGGAAATCGATTTGAACCGGCTCGGCTTCCGGCTTTCAGCGTTGCACTTTCATCGACCGGTTTGCCTCTCAACATGTTTCTTTTCCTATTCATTCTTGTTTTAGATATATACAGGATTAGGAATAGACTGGTGGGTAGGGATGGATAAGTGGCTTTTTCCTTTCCAAGTAGCGGTGAATACTGAGCTTATAATTGGTAGGGAAAAGTGAAAAAAATGTGGAAAAGCCAAAAGCTTTCCCTGAGTATCGTTGTTGATTGATGGGGAAGGAAGTTTTTGAACATGTATCCACAAGATGTTCGGTTCCCTCGGATTGATAGCCAAGTTTTAAACAGTTTCGTGTGGGTATTTGTTGAAAAACCAGGAGGCAGGAATAGATATCAACAATAAGCCCATATTATGTTGAAAAAACCACTTCCTTTAGTTCCTGTTGGAAACTATTCGGTATACTTTGGAACTCCCTGACAAGAACTTAATTTTCTCCTGAAATCCTAAAGAAACCAAAGCCACCAAAGCTAAAAGGGAGCACGGAAATGCTTAAATACGGAAATTTTCACTGGAAGGGCCTACTCATCGCCGGATCGGCCATATTATTGGCCGCCTGCGGCGGTGGAGGTAACAAACGCGTCTATTTCGGAAATCTGGAAGACGGTTCCAATGTAGAGAGTCCTTTCAAAGTAGAGATGAAAGCGGAAAACCTGATTGTGGAGCCTGCCACCATGGGCGTCAATGAAGGACATGGTCATTTCCACATCATCGTGGATGCGCCCTTGGCTTCTCCTTCCGAACCCATGGCCAAAGACACCAAACACATTCATTTCGGCGATGGCCAGACCAGTACCACACTGGACTTGCCGGTAGGACAGCATACTTTGATTCTGCAATTCGCCAAGGGAGATCACGTTCCTTATGATCCGCCCATTTACCAGCAGGTTCAAATCAATGTGACCAAGCAGAATGTCGCCGACACGACGGCCAAGGCTGCGGATTCGACGGCGGCGAAAGCCCCTGCGGATACTACCAAACCTGCCAAGGCGGATACTTCAGCGGCCAAAAAAACGGATACGACCGCCATGAAGGCCGCGGCCAAACCGGCAAAGAAAGCCAAAGCCGCGAAGAAAGCCCCTTAATCCGTTCTCAGGGCTTCTTCCGGAACCGGAAGAAGCCCATCAATGCCGCGGTCAGCATCAGACCGAATCCCGCCAATCGATAGAACTCCGAAGGTGAGTAAATCAAATCCACGGCTTTGACCGTTCCCGGCAAAGGCATGGCCAGGAAATGCTCCTGCGTCTGCAGGGGTCTTTGCCAGGATCCGCCGTCCAGACGGTATTTCCATTCCGGGTTGTAGCGCTCCCGGACTATCAACGTGTCCCCCGGATGGAAATCCGATTTCACCTGGAAATCTCCGTCCCTTGCCTCCCGCACACAAATGCCCCCATAGAAGGAAAAGCCTGATTCGCAGGCAGTAGCAGTATCGGCCCGCTTCCAATGGCTCACCGTTTCCAGGCGCGGGCGCCAATCGGTAAGTTCATAGACGTTCACGGATCCGAAGAGCCCGATCTGTTTCAGGGAATCGTTTTTGTATCCGGAAAGGAGGCGGTTGCTGAACAGGTAGCGCGTGGACTTTCCGGCCGGCGTGAGGCCGGGCTCCCATTTCCACAAGAGGGGCAGATGGGCCGTAACATGCCTGTATCCGAAGATGGCGTGGATGCCGCAGCTCAAGGCCGTCTTCTCCCTTTCCAGGAGATCGAAATGGGCGACGGGATCGTTGTGCATCTGCCACATTTCCTGGCCCGGATATTCCAGGTAATGGGAGACTCGCCAAAAGGGGGCTGTCGCTTGATCCAACACCTTGACGGATTCGGGAGGGCGGCGGTAATAGTCGGCGGGAAAGAGATAGAAGTGATCCCAGTGGACGCGGATCAGATCGGCGATAAGAATCAGGAAGAGCACGGCCAGACCGGCATGGTGCAGGCGCAGGCGCAATGCCTTGCGGTTGGCTCCTTGGGTGGAAACCCTTCCATGCCTGAACGCGTAAAACCAGACCGCCCCGGCCGAAAGGGAGAGAAAGGCCCAGTCCGTAGCGCCGCGGCCCAGCAGCGCGGCCATCTTTTGCGCGTAGTCCTTGGAGGGATCCAGCTTTTTGAGGGTTTGCACCAGGCCCAAAAGCGCATGGGTCGCTTCCGGCAGCAGCCTCAGGCAGGCCGCGCCCGCGGCCAATGCCAACGCCGCCACGGCGAACCATCCCGCTTGACGCCTCCCTTTGGGTTTGCCCAACCAGCGCTGCAGACCATGGCCGGACAAGGCCGCCATGGCGAATGCGAACAGGATGAGGAATCGGGCCGGCCGGCGGAAGTTGTTGAGCACGGGGATGTGGTACAGGATCTGGCTGGCGCCCAGATGCGCCCCGAAGGAAAGCCACAGCCCCACCGCGCCCAGGATCCAAAGCCAGCGCAAATCGCGATTGGCCCTTTTGGGAGACGCGAAAAAGCAGAAGAACAAACCCAGGCCGCCCAGGTAGACGAAGACTTCGCCCCACACCTCACCGCCCCACCAAGAGGCGTTGGAAGGGCTGCCCAGGGCATTGGGCGCGGCCAGGGAAAGCAGATGCAAAGGCCGCATACCGCCGGTGGCGAATTTCTCGAAAGCGAATACTCCCGATTCCAGTTTTTCCGCCGCCGTGGCCCGGTCGGCGGCGGAAGCTTCCATGGCGGTGGCGGACTCTCCGGGCTTGCCGCCCTCCCAGGCCACGCCGTCGAAGCGGTTGGTCTGGTCAACCAGGTGCAGGAAGGGAAGCAGCATGGGCGCGCAATAGACCAGGGCCAACAGGTGCCCGCCCAGCATCCAGCCCGCCCGGCGGCCGGGCCGGCGTAACAAGTAGGTTACGCTAAACGCCGCGATCAGGATGGCGGTGGTGATGGACGCCTGGGGATGCCCGCCCAGCGCCTGCAAGGTCACCGCCGAAGCGTACCAGAAAAGGGCCTTGGGGCTCGGACGGTCGCGCAGGGCCAGGAACGCGGAGAGCACCAGGGGCATCCAGGCCCAGCCGGCCAGGAAGGTAGCATGCTCGTAACGGGCCAGCATGGTGCCGGAAAGGGAGAAGCAGATGCCCGCCCACAGGGAGGCGGCGCGGCCCAAGCGCATTCGCGGACCAAGCCGCAGAAAACCGCAGATTCCCAGGAAAAAATGGAAGGCGTAAAAAAGGTAGATTCCATAATGAGGAGAAAGGGGGCCGAAGAGAAGCCAAGTAATGGGATAGAGAAATCCCGATTGCCAGTATGCATGCATGGGCATGCCGCATTGGTAGCTGGAGCTCCAGAACACTAATGGATGGCTCCAGGACCAGTTACGGTGGAAGTCCCAGAAGTAACAGAAATACGCGACCAGCATATCATTGTTGAGAACGGGACTGCCCTTGATGAGGATGGGCAATACGGGAAGGAGACCCAGGAAGGCCGCCAGGACATAAATCATGATCTCATTTTACGCAATCACCGGGCCTGCGCGCCATGCCGGGGACGAATAAACCGGAGCGGGACGGAGGTGTCCCGATGTACCTGCTTGCACAAGGAGGATCAAATGACAATGAAGAACTGGATACCTGATTGGATGAAAGCGGGAAAGATGAAAACGGAGACCGGGGGCGAAAGCCGGCAAGGGAAACATCCCACGCTGGAAGACGTGACCCCGATGCATCCCTATGAATATCCGGCCAGACATATGAAGGAACGGTTGGATGCGCGCCGGGACATGCTGGATGATATCGAGGAGAAAAGCCATCCCACGGGATTTCCCGACGGCGCCGGCCGATGACCTGAAGTCCGGCTAGTGCCCGAGGGTTCTCTTCCCTTAGGCCCTGCGCCCCTCGGGGCGCGGAAGGCTTTCGCCTTTGGCGGGATTCCGTTCCTTGGCGCGGGCGCTTTGTGGCGCCGCTTCTTCGGCGAGCAGGTATTCGGGCCTGCGCTTGAGATGATCGAGAATGACCAGGATGTAACGTCCCAGTATCCCCAAATAGACCAGGATCAAGCCGCCCAGGAACAGGGTGGAAGCGATGAGATCCGTATAGCCCGGCACATTGCGATCGGACAGGAACTTGGCGGCCACGTTGTAGATACCGTACAGGAATGCCAGCATGGAAATGAGCAGTCCCAGGCGCATGGCCAGTTTCAGAGGAATGGCGCTGAAGCTGAAAAGGGCCTGGGAACCCATGTCCAGGGACTTCTTGAAACTGTAGCCGGCCTTCCCATGGAGCCGATCGCCCACCTGGAAGGGAATCGAAGCCGTCTTGAAACCCAGAAACGGCAGGATGGCGCGCACGATGAGATTCCGTTCCGGCAGGGAATTGAGCACGTCGCAGACATAACGGCTGACCATGCGGAAATCGGAAGCCTGTTCCGGAATCGGCACTTCCGAAAGCGAATTGAACACCTTGTAGAACGCCCGCGAGAAGAGATTCTTCAGGATACCCGCTTGCGAACCGCCCCGGACCATTTGCACCACGTCGAAGCCCTCCTGGGCCTTGGCGAGCATGGCGGGTATGGCCTCGGGAGGATGCTGCAGGTCCGCGTCCATGGTCACGATCCACCGGCCGCGGGCGGCCCGGTATCCGGCGCGCAAGGCATTCTGATGGCCGGCATTGCTGACGAAGCGGAGCAGGCGCACGCCGGGATCGCGGCCGGCGATGAGGTTCACTTCTTCGCAGGTGCGATCGACGCTGCCGTCGTCGACGAAGATCATTTCCAGGGCGATACCGGCGCAGACCCTGGTCAAGGCCCGGTGGACGGGTTCGACGTTCTTTTCCTCGTTGAAGCAGGGGAGGATGATGGAAAGCAGGGGAAGGCCGCTCACGCCGTCCGAATCATCGACCTGCCAATCCCTGTCCGTCATGACCCAGATTTTACCATAACACCATGTCTGAGGGAAAGACCGGAAAATGGAGGGACGGGCGCCGGAAACGTGTATTTTGCGGGATATGGCACATCAAACATTCCGGGTGGGCATCATCGGGGCGGGGGGCGTGGTCAAAGGCCTCCATCTGCCCGGCTGGCTGACCCTTCCCAACGTGAGCGTCGTCGCGATCACGGATATCAATAAGGCGTCCGCATCGGCCCTGTCCATGGAATTCGGCGTCCCGCATGTTTTCACGGACTATCACGAAATGCTGAAGATGGACCTGGACGCCGTGGACGTCTGCACGCCGAACATGGTGCATGCGCCCGCGGTGAAAGCGGCGTTGGAGGCGGGCAAACACGTCATCTGCGAAAAGCCCCTGGCCGTGACCACGCGGGAAGTGCGCGAGCTGGGGGCGCTGGCGGACGGCAAGGGCCTCAAGCTCATGACGGCGCAGCATCATCGTTTCGGATCCACGGCGCGCGCGGCCAAGCTTTGGGCGGACGAAGGTTTCCTGGGTCCGGTCTATCATGCGCGTGTGAAGGCCATGCGGCGTGCGACCCTGCCGGTGTCCCCCGGCTTCATCGATTCACGGCTGTCCGGAGGAGGGCCCTGCATGGACATCGGCGTGCACGCCTTGGATCTGTGCCTGTGGTTGATGGGATTTCCCGATCCGAAACGGGTGTCCGGGGTGACGCGGGTGAATTTCGCCAAAGGCCAGGGCATTCCGGGGATGTGGGGCGAATGGAATCGGGACCTGTTTTCCGTGGAGGATTTCGCGGCCGGGTTCATCCATTTCGAAGCTCCGGAAGGAAAGGGCCCGGGCGCCACCATGACCCTGGAAACCGCCTGGTTGGGCCATCAGGTGGAACATGAAGACATGAGCTGCCAGCTCTTCGGAAGCAACGGCGGCATCAAATGGCCCACCGGCGAGTTCGCGGCGGTGCAGGCGGGGGTTTTCACCCAGGGAACCTTGACGTTACCCATGCACGTGGAAAAGCCGCATTACGAAGAGTTGCGCGCCTTCCACGATTGCATCGTGGAAGGGAAGCCGTCGCCGGTGCCCTGGCGGGAAACCCTGAAGGTGATCGCGATCCTGGAGGCGATTTACGAGTCCCAGGAGCAAGGGCGGGAGATTGTTCTCGACCCTTACATTCATTCCTGATTGTGGTTCGATCCGCAATCGAGTAGTTTATCCCGGGGAGCGGGCCATGCCGGCCCGGAACGATCATGAAAGAATTTTTCCGTAAAAGCCTTTCCTTCGCCGTAGCCCTTTCCAAGGATCCGCGCATCCCTTCCCGGGACAAGGCGGTGCTGGCGGGCATGTTGGCCCTGGTAGTATCGCCCTTCGACATCATTCCGGATTTCATTCCGGTTCTGGGGCAACTGGACGATTTGATGATCCTGCTCCTGATGCTTGACTACGCCTGCAACCGGGTGCCGGACGAGGTGCTGCGCGAACATTTCCCCTGGGAACCCCGGCACCTGTTGGCCTGGAGGCGGCGGGTGGGGTTCTTCGTGAAGCTTGTGCCCCACTGGGTGAAGGACAAGATCTGGATGGCCCGAGAGCGGATCGGGGAACCCCAGGACGCGGCGACTGCCGATCCTGTCTGAACCGGAATGGGTTCCGTAACACCAGGAACCGTGGTGGTTCCGCCCGGATTACGGTTTTCCGGTCGGCGGACGTCCAACAGGGGATGCGTATCCGGACATTGGCGGCGATCCTTTTTCTGACATCCCTGTCCTTCGCGGAGAGCGCATGGGAATCCCCGCCGCCATCCCCGGGGGAAAGAGACGTGGTTCCCAGGACCCTGCTGTGCCCGGCCTGGGGAAGCTGGGGGATGGGAAGCCCGACTCTCACCATCGCCCAATTCACGATCGATGCCTTGGCGGTTGCCGCCATTGCCGGCGACCTTGGATCATCCCACAGCCCCGACGCGGGATCCGGTCTGGTCGCCCTCTCCGGACTCGTCGTCCTTGCCGCCAACCGGCTTCTCTCCCTGCCCCTCAATCTGTATGCGGTTTCCGCGCATTCGGTTTCCGGGGATCCGCCGGCCCGATCGGCCTTGGCGGGGAAGGACAGGCATTTCGGGTTGTTCGCCGGACTGGGATCCTACGGGAACGCGCCGGGTCTGGGTCTGTCCTTGGAATCCAAATACATCCGGGGACGTGCGGCGTTCGCCTTTTCCAGCCTGCAGGACGACGCACAATGGTCGGGCGGCGCGGACAGCATCTGGAACATGGAAAGCCTGGAACAGAAAGGCTATTGGGACCTGGGGTTGGAAGGAATCCTACCGGTTACCCATTGGCTGAGAATCCATCCCGGGCTCCAACTGCTGGTCAAAGACTACCGGGTCCGGACTTCCGCCCAACGGGAAAACGCGCCATACGAATCCTTGAGATTGACGATTGACGACTCCCGGGGGTTGGAATGGATCCCCAGCCTGGCGATGAGTCTCCATCCCTGGCCCTCCTTGGCCCTGGATTTGGGCGCAGGGTGGTCGATGGGGCTTCCGGCCGTCGAGAGGGAGTATCTTGCGCGCAACCGCGTTCATGCCGCCAACGAGGGGGCAGATCCGTTGCGCCTCCATTGCGGGTTCGAGGTCTTCCTGAAATAAAGGCGAAAAAAAAGCCGGACCCTTGGGAGGGTCCGGCTGGATGTGCGACTCACGGCCTGGACCGGGAACCGTCCCGGCTACTCAGAAAGGGAGATCATCCTCCGCCTGGGGCGGCATGGACGAAGGCGCGCTGTAGCCGCCGGCGCCGCCCGAAGAGCGGGAAGGCATGGCGGGTTGTTCGCGCTGGGAGGAGAAGTTGTCCCCGCTTTCGCGCTGGCCGCCGACGCCGCCCGAACCGCCATTACCGGGACGTCCCAGCATGACCATGTTGTCCGCGACGATTTCCGTCGTGTATCGCTTCTGCCCGTTCTGGTCGTCCCAGGAGCGGGTCTGGAGGCGGCCCTCGATGTAGACCTGGGAGCCTTTGCGCAGGTATTTTTCCGCGACCTCGGCGAGACCGCGCCACATCACGATATTGTGCCATTCGGTCTTGTCGACCTTCTGGCCGTTCTTATCGGTGTAGCTCTCGGTGGTGGCGATGGAAAAATTCGCGACCTTGGCGCCGGAGGGGATGGCCCGCACTTCCGGGTCCTTGCCCAGGTTTCCGATCAGGGTGGCTTTGTTCAGAGATCCCATTGTTTTATCCTCGATTCTCTCCGGAAGGGTAAGTCCCGGAGGCACGTGTTGATTGTTCTTTTTCTCTCTTCACCTTTTGCGGCCCGGCGAATTACTTTATTCATGCATTCCAAAGCACCGCCGCACCCCATTGGGCAAGATGAAAAATAGAAAAAATCAGGTCTCACTTCCTATCGATCGTTTGGCCAAAATCTGGCCGCGGGAACTGAAAAACGCCCGTATCGGCGCGGTTCTGCACCCCGCCTCGGTTTCCGCCTCGCTGGTCCATTCCAGCGATATTTTGAAGTCCCACGACGGGGATCTCTTCCGGCTGAAAGCCTTGTTCGGCCCCCAACACGGTTATCTGGGCCAGACCCAGGACAACATGATCGAATGGGAAGGATACCCGCATCCGCAATGGGGCATTCCCGTCTACAGCCTATACGGCGAGCACCGCGAACCCACGCCGGAAATGCTGTCCGGGCTGGACGTTATCCTCATCGACATGCAGGATGTGGGCGCCCGCTATTACACCTTCATCTGGACCATGTACCTGTGCATGAAAGCGGCGGAAAAGGCGGGCATCCATGTGGTTGTCCTGGAACGGCCCAATCCCATCGACGGCGTGACCGTGGAAGGCCCGGTGCTGGACCCGGAATACCGTTCCTTCGTGGGACTGCATCCCATCCCCGTGCGCCACGGCAAGACCATCGGCCAATTGGCGCGGCAATTCAAGGCGGAGGCTTTCCCCAAGTGCGCGCTGACCGTCCTGGAAATGGAAGGCTGGGACCCGGAGATGTATTTCGAGGATACGGGCCTGCCCTGGGTCATTCCCTCCCCCAATATGCCCACCGTGGACACGGCCGTGGTCTATCCGGGCATGTGCCTGATCGAGGCCACCAACATGTCCGAAGGCCGCGGCACCACCAAGCCCTTCGAGCTTTTCGGCGCGGGCTATATCCTGGATGCCCGGGACTTCACCGGCAAGCTGAACAAGCTGGGACTGCCGGGAGTATTTTTCCGCGAGGCCTATTTCCAGCCCACCTTCCACAAGTTCCACGGCCAGATCTGCGGCGGCGCCCAGTTCCACGTGACCGATCGCAAGACCTTCCTGCCCTATCGCAGCGCGGTGGAGATGATCAACCTGGTGCGGCGGGATTATCCCGGGCAATTCCAGTGGAAGCCGCCACCCTACGAATACGAACTCAAGAAGCTGCCCATCGAGATCCTGATCGGCGGGCCGGAGGCAAGCGCTTTTCCCGCGCCGGCCGATCTGAAGTAACATGCCTGGTACCCTGTCCGCGTTCTTCCTGTGCGCCGGCTACGGCAAGCGCCTGCGCCCGCTCACCGACCGCGTGCCCAAGCCCGCCATCACCTTCCAGGGGCGCACCGCCCTGGAAATCAATTTCCGCCGGGCCCAGCCCCTGTTCCCCAACCGCATCCTGTGCAACACGCACCACCTATACGCGGAAATGGAAAAACCCGCGCAACGCCTGGGCATGAACATCCTGTACGAGCCGGAGATCCTGGGCACGGGCGGATGCCTCCACAACGCGCGCCACATCCTGGAGACCACGGATCGCTTCCTGGTCCACAACGGCGATCTGATCCATACCATAGACCTCAAGGACCTGATGGCGCGGCACCGCGCCTCCGGCAACATCGCGACCCTGGCGGGGTTTTTCCGGCCCACCCACAACACTTTGAGCGTGCAGGCGGATGGCCGCCTCCTGGGCGTGCACGGCTTCGAAGGATTCTCCCCCGCCGGCGGCGAAATCGCGCGGCTCACTTTCGCAGGCATCGCGATTTACGAAAAGGCCTTCCTGGATTTCCTGAAGCCGGGCTGCGAGGACATCAAGCCGTATTGGACCGCGGCCTTGCGCGCAGGCCATGCCATCGGTGTGGCCAACTACAGCCATGACGCGGCCTGGTTCGACTTCGGATCGCCCCAGGGGTTGTGGGAGGCGGCGCGGTTCTACATGGACCAGGCCAAGAACTACAGCTACGGCTATGCGCCGGACATCCGCGAGTCCCGGCCCTTCGTTTCCAACGAGGCGGGCGTGGAAGGATTGCCGGAGGCGTTGCGGGACGTGCTCATCTACGAGGAGTCCGCGACACCGATTTCCCACCATACGATGAACCAGATCATTGGGCGGGATTTCCGGTGGGAGATCAAGCCTTAGAAATTGGGCGAATTTCCGGCCGTAAGGGCCGAATCCCGCGGAGAAACGGTCTTTTGGAACCCGTCTCCTGAATGGATAGGAACTTTTTGTACCTTGGCGCTCGCATGCACACCGGCTCCAAAAGGCTATCCTACTACTCTTACGACAGCCTGAAAAACCCTTGGCTTTCCGGGGGCGGCGCGCTCCGCGATTTCGAAATCCTTCAGCGGCAAAAGGATCATTGGAGCGACATCGTGATTTACACCGGTGTCTATCCGGGATTCAAGGATGAAGTGCGCGCCGGGATCCGCTTCCGGGGATTGGGCTTCGGCCGATCCTATCTCGTCTCGCGGCTTAGCTTCACTTTCCTCGCCAACCTGCGCATCCTGTTCGATCGCGCGGACGCCATCGGCAACAGCGTTTCCGCCTACGCCCCCATGCTCGCGGGACTGCTGCGCCCCGGGCGGTTCTTTCTGGTGGCCCACCATTACGTGGGCGGCCGTTCACGGGAAAAATACTCCTTGATGGGCGTTGCGGCCTGGATGTGCGAGCGGCTCCTTTTCCGCTACGCCCGCCGGCTGATTGTTTCCAACGGCATGGTCGCGGCCCGCGTCAAAGCCATGAACCCGCGCATCAAAACCCTCCAGTCCCAGAACGGCTTCGACGAGGGTCTCTTGCGGGTTACCCCGGAGGAGGCGGCTCCCCCGTTCATCCTGTTCCTGGGCCGCTTCGACATTTACATGAAGGGGTTGGATATCCTGGTTTCCGCCTTCGGCAAAATCCGGCCGGAACTCCGGGAAAAAACCGTTCTGGTCCTGGCCGGAGCGGCTTCGCCGGAAGCTTTGGCCGCCGTCAGGAAGCTCCTGCCTCCCGGCGGGGAGAGCCGTATCAAGCTGGTTCCCAACGTTCCGGAAGCGGAAAAGTGCGAATTGCTGCGCACCTGCCTGTTTTTCTGCAGCCCTTCCCGGTTCGAAGGGTGGGGCATTGCGGCGCTTGAGGCGAATGCCTCCGGAAAACCGGTTTTGGTGACCCGGGCGGACGGTTTCCTGGACAGCATTAAAGAGGGCTATTCCGGGATCATGGTACCCGTTGAGGACGAGGGCGCCCTGGTGATAGCATTGGAGCGGTTGATCGAAGACGGAAACCTGCGCCGGGAGCTCGGAAAGAACGCCCGGGAGTGGGCGGTACGCTTTACATGGAACGACATCGCGGCCCGGGAAAAGGACTGGCTCGATGGGAGCCTGGGATTCCGGCATAGCGGAAATCCCGATACCGATGTATAATTTTGCCCATACCCGTCACGCTTTAGTCCGCAATCCCGCTCTCGGAGGAACTCATGCCGATTAGACGCTTCCTTTCCGTCATGTTCCTGGCCGCACTGCTCAAGGGGCATGCCGAAGTGGGATTGTTGCTGAACCTGGACTTCCAGGACACCGCCAAACCCGCGGCCCAACCGGATCCGCTGCCGCAAGGAACCCTGCTCCCCGATGCCATGGTCTCGGGGGATTTTCCCGGCGCCCTGGATCTGGGGGCGCGGGGATATGTCCGCATTCCCGGATTCCAAAGCCCGCGCGGCCCCTTCACCGTGGAAGCCCGCTTCCGCGTGAATGAATACGCGCCCTTGAGCACGCGCTACATTTCCGACATCCTCAATACCGCGACCTGGGATTCCGGACCCGCTCAAGGCTTCGCGTTGCGCATCGGCGGCGGCTACCTGTATGCGCCCAAGTCCCGGGAAGCCTATGCCAGCGACGAGGACTACCAGGCGGATATCGGCTGGTACGACGACAGCCAGCGCGCGTCCGTTTCCCGTTGCATCGGGGAGTTTCTCACGGCGATAAAAGGGGATGACCGGAATTGGAAAGAAGTCGTCACGGATCGGTGCATCCAGCGGAATGCCTGGGTGCACATGGTGGGAGTTTGGGACGGCAAGGATATGCGCATCTACTTCGACGGGCAGGAGGCCACGGACAGCCTGCGGGTGCTGCGGCGGGAGGCGCTGCCCAACCTGGACAGCCAGGCCGTGGCTTTCGTGGGCGCGCGCGCGGACGGCGATTACGATTCCCGGCATCTCGCCGGCACTTTGGACTTCGTGCGCGTGATCGACCGGGCCTTGTCCGCCGACGAGGTGCGCCTGCGTTACCGGACGACGCTGCCGGCTTCGGATACCTTGTGCCATGGCGCCATCCTGCCCGTGTACCCGATGGCGGGGCAGGCGGTAGACGGAAAATGCGAATTCCGGTTCCGTCTCGTAATCGAGGGGGCCTGCACGCATCCGGACTTCAACCCGGAACTCAAGCCCGGAGACAGCATCGAGGTCGAGATCGCCAAGGATCCCGAGTTCCAGGATGTGATGGTGAGGCTGAAGGTGGGGGAACTGTCCTTCCATATCGAGACGGCCGATTTGGCGAAGTTGGGCGGATACACCGGAGCGGCCTACTGGCGCGCCCGGCTTTTGCGGGCTCCCACCGGTCTGGCCAAAGCCATGGCCATCGAAGCGCCCGCCTGGAGCCTCTCGCGCCCCTTCATGATTGATGGGAAGGCGGGGGTCGGGGTCGGCCGGATCCCAATCGAAAGGCTCGGACCCGCTCTGGTCGGCGGCTGGCTGACCGTGAACGCCCGCGGCGCGAGCCGTCCCCGGATCCATTCCCTCGACGGTCGCAACCTGCCCATGGTCTTCCAGCGCCGAGGAGAGCATTGGACGGCGCGGCTGCCCGCCTCCGCCACGCGCGGGGTCCTGTTCCTGAGTTGGGAATAAGCTTAGAACGGCATTGAGCGGGCGACGGACCCGAAGTCAGACCGGCTTGCGGCAGACCAGGATCAGATCTGTGGCCAAGTCCGGAAAGGCATGGCTCACAGCCAGGTCCAGCCATTTGACGGAGCGTTTCTCCAGAATGGAGGCCCCATGCGCCTTCTCGATGGTCCAACCGCAGCCCGAAAGCAGATGACGCAGCGCAGACATCGTGAAGTTGCGGATATGCCCCGCAGGCATGGAAACATTGCGGAGGAAGTTGCCCGAGTTGGATGGCTGGACCCCGGTCTCGGTGAAGAAGGGTTGCAGGCCGAAGGGAAAGATCAGGCGGTTGAGCCAGGAGGCGAGATTGGGCGTCGAAATGATGAGGCGGCCTCCCGGCGCGGATACGCGGAAGAGTTCCTGGAGGAAATGCTCGGTGGAAAAGATATGTTCGATGATCTCCCCGGCCCAAATCAAATCCACGCCGGCGTCGGGCAGGGGCAGAGGCTGGCCGTCCAGGTTGGCCACGTAGGCTTCGTCGCAGCGGCCCTGGGCCGAGGCTACGGCGCTGGCCGAGGCATCCACGCCGATGGTGTATAGGCCCATTTCCTTGAAAAGCATGGACATGAATCCATCCGTGCATCCCACGTCCAGGATGCGCTTGGCTTCACCGGTGCGGACCAGGTTGCGCACCAGTTCCAGCATGATACGCATGCGGTCATTGCCCAGGAATTCATGGCCGTCCAAGCGGCTGTTTCCGTAGCGGATTTCATTGAAGCCTGAGGGGGCCATATTCTCGGTTTCCGCAGCCATGGAAGGCTAATATAATACTATTCTATTGTGCCTATGGCGGATAGATCGGAACTGGAAGGATTTAACGAAACGCGTTATGCCTCGTCGGGATACACCCTGGAATCGACGGCGGAAAAGGAGCGCATCGCAAAATGCGTCTCCCTGCTCAAGGCCTCCAAGCCCTCCAAGGTTCTCGATGTGGGCTGCAGCGACGGGATCATCTCCCAGGTCCTGAAACGGGAAACCGGCGCCTACGTGATCGGGATGGACGCCTCCGCCACCGCTTTGGAAAAGGCCCGGCTCGTCTGCGACGAAGTCCACCGCGTGGAGTTCGGCACCCAGACCATCCCTCTTCCGGACGCGTGCGTGGATGGTATTTTCGCGGGCGAAGTCATCGAGCACGTCTTCTATACGGAAGCCTTCCTGGAAGAGCTGCGGCGCGTGGCGAAGCCCGGATGCCGCATGGCGATTTCCACGCCCAACCTCTCCTCATGGTATAACCGGATTTTCGTGCTGCTGGGGCTCCAGCCTCTGTTCACGGAGACGGGCGTGAGGACGTCCTCCTCCGGGAATTGGCTCACCAAGCCCAACCTGCCGGCCGGGCATATCCGCAACTTCACCTTGTCGTCCCTGAAGCATCTGGTCAAAGCCTGCGGATGGGAAATCGAAGAGACCCACGGCCTAGCCCTGTTGGGCAACAAGTGGCGCGTGTTCGACCGGTTTTTCAGCCGCCTGTCCCCGGCGCTGGCCGCCGATTTGATCCTGCTCTGCCGCCGTCCCTGAAAGGGATCAGAGCGCGTCCCGGATTTTCCTGGCCAAGCGGAACAGGTACGGGGCTATCGGCCCCCCGAAATAAGCGGCGCCGAACAAAGCTCTGTGCGTCAGGGATTTCCCCAGGCCCAATTCCCGCATCCGGTCGTAGAGTTCCTTGACTTCCCGCCGGGGGCGGCCCGCAAAGCCTTCATAGACGTGGAAAATCTGCCGCGAGTCCAATTCCTCGCGGAGGCCGGTCTCGATATCGGTCTTATGCAGGCGGTCCACATGCGCCGCGATGGCCATCACCGAGGCGTACATATTGAAGCGCGAATTCGCGGAAATGCTTCCGGGGGTGTGCAAATGTTTTTCGGATGCCGCCGTTCCGAACAGGGGCGTGCCTCCCCGCCGTCCCCCGATGATAGGCGTGACGACATAGCCCAGCCCCTCCCCGGCGAAGGCGCAAGCGCTCAGGTAGACCTGGTAGAAGAGCCCGCCGTCGAAGGCGTCCGTCTCCAGATCCATCGCCCATTCCCGGTGCACGCAGACCCCGCTGATGAAGCTGGCCAGCTTGAAGATGAACCCGGATCGGGTTTTCTCCACGGCATCCTCCGGGAAGTACCGGTTCACATGCAGGGTCTGGCCGTCGCTTCCATGGAACTGCTCGTATGCGCAGGACAGGAAGCGGACCCGGGTTTCCTTCCCCAGGAAATGCCGCAAGGGCCCGACCCCGGGCTTCAACAGGCAATCGTCATTGCCCATCATCAGCACCCAATCGCCCGAAGCGCGGCGGATCAGGTTCCGGAGGTTCTTGTCGTAGCCGAGGTTCTCCTCGTTCTCATGGTAGGTCAGCTTGATGCCGGCCCCGTTGAACCGCTCCCGGAAACCCTCTACCATGGCGCGGATCCCGGCCCGTTCCGGGGACGCGTCTTCGCAAACCAGGACTTCGTCCGGGAATGCATCCGCGTTCAGAACGGACTGCAGCAGGTAGGCCGTTTCTTCCGTCCGGTTATAGGCGGGAATGGCCAGGGTGACTTTCATCATGCCTTCATGCCCTCTTGATGTCGGCATTCCCCGACCATTTGCGGAATGCCATCCAGGTCCCGCCTATCAAGGCCATGAGCACCCAGGGTACGTAGCCCAGGAGGCTGGCCGCCAGCACGGTGTCGGCGGGGATCCCGGCGATGTCGGTGAAGAGCAGCAGGTTCAGGAACTCGCGCACGCCCACGCCGCCGAATGCAAAGGGAAGCAGGAGCACGGCCTGGGCCGCGGTGCTGAGGAGCACGATTTCCCAGAGGCGCGCCGGCGGATAAAGACTCAGCATCAGAAAATAAAGGCTCAGGGCGGACAGGGACTGGATGGCGAAACTGAGCGAGAATGTCTGCCAAAGCAATTTGCGATCGCGCGCGAGGTCCCACATGGTGCGCAGCCAGGTTTGCGCCGGCCACCGCTTGCGGAAGAACCAGGCCGATATCGCCACCGCTGCCAGCGCCAAGGCCCCTATGGCGGGCGCACGGCCATCGAGGTGGAGTCGGGCGAACGCCCCCTTTGCCGCCAATTCATCCGCATAAAGGGCCAAGCCGATGGCGCCGAAAGCAAGCTGGACCAGCATTCCTTCCAGCTTGGACAGGAGCGCGATCCCGATGTTCTCCTGGGTGCCTCCGTACTTGCGCCCGAAGGCGAAGACCTTCACCGCGTCCGAAGCCAGGGCGGAGGGCATGAAGAGGCTGAAGAACAGTCCCAGGAACACGAAGTAGAGGAACTTGCGCAAGGGAAGATCCGATCCGCGGAGGAACGTCTTCCACCGGATCGCCTGGGCCAGCACGGTGCCCAGTTGCAAGACCAGCACCAGGACCAGGAATTCCAACCGGCACTTGGCGACCGCCGGGCCGACCGAGGCGAAAGGGACCTTGTGGTAGACGAGCAAGGCGGCCGCGATGGCCACCACCGCCTTGAGCGGATTGATAAGCGGCTTAAGCCAAGGCCTAGGCGGCATCTTTTCTCCGCCGCTCCATGCTCCACAGGCCCGCCGAACCTCCGATCAACAGCAGCAGGCAAAGGCCGGAAACGGCGAACGCTTTCTTGATCCAGGGCGAATGATATTCCAGGGCCACGGCATGGGTGCCCGCCGCGAGTTGTACGCCGCGGAAAGCGAAGTCGGCGCGCAGCAGCGGCGCGGGGCGGCCGTCGACGGTCACCTGCCAATGCGGGAACCACAGTTCGGACAGGACCAGGATGCCTTCGGTAGGGACCGCGACTGTCCAGGCCAGGTGGTTGTAATCCTTGTGATCCAAGCGGATGGCGGCCTGGGGCTCCGTCGGGGCGGCTGCGGCCTGCAGGGCGCGGGTCGAATCCCCCGGGGCAGGCGCGGACGAGTCGCCGGGGGCGGCGACACCCGTAGCGCCCGGGTTACTGGGGGACGGAGCCGCGGCATGAGGAGCTATCCCCGGGGTGGAAATGTAGGCCAGTTTGCGGGGATTGAAATCGGGCTGCCGCATCCGATCCAGGGTCAGGCTGTCCGAAAGGGTGTCCCAGGCGGCCACGAACCAGGCGCGCGGCAGCACGGAAGTGTTGGGGGCCAGGCGCATGTTCCCTTCCCCCTGCAGGCGGAAGGCCAGGTATTTCACGTTGAGCATGTCCAGAAAAGCGCTGCCGGAAACGGATCCGTCCGGGTTCTGCTTGAGACCGGCCATGAAGTTGGGATTCTGCGAGTAGTCGTTCCCGCGGAATTCCCGATAGAGGCGATACTCGTTGTCGGTCCACCCGTCGGTGGTTTCGATTCCGTTGTATTGCATCACCCACCGCTCATAAGTGCCGGGCAGGCCGAACACGCGGTACGAAGACGTGTCCGTCTTCAGGAAGGTAATGGCGGGCTCATCGGGCAGGGTGCGGGCGGGATCGTACAGCTGGATGAAGTTGGAATCCACCCAGAACAGGTCGACGCAGGTGACGAAAAGGAGAAGCAGGCCGAATCGCATGGGCTCCACCGAGTCCAGCAGCCATTTGCGCGTAGCGTACACGAGCGTCGCCAGCAGAATCCCCCCGCGCAGAAAGCCCAGGGCCATGGCGGACTGGTCGACGGCCCGATTGGCGATGTTGCCCACCCCGTCGCCGCCGAAGAGGCCGTCCCAGATGTTCAAGGCGATTCCCGGCGCCAGGCCCAGGATAATCATCAGGCCGGAAATGCCGAAGCCCACCTGCCAGAGGCGCTTGCCCCATTTCTTCCTTTTGTCCGCGGGGATGGCTTGGGGTCCGGTGAGGCGGGATAGCGTGTCGGCGCTCATGACCAGCAGCGCCGTGGCCAACCAGAACAGCATCATGCTGGGCGCGCGGAAATTCTTGATCCCGGGGACCAAGGCGTAGAAAAGCCGGAACAGCGGCGTATGCGCGCCCAATCCGAAAATGATCGCGAGCAGGCACACCGAGCCCCATAGCCAGAACCAGCGCTTCTTATCCCGGTGGAAGAAGGCGAAACCCAGTATGCCCAGGAACAACACGGAAAGGCCGGGATACTCCGAGTTCAGCTTGAAGGGGTTCCGTCCCCAATACTTCTCATTGAGCCCCGTGAACTCCGGCACCAACAGGGAGGCGGTTTCCTCGGGATGCATGGACCAGGATGTGGCATGTTCGAACGTGGTCTTCTCCCCGCTGCCGCGCACGCCGTAAAGCTTAGTCCATTGCAAGGGCGGATAGAAGATGAAGAAAACCAGTCCGATGCCGCAGAAGATCGGGATCCAGAACCTGGCGCTGAGCACCAGCGCGGCGGACAGGCGTTTCTCCTTGGCCAGGCGGAAGAATTTGAAGGCCCAGACCAGGAAGTACCCCATCAGCACGTAGTAGATGAATTGGGGATGGAAGGTGGAAAGCAGCAAGGCGATGGAAAGCGCGAACAGGCCGGAGTGATACCATTTGGCGTCCGGTTTCAGGCTTCGGAGCAGCAGGTACAGGGAGAGCGGCAACCAGGCCATGATGTAGAACTTGCCCGTATGTCCCGCGTGGATATGCGAGATGAAATTGGTGTTGAGCATGTACGCCACGGCGAGCGCCGTGGACAGCATCTTGTCCAGGCGGAAGAAGCGGTTCACCAGGTAGTAGGCGGTCAAGCCTGCGATGATGACGTGGGCGATGAAACACCAGGAGATGAAAGTCGTGTAGGAAAGGACGTGGAGGCCGGCCAGCGAGCCGATCAGGAGGAAGAAGGGATAAGCCCCGTCGCCGAAGCCGGCGTCGAAGGTGGGCATGCCCCCGAAGCCGAAAGGTTGCCATAGGGGGACGAGCAAATGGCGGAGCGAGTCGAAATAGAATTTCCAGGCGGGGGCGCCCAGTTGATCGGAGGCGTAGAGCGCTTGGCCGGAACCGGTGAGGAAGGCCAGAAACGGCAGCAAGCCGATCACGGCGACGGCGAGCAGCGCTTTCCAGTTGTCCGCGAGCCACCGCCGTTTTTCTACGAAGAATCCCGCCATCTTGATCTCTCCCGCGAGCGTGCCGAAACGCCGTAAAGATAGGAAAAAACGGGAACGGGAACATGCCGCGCGCCGGGAGCGGCGACCGCGGATCGGGAGCCGCCGTTCCCGCCTCAGGGTTTGGGCAGGACGGTTTTCAGCTCGGGCCAGCCGAGGCGATCCAGGATCCAGGCCAGCCGTTTTTCGCCCGGCTGGATGTACTCGCGGAATTGCGTCAATCCCTTCACGCGGCTTAGGAAGCAATACGCCCCCAGGGCCTGCATCACGCGCTGGGACGCGGCCAGCAGGAACTGGTGGAACATGTCCTCGTAGGGAAGGGGATTGAGGGATTGGGCATGGTAGTAGCGCAGCAGCTCCGTGATGTCCGCATCGGAAAGCATGGTATAGGGATCGAGCAGCAGGGAGGCCAGATCGTAGTAGACGGATCCCAGGCGGCTGCCCTGGTAATCGATCACGCGCACGTTACCGTCGAACTGGATCATCAGGTTCTGGGACTGGAAATCCCGGTGCATGATCGATTTCGGCTGCAGGTCCACTTGGTGGGCCAGATCCTTGAAGAGCGCGTCCAGACGCGCCTTTTCCGCCGGCGGAAACGCGATGCCGCGATGGCCTTGCAGGTATTGCGTCGCGTAGTACTCGGTTTCCCAGAGCAGGTCGTGCTCGTCGAACAGGCGCGAGCGGATGTCCGGGCATTCCTGGTGCCGCTGGAAGCAGCGGGTCTGCAAATCCACGAGTTGGTAAATCACCTTCCGGTACAGTTCCAGCGGCGGCTCGCCCGCCTTGACGCAATCGTACAGGCGCCGGTCTCCCAGATCCTCCAGGATCACCTGATGCGCGGCATCGTCGATGCAGTAGACCATGGGCACGGGAAAATTCATCAGGCGGTAGAACTGGGTGATGCGCAGGAAGCGTCCGAAGTCCGCATCGTCCGAAGGCGATACCAGCACGATGAAGTTGCGCAACCCTTCCTGCAGCCGGAAATAGACGCGGCGCGATCCCGCAGTGCCGGCCAGGGTGATGGCGCAGTTCTCGCCGAAGCCGTACCGCGCCAGGAATTTGACCAGTACCGGCGAGAGCTCCGAGAATTT
This sequence comes from Fibrobacterota bacterium, assembly GCA_028287505.1. Classification (GTDB taxonomy): domain Bacteria; phylum Fibrobacterota; class Fibrobacteria; order UBA11236; family UBA11236; genus Chersky-265. The sequence continues at coordinate 44,646 of JAQBPN010000054.1, read as the reverse complement.
CAGTTCCAGCATAGGACCCCTCTGGACGCAAAACGGAAGGAAGTGTAAGCCGTCCCGACAATGCGGGAATTTTTTTACAAAACCAAAATACCTACATAACCATTATATGGCACAAACAATCCAAAAAGGAGGATTTTCCGGGATCCTCCCGACTGGCATGGTTCTTCCTTATATATCCCGCGTACTCGTTTCCGCGCTTTGGCCGCGGTCCGGGCACCACACGAGGGAAAGGCGGGATCTGCGAGGGTCCCGCCTTTTTTTGTGTCCGATTTTGACGAGGGAAGCCGCTTCTCGGCGGCCGTCTGATGGTTCGCTCTATCGACGAATCGGTTCTTTAACCAACCATATCGAGAAGCGTGCCGAGCATCTGATCTTTGGTTTTCAGGGCCTTCACGTTGACGCCCACGTTGTCCGCGTCGGAAGGCAGTTCCGCCATGTCCTTTTCGAACTGGGGTCCGCCGTCCTGCTGGGCCAATCGTTGGGCGCGCGCGGCATTGGCTTCGAAGGCATTCCGGATGCCTTGCACGGACGAGGTAGAGCTGGTAGGGCTGCCGATTTCCATACGCCTCCGTACCGGCCGCCCGTTGACGGAGAGCCGATACCTCCATTGTACCGGCCGCCGCCCGGTTGCGCAAGGCCCGCTTCGCGGTTCCGATGGCGGTATTCGAAGGGGGGTTTAGGAGCTTGGGCCTAGAACGGGTCGGATGTGATGCGCGACATGGGACCGCCGTGCATGCCGATGTCGTTGGGGCTGCCGTCCCGGTCGCGGAAGTCACGGCCCGGCTTCCCTGCGTCGACCAGCTTGGAATATTTCGACAGCAGATAGGGTCCCTGGCCCACGGGCGCGAAGTACTTTTTCTTTTTGCCCTTGCCGGCCTTCGCCGCTTTCGCGCTGGCATCGGATTCCAACTGGGCCAGCTTCGCGTCCTTGACCAGATGCGCGGGCGTATCCCCGCGCACGTCCGCCTCCTTGGCGGCGTCGAAGCTGGGCGTGCCCATGAATACGGGGTCCGCGGCCAGGTTGCCGAACCGGTCGCAGGCGTCCTTGTTCGCGTTCTTATCGACCGTATCCAGCAACGCGTACGGGCACTTGAAGCAGGCCTCCTCGCGGTTTTCCCAGAAGGCGTTGTTCCAGGCCTGGATGGCCGGGCGCCCGTCGGCCCAGATGCCGTAGGACCGGTTTCCCGCGAAGATGTTGTTGGCCATGCGCGGCCCGCCCTTGCGGATGACGATGCCGGCGCTGAAGTTGCCGATGAAATTGCAATTGACCACGGCCACGTCCCCGCGCAGGCCCGCGAACACGCCGGTGTTGTTGCCCTCGAAAAGGGAATGATGGATGGCGAAGCCGGCCCGGTCCACGGTGATGGCCTGGTTGGCGCCGCGGAAGACCGCGAAGCTGATCTCGGCGGCCCCGGCCTGCTGGCCGGAAAGGCGGATGCCGTCCCAGCCTACCGCGCCCGGCTTGGGCTCATCGGGTTCGAAGAGCACCGGATGATCTTCGCTGCCCAGCACGTAGAACGTGCCTTCCGCCTTGATGCCCGTGTAGGCGGAGTCGGCCCAATCCATCTGTTCGATGGGCGGTTGCTTGCCGGATTCCTTTGATCCCTTCTCCATCCCGCAGGGCCGCGGTTTGCAAAACCGGACGATGACGCCGGGACCGATGCGCAAGCGGGAGTTGGCGGGGATGAAAATATCCCCCGTAACCAGGTAGGGAGATTCCTTGGCGGACCATTCCGTGGCCAGGGAAAAGGTGCCGCACACCTCGGTGGCGGCCGCGCTCCGGGAGGCGGCCGCAAGGACGAGGAGGGCCAAAAAGGTGCTGATCCGGGCCATGGGTTGGGAAATCCTGGGAATCCGGGCGGAAAACCTCCGCCATCTGGGCTATTCTACGCAATTACCCGTCCGGACCGCAACCGGAAGCCCGCATCGGTTTGCCTCCGGGCTGGAAAAAAGCGCGGAAAAGCGCCCGTTCAACGCTTGCGGGGGCGTTTTTCCGGGGATTTTCCGGCGGGGGCTTTCCTGGATACGGCTCCGCCCCCGCGGCCGGCGGCCGGCTGGGCCAGGCGCAGCATCTGGGCCGCCGCGAACCCGGCCCCGAAACCATTGTCGATGTTGACCACGGTAAGGCCCGAGGCGCAGGAGTTGAGGATGGCCAGCAGGGCGGCCAGGCCTTTCATGGACGCTCCGTACCCCACGCTGGTGGGCACGCCGATCACGGGCTTGTCCACCAGGCCCGCCACCACGCTGGGAAGCGCGCCCTCCATGCCCGCCACGGCGATGATGACGGAGGCGCGGCGCAACTCGGGCAGCCGGGACAGGAGACGGTGGAGGCCCGCCACTCCCACATCGTGGAGGGTACGTACCCTGCAGCCCAGCAGGCGCGCGGTCAGCGCGGCTTCTTCCGCCACCGGGATGTCGCTGGTGCCCGCGCATACCACCAGGACGTGGCCCTTGCGGAGCGCCCGCGCGGCACGTAGCTTGGATGTTCCCTCATGGAAAATGGCGCGGGCCGGTGCGTTGTATTTGAGACCGGAAAAGTCCGGAAGCAGAAACCGGTAGACCTCATCCGATACGCGCGTTACCAGCAGCCGTCCCGATCGTTCCAGGATGCGGGCCGAGATGGCGGCAATCTGCTGCTTGGATTTCCCTTCGCCGAAAACCACTTCCGGAAAACCCTTGCGGGCTTCCCGCCCATGGTCCACGCGGGCGAAACCGATGTTTTCCTCGTTCCGGGACGCCTTCAGCGAAGCGCGCAGCCTGGTGAGCAGCCTGGCTTTCGCCGCGCCTTTATCGTCCTTCGCGCCCTTATTGTATTTATCGCGCCGGGTCCCGGATTGCCTGGAAGAATCGGAGTCCATCAGAAGCGTCGCGGCATGGAGGTGGGGCCTGTTTACTGGGAGGCGCGGTGTAATCCGCGACGTTCAAATCATAGTAAAATCATTCTTTTGAAATTCAAGAATTTGAGGGGCGTCGGATTTTCATACAACCAGGGCGGGGCGGATCGGGGCCAAGATGATTCGCTCCGGGAGAAAAACACGGTGTGAACCCCAAGTTTGAGACTTACTATAACAAAGGATTTTCGGAGGACTGCAGCGGCATGACGTTATTGGACATACACGGCCATCAGAAACGCTTTGACCCGCCAACCGCGCGGGTTTCCACGCGCCAGCCGGCTCCCCGTTTCCTGGCCTTGTTCGAAACCGTTCTCGACAATCCGCTCCTCCCCACTTTGGCATTCGGCGTCGTCTTCCACATCGTCCGCTTCGGCGTCCACCTGATCCTGAACGGAAGCGAGGCGGGTTTCCTGCCTTCGGTCCCCATGCATTATCTCGCGTGGCTGCCGGAGTTCCTGGTGCCGTACGCGGCCCTGGCCATGATCTCCTCGGCCTACCGCAAGACCAGCGAAAGCATGCACGAACGCATCCTGGAAGGCCTCGAGCGCGGCAACGAGATCCAGAAGGTTTCCATCCTCGGCTTCGCGAAAATCTCGGAAGTGCGCGATCCGGACACGGGCGATCACATCATCCGCATGAGCCACTACTCGCGCATGCTGTCCCAGGAGATGGCCAAGTTCCCGGAGTATTCCGACTATATCACCCGCACCTATTGCGACGAGATTTTCATCGCCGCGCCCCTGCACGATATCGGCAAGGTGGGCATCCGGGACGACATCCTCAAGAAGCGCGGCGGGCTGACGGTGGATGAATTCGAGATCATGAAGATGCATACCATCATCGGCGGGGATCTGCTCCACGAGCTGGAGCTGAAGCTGGGCTGGCGCACCTTCTATTCCCTGAGCAAGGAAATCGCCTACCATCACCATCAGCGTTACGACGGCACGGGGTATCCCAACGTGTTGGGCGCCACCAAGGCCATGTTCGTGGAACCGGGAATCGGCAAGCCGCTCAAGGGCAAGGATATCCCCCTCTCGGCCCGCATCGTGGCCATGGCGGACGTTTACGACGCCCTGGTTTCCCGCCGGTGCTACAAAGAACCCATCCCCCACGATCGCGCCAGGGAGATGATCATGGCGGAGTCCGGCAAGCATTTCGATCCGGATCTGGTGCAGGCCTTCCTGCGCATCGAAAAGGATCTGATCCGGGTCTCCAGGGAATTCACCAAGTAGATTGGTTCCCCGGGAGCTCGGGCTCCCGATCGCCCCAAACGGCCGGGCCTTTTCTAAATTACCTAAGCCTTTTCTTGGGGAGCATGCGCATGCATCTAGTCGTTACCGGCGGTTGCGGTTTCATCGGATCGAATTTCATCCGCCAGGTGCTGGCCTCCCGTCCGGGTTGGCGCATCACCAACGTGGACAAGCTGACCTATGCCGGAAACCAGGCCAGCCTCTCCGACGTGGCCGCCAATCCCGCCTACAAGTTCTTCAAGAGCGACATCTGCGACCGCGCCCTGATGGCGGAAATCTTTTCGGGCAATCCGGACGCCGTGGTCCATTTCGCCGCCGAGTCCCATGTGGACCGCAGCATCCTGGGTCCGGAAGTCTTCGTGCAGACCAACGTGATGGGCACCCAGGTGCTCCTGGAAGTCGCCCGCGGCGCCAAAGTCGGGCGCTTCGTGCACGTTTCCACGGACGAGGTCTACGGATCGCTCGGCCCCACCGGCCTGTTCACGGAGACCACTCCGCTCGCGCCCAATTCGCCCTACTCCGCCAGCAAAGCGGGTTCGGACATGCTGGTATCCGCCTATCACCACACCTTCGGAATGGACACGCTCATCACGCGCTGTTCCAACAATTACGGTCCCTATCAGTTCCCGGAAAAGCTCATTCCCCTGCTCGTCACCAACCTGATGGACGGAAAGCAGATTCCCATCTACGGGGACGGGAAGAACGTGCGCGATTGGCTGCACGTGGACGATCATTGCTCCGGCATCCTGCTGGCCCTGGAAAAGGGCAAGGCGGGCGAGGCCTACAACATCGGCGGCAACAATGAGCGTCCCAACATCGACATCGCCATGAAGCTGCTGGCCCTGCTGGGCAAGGATGATTCCTCCATCAAATACGTGGAAGACCGGCTGGGCCACGATCGGCGCTATGCCATCGATGCCTCCAAGATCCGGCGGGAGCTTGGCTGGAAGCCCAGGCACGATTTCGAATCCGGAATCGCGGCGACGGTGGAATGGTACAAGGCGAACGAGAAATGGTGGCGGCCCCTTAAAAAGGGATGATCCCGGCCGCACCCTTGCGGCATGGATCCCCTGAGGATCCGCTTGCCTTGCGCGCGCGCAAAAGCTTTTTTTTGTCTTCCGGCACGCCCCTCTCCAAGAGGTCCCCTATGCGCAACCGTCCCGAAATCCTCGCAGTCGTCTTTGCTTTTTTCTTCATCGCGAACGCCTTTTCCCAAGCCGGCTCCGTTGCCTCCCCGGATCCGGCCGGCGCCCAGACGCAGACCTCTCCGGCCACGCAGTCAGCCGGGGTTGCGGGAGGGTCCGCGCAAGCCTCCGCTCTTCCTGCGGACTCGGCTTCCACCCGGACGCAGGCGGTCAGAAAAGACGCCGCGCCCGTGCCCACCCGTCAGGCGGAGTCCTCCGAAGAAGGGAGCCATGCGGGCGTCAAGAAGGCCGTGATCATCGGCGCCGTGGTGCTTGCCGTGGTGGCGTTGGCGGTGCTGGTGGGTTCGGGATCGGGTTCGGGCGGCGGCGGGTACTAGCCAATCCTGGATATCAATAGGATATTTTCAGGGATTCAGCCGCTTTTCGGAGAGCCTTATCGCGGCTCCAGACCTTCACTCCATCCAAACTCGCAGCTGCCAACAGATGCAGGTCGATAAAGCCAAGGCCCAGTCCGGAAAAGCGATGGGCCTCGATAAACGCCAGGACTTCCGAATGCCGAACAAGAGAGGCGGCGGGAAGCAGGGCGAGGCGATGCAGGATTTCCTTACGTGAAGTCAGGTTGCCGCAAGCGATTTCGCCGATAATGAACGGATGGCAAAGCACTTCCCCGCTTTCCAGCAAAGAAGACAATCCGGCATCGCGATGGCGTAGATGATCAATCCACACCGAGGTATCTGCCAAGACCATTATTTTGCGGGGGGATTGCGGCGGCGCGGGATCGGTCGCAAGCGCTTTTGACTCCCACCCAAAGCGATCAGTCTCTTACGGTTTTCCTGGGATATCAATGTTTCCAGGCCCATTCGGACCAAAGAGGTTTTTTCCGTGATGCCCGTGAGTTCCGAAGCTTCTTTCAGGATTTCGTCATCGATGTTCAGGGTTGTACGCATATGCATAAGTATGCATGAAATATGCATACAAGTCAAGGGGGAACTCCTAAAGCCTCAGCAGCCTCGCCAGTTCCGCGAATCCGTTCACCAGATAATCCGCTTCCGCGTCCATCAGTTCCGTATGCGTGAAAGAGGTGGTGATGGCCGCCACCTTGCAACCGGCCCCCTTGGCCGACACGATCCCGTTCTTGGAATCCTCGATGACCAGGCAAGCCGCCGCGGGAAGGCCCAGCTTCGCCACCGCGGTGGCGTAGGCTTCCGGATGGGGCTTTGCGTGGGTGATGTCCCCGGCGTTCACCACCGCATCGAAAAAAGGCGAGAGGGCGAAGCGGTCGAAGGCGTAGCGCTGGTTCCGCTCCGTGGCGGAGGTGGCGACCGCGAGTTTTTCGAATCGGCCCCGCGCGGCGCGGATGAATTCCAGCGCGCCCGCGACGGGTTCGATGGTGTCTTCCAGCGAAGAGAAGATCCGGTGCTTGAGTTCCAGGACCTCCGCCCAGGAGAGTCCGGCGGGGCCGAATTCCCTGACCACGTGCCGGGCCATGTCCTGATCGGATCGTCCCCGGAAATCGGCGTAGAGGTGTTCCGGGACCGCCAATCCGTAGCGGGCGAAGGCCTGTCGCTTGGCCTCTTTGTGCTTGGGTTCGGTATCGATGATGACCCCGTCGAGGTCGAAGATCAGGGCGCGAAAGGCTTTCATTCCTCCCAAAAATACCAATTGCCCGGGGGTGGGTGCAAAAAGACCCCGGCGGAGTCCGGGAATACGGGAAAATCCCGCGCGGCCGTGGGGCTTCGGTTTTACCTTAGGCCCCGGTAGCCAGGGGGTATCGTCTTGAAGAATCCGTTTTTCCGCGCGGCCGCGTTCGCCGCCGTCGCAGCCTTGTCGTCGCTCTCCGCCAAACCGCTTGAGTTCATCTGCTATTCGCCCTACCGCGACGGTCAGGCGCCGGGAGGGGCCGAACCCAGCGAGGCGCAAATCCGCGAGGACTTCAAGTTGCTGGCGCCTTTCGTGAAAGGCATCCGCACCTACACCTGCGCGGGCATCCACGCCCAGATTCCCAAGCTGGCCCTGGAGGCGGGCCTGGAGGTCTACATGGGCGCGTGGGTCGGCAAAGACGACAATGCCAACGTGGCCGAGGTCAACGCCCTCATCGCCCTGGCCAAGTCCGGGAACGCGTCCATCAAAGGCCTGATCGTCGGCAACGAAGTGTTGCTCCGCAACGATGTGACCAAGGCGCGCCTGATCGAATACATCAAGATGGTCAAGAACGCCAACACGGGAATCCCCGTGACCACGGCGGACATCTACCAGCGCATCAGCGACAACTCCGCGGACCTGAACCCCGTGGTCGATTACGTGATCGCGCACGTCCATCCCTATTGGGAGAGCCAGACCGCCGCGAACGGCGCGGCCTGGGTGGTCAAAGGCTGGAAGCAGGTCAAGGCCAAATACCCTACCAAGCGGGTCGTCATCGGCGAAACGGGTTTCCCCAGCGCCGGCCAGACGATGGGCGGCGCGGTTCCCAGCGAGGCCGCCCAGGCCCAGGTCACCACGGACCTGGTGACGGCGGGGGCCAAGGAAGGCATGGAGTTCATGTTGTTCACCTCTTTCGACGAAGCCTGGAAAGGCGCGGAGGGGCCGGTGGGCGCCAACTGGGGCATCTGGAAATCCAACCGCCAGGAGAAGGCCGCCGTCGCCAAGGTGCGGGCGTTGCCCACGCTGATCCGATCGCAGGGCGGCCGCGCGCGCATGCGGAGCGAAAGTCCGGAGGCGGGTCTCAGGATCGATGCCTTGGGCCGGATTAGAGCGCTTTCCGCGGCGATGAGTCTCCAGGCCGCGGGAATCGCGGGCGCGGAAGCTGTAGCCCGATCCGATGCCGCGTCGCTTCCGGTATGGACGATCACGGCGCCCTAATACGGAGAAGCTCGCCGGGTTCCCGGAGCGTCCCGGGCAAAGCTTGAGTCCGGAGCCGTATTTATATTGATTTGATGCCATGAAAATAGTCTTCATGGGCACCCCCGAATTCGCCGTCGCCTTCCTGGAGTCCCTGCATGCCAGCCGGCACCAGGTGGCCTTGGTCGTCACCCAGCCGGACAAGCCCAAAGGACGCGGCCAAAAGCTCACCGCGCCGCCCGTCAAGGAAAAGGCCCTGGAACTGGGATATCCGGTGGCCCAGCCCGTCTCCCTGAAAGATCCCGGGTTCCACGACCTGATCCGGGAACAACGGGCGGACCTGCTGGTGGTGGTGGCCTACCGTATCCTGCCCGATACCCTGTTCCCTCTGGCCCGCTTCGGCGCGGTCAATGTGCACGGTTCCCTGCTGCCCAAGTTCCGGGGCGCGGCGCCGGTGCAATGGGCCGTGGCCACGGGAGAACCGGAGACGGGCGTGACCGTGTTCCAGTTGGACAAGGAGATCGACCACGGAGGCGTGCTGGCGCGGGCGGTGACGCCCATCGGCCCGGAGGAAACGTCGGCGGATCTGTTCGCGCGCCTGCGGGAGATGGGCAGGGAAACCCTGATGCGGGTGCTGGACGACCTGGAAGCCGGCCGCGCCCGGCCCGAGCCCCAGGACCACGGCCAAAGCTCTCCCGCCCCCAAGCTCAAGAAAGAAGACGGCAAGCTGGACTGGAACAAACCGGCGCGCTACCTGCACGATCGCATCCGCGGCTTCAATCCGTATCCCATCTGTTACACCCACCAGACCGGCGCCGGCCGCGTCCTGCGCGTGCATGCGTCCCGCGTGGAGCCCGCGCCCCCGGGCATGATCGCCATGTACGATGCGGTGAGGCTGGGCGTCACCATGGGCCCGGACCGGGAGATTTTGCAAGCCGGCCAGGTGCGCGTTTCGGCGGACCGCCATCCCCTGGTGGCCACCGGAGAGGGTTGGCTCAAGCTGGTGGAGGTGCAATGGGAGGGCAAGCCCCGGGTGAGCGGTCCCGACTTCATCAACGGTCTCCAGCCCGCGGAACGGGAAAACCTCCGCTTCGAATAGCGGACGACATATGCAAGGCTACGCATCGCGGGAAGCCGCGTTAAACATCCTCTCGGAGCAGGAAACCTCCGGGGCATTCCTGAAGGATCTGTTCGGCCGGCATACGGAAGCCCTGCCCAAACCCGATCGCGGCCTGGTGCGCGAGATCTGCCTGGGCGTGATCCGGAACCTCTCCCTGCTCGACTACAACATCGATCTCTATGCCGCGAAAAAACCCGGCCGAGGGACCTTGCGCACCATCCTGCGCCTGACCGCCTATCAGTTGTTTTTCCTGGAGGTGAAGGATTTCGCCGCCGTGAACGTGGGCGTGGAACTGGCCAAGCACCGGGCCGGCCAGCACCAGGGCGGGTTCGTGAACGCGGTTTTGAAAAAGATGATCGCGGCGGGGCTGCAAAAGGCGCCGGGGGAAACCCTCAAGGCGCTGGCCGTGAACCATTCCCATCCCGAGTGGCTGGTGAGGCGCTGGCACAAACGCCTGGGCCCCAAGGGACTTTTCCGCGCCCTGGATAGGAACAATCAGGAAGCGCCCCTGTGGCTTCGCGTCAATCCGGCGCGGGGCACCGTCGCGGAAGCGGCAAGCGCCTTGGCGGAGCTGGGAGTCGCGACGGAAACGGAGGCCGACGCGCCTTTGTTCCTGCGCATCGCCAGCAAGGGCGGAGGCGAAGCCGCCCTGCACTCCTCCCTGTTCCAGGAGGGGAAGATCGCCTTCCAGGACCCGGCCGCGTGGCTCATCGCCACCCTGGCCGATTGGCGGACGGGAAGCAGCCTGTTGGATCTGTGTTCCGCCCCGGGAGGCAAGGCCGCCTGTCTGGCGGAGCGGGCCGCTTTTCTGGGCGATGCGGACAGCGACGCCGTGCCGATTGTATGCAACGACATTTCCCCCCGCCGCCTTGCGCGCATCCGCGACGCCATCGAACGTCTGGGCCACAAGCGCCTGGCCCCCGTGGTCATGGATCCGGCCTTTCCCGCCCTGCGCGGCCGCTTCGACGTGGTGGTGGTGGACGCCCCCTGCAGCAACCTGGGGGTCATCCGCCGCCGGCCGGAAGCGCGCTGGAACCGGGGGCCGGAGGATTTGGCGCGCTTGGCGGTACTGCAACGCGGCCTGCTGGACGCCGCCGCGCATCTGGCCGCTCCGGAAGGGCGTATCCTCTATGCTACCTGCAGTCCCGAGGACGAGGAGACCTCCCAGGTGGTGGCCGCGTTCCTGTCGGATCACCCGGATTGGGAAGTGGAGGACGCGGCCCGGTTCCTGCCGGCATGGGCCGTCAAGAAGCGGTTCCTCTGGCTGCATCCCGGGGAAACGGAATACGACGGCTTTTTCGCCGCGCGCCTGGCGCGCCGGCAGGTGGAAAAAAGCCCGCGGGAATCTATCCTTTGAGGGGCAAGATGGGAGCGACTGTGGCGAAAGCGTTGAAGCCGGCATCGGAAAACGGGGCGGGATCGGCCAGGATCGCCGGGTGCGTCCCGGCGCTTTGCGCCGGCGTCTTGGCGCTTTTGGCCGGCTTGGCCGTCGCGGCCCCTGGAGCGGATACGCCGGCGGCCTGGGAAAAGTCCCCGGGCATCCCCGTGGAGTCGGACTTTTTCCGCGATCGCCTGGATCAGCCGCAGAACCACTTTCTCCTCAACGGCCAGGAAGGCTTCGTTTCCGGCCGGGAGTTCTACCAATTGTACGGGGACGCCACCCCCTTCCTCTGGGCCACCCATCCCTTCCTGCGATATGGAACCGACCGGAGCTGGCAGAACGATACCGTGGATTTCGCCTATCGATCGGTGGGCTCCAACGAAATCGGCGCTGGCGCCTCCTCGCCTTTTGTTTCCGCGGAAGCCAGTTGGCTGGCCGTGGAAGGCTTGCGCCTGCACGGAGGCCTGGACCAGAACGGACTCTATTCCCAGCGGACGCTTCCCGCCCGGCGCGCCCAGGCCCTTCCGGACAAGGACAACGATCTGGCGTGGTTCGGAGGGGATATGCCCATGAAGAGCCAGGCGAATATCGGCAGTTCCTTCGAACGGCGCGGGTCGACCCTGGCCGCGCAGTACAACCAAGGCTGGTGGTGGACCACTTCGCCGGTTTCCGGGTTGATCTATCCCTGGGAAGGCTTCAACGCGGATCTGGTCTATAAAGCCGGAGAGGATTTCGACCTGACCCTGGTGGAACAGCAATGGGATTCACCCAGTCCGGTCCAGTTCTACAAATCCCATTGGCGGCGGTCCGAGATCAACATGAGCTTCCTGGGCGCCTCCGAGGGATCCTGGCTCTGGCGTTTCGACATCGGCTACGAGCGTCGGGCCATGACCTCCCAGGGCGCTTTTGAAGAGTTCGAGGACAAGGGTTATCCCACCCGCTTCCGCTATCGCCAGGACTGGAGCGCTCCGGATTCCCTCCCCTTCCGGATGTTGTCCCAGGGATCCCTCGCCTACCGGGACGGCATGTTCATCGCCCAGCACAGTTCCGAGTTCCGGGAACCTTTCGGGGCCCATCAGCCCATGCAGTTCCTCCGGGCGTACTATCGCCATCCCTTCAAGGGATACGTGGTGCCCACGGAAAACCTGACCCCGGACGACTCCCTCGCCATCGGCGTCCATCCCGGGACCAATGCCCGGGGATTGGTGGGCGGCGCGGAGTACCGCGAGGTGCGCCAACGATTCCTGGCGGGAATCGGCGGGAATTATAGCATGGAGTGGGAGCTTCCCCTGTTCGAGGCCGTGGACCAGACTGAGGTGAACGACATTATCGTCCGCCAAGGCCGATACGAGGCCAGCCAATACCTGCTCCAGAACGCCACGGGCAAGGTGTTCGCCTCGGGTGGAATCGGCGAAAACGCGAATTGGCGTTTTCAGGCGGGAGTGCGGGAGTTCTGGGGCCACGATGCGGACCTCATGGAGTTCCTGCCCAGCCCTTGGTGGGCCGGCGGGGGCGCGGGATGGGGATTCCCCGGCAAAACCCGCCTGGATGCCCAAGTGACCTACCTGGGACCCAAGGAAGTCCGGGGTTGGGGACCGGTTTTCAAAGTACCTACCCATTGGGAGAACCAGATTTCCCTGGTACAACCCCTGTTTTCCAACCGCCTGAAACTATCCTTGGCGGGATTGCATGCTTTTGGGGAGGATATTCAAGAACAGCCCAACGGAAATCCGGTACGCTTCCGTATCCTGGCCGGTATCGAGGGGACTATCTACTGAACGGCGACCAACTGGTCCGCTGAGGGGGCCAGAGGATCGTGGGGATGCATGCGGGCCTTGGCCTTGAGCTCCATCACAAAGAGCTCGGGGGTCCAGGCGGTGCGCTGGCAATACTGGGACGGGGACTCCAAAACCTTCTCTTTTTCCATTTTTTCGCCGGGATTCAGCTTCACCTGAGCCAATGGGCTGGACCATTCCGGAGGATCGGGCACGTCCGGGGCCGCCAAGGCGCGATTGGCGATAAAACCGAAACAGGTCCCTTTTCCATCCGCTTTGCGGCTTTCCACCAGGCTCCAGCCATTGCCGAGGTCGGAAAGGACCGCGACTTCATCATTGGCGCTGAAATGGCCGATACGGGGGGAACGGGCGGTGGGATATTTGCGGTAATTGACGTTGGCCCATTTCACCTTGGCCTTCTTGCCCACGGTGGGAGGCGGGCTTTCCCGCTTCCACTGTTCCAGAATCTCGTTGGCGGGGAAGGCCAGAAGATAGGCGGCCATGAAGGCCGTGTCCCCTTCGGCCAGGACCACTTGGACCCACTTGCCGAAAACCTTGGTGACGAAGAGAGGTTCATCCTGAACCCGGACGCCCAGAATCTTGGAGTCGAGGGAGGGGCCTGAACGGAGCCGGGCCGCATCGACCTTCACCTTGGCGGTGCAATTGCTGAAGGCGATGGGGTTGTCGGGCATGGTCGCGAAGGCGTGGGCGGCCACGGGGGCCAGACCCAAGAATCCCAAGCAGACCAGGAGTTTTTGCACGATGCGACTCCGATAATGAAAGATGCAGGCTCTTTAAAAATTATAGGGCTCGGGGATCCGGCTGATCAAGAGATTGCCACTCCCACTTGCGGGATTTGGTCCATGCTTTTTGGGGAATTTCAGATCGGGTCTGCGGGGGGTCAAGGATTGCAGGGGCGCCCGCCAAAGGTTAGATATTGACCCGTCCTAACCTTCTTCTCGAGCTACATGATCGAATCAAGCCCAAAATCTGTTTCTGCCCCCAGGACCGGTCTTATCCGGGTAACAGGCCTTGCTCTCCTGTTGGCATCGTGTTTTCGGGAGGGGGCGGTCGTGGATCCGGCAAACCCGGAGAACCTGGTTTCCCTGGGCCGATTCCACGGTGCGGCTTACAGCGAGTCCGATAGCGCCATTACCAATGCCAGGATCCTGGGGTTGGATGCGCCGAAAATAGCCTTGATCTGGCAATTTCTTGGCACCAAGGAGTTTACGTTTTCGCCGACCGGGGCCACGGTCAAGGACGCGAATATTCCATTCCGATTCGAAATAGATTTAAGGACCCCTCCGGACAATGAAATCCTGGATGCGAAGGATTTGGCCCTTGGAACCTTCTGGCTGTATCAGGATGCGAATGGGAATGGAAAGCTCGATCGCCTCATCCATCCCGAGCTGCTCTCCATCAACTTGACCGTGGATCAAATGAACACCGCCTATCTCCAAGCCATGGACCGGGTGCTTGAGGTGGCAAAGGTCGAGCCCGTCCGCGTGGATGTGGAGGAGACCTACTATATCGGACGGTTCGGCACTACCGTTCACATGGTGGATGGCAAGCCGGATACGATCTGGACGGGCGCTCCCGAAACCCTCAAACAGGAACCCTGGATCAGCGTCCTGAACTGCCGTTTCCGGGTGCTTAATTATCCCAATCGTTGGGAATTATTCTTCGCTCTCCGCAAAAAGAGCAATGACTATTTCCGCATTGCGAAGCCCGCGCCGGGATTCGCAATCGCATACGATTTCCCTTATCAGCGTAAACTTTTCCCGCTGCCGGGAAGGGAAGCGGAATTCGAGCTGAGGGTCAGGGAAGCCACCGGGAAGTTGATCGAGGTAATCCTCCGTTACGAGTCCATGCGGGGGGAGGCTGTATCCAAAGGTTGGAACGATTATCCCTTCGAAGGCTTCGACAAGCCGGGAGAGGACTGGGTCGCGGGGCGCACGCGCAGCCATTTCCTTCTGTATATCCGCAACCAGGTCGGCATGGATGAAATGCGGGCCGCGGAACTGAGCAGTTCCTTCAACGTAGCCAACAAGGAACGGCTCCATCTGGGATACAACCTGATCCAGTGCAGCGCCCAATACGAATGCCGCGTACTCGATCCCGGGGATTCGATCCACATCGACTATGGGATGAGCGAGGCCTATTTCAATCCGCCCTCGGCGCCGGTCCAGGAGCCCCTGCAAAATCCGAAGGCATCCGACTCGGTGCAAGACCGGTCGGCGCACCTGTTGGGTGCCTACCGCTTTCAACCTTTCCATCCTTTCTGCTTGGTGCCGGGTCGGGGCGGCCTCTGGGCGTCGGTTCCCAATCTCGGCACCTTTCGCTTGGTGTCCGCCGATTCGTCGGACTTCTTCGCTCCCGCAATCGACCTTCAATTCCAGGTCGTGGAAGCGGGAGGGAAAACCGAAAAACTGCTTATGTACAGCGGTGGCAAGCGCTACGTGGCCACCGCGGATTCGTCCCTGGAAATACCCGAAAGCGTGAATGCCCGGGTGCGCGCGATTTCGGCCCTGGCTTCCATACCCGTGCCGGCGGGAAAGATCGCCGCCTTCGCCGGGGATTTCGAATATGGGAGAGACACCCTCCGGGTCGTTCCTTCCCCTGATGGGGACAGCTTGCGGATCGGGGTTCCGGGCATGACGCCCCATTATTACCTGGCCGCCTCCGAAAGTGTTTTTTTCAGCCGGGATTGCGATTGCCGCGCCACTTTCCGCCGCACCGATGCGGACCGGGTGTCCTACCTGGTGCTGTCGAAGGATGATACCCTCAAATGGTGTCCCGCGGTTGCATACGGGCCCCGGACGCCTGCATCCCTGTTTCCCGGGCTGGAGGAGCCGGATTCCCTGGTGTCCGCGTCCCAGGGTAGCATGCATGATACCTATCGGGGGCTCGACGGCCAAGGGCATTACCCGGGTTCGGCGGACGGCCTTTTCCTCAAGGCCGGGGACGGTTGGGTGGAAGCGCTGGATCATTCGTTTCCCGGCGATTCAATCTCCTTGAGCCAGGGAGGGGAAGGGATTCTGTTCCGCCTGGACGGCTTGCAGGGCCACTCGACGAGCCTGGAACTCGCCTTGCGCCGGGAATCCGGCGCCGGTAAGGCCCGCGCGCGCTTCCGCTTGTCGGGCGGCGCCGATTCCGCGAAACCGGACCGCATGCTCGCCGATGATTTCTGGGTCGATTTCCAGTCCGATTCCGCGACCCTGGTCCTGAAACCGCTGCCCGTAACGGCCGATCCCTTTTTCATAAGGTTGGAAAGGGTTCCGACCGCCGATCCGGAATTTCTCATTTCCTTCGATGCATACCGTGTCCAGGCCGGCCGGGGCGCCCATGCCCACCCTTGAGGCGATCTACCGTTCGCATCTGGATTTCGTGTTCCGGATTTGTTCGCGTTATACCCGAAGCCGGGAGGAGGCCGAGGACCTGGCTCAGGAAACCTTTCTGCGCATCGACCGGAACCTTGCCCGGTTCCGCGGGGATTCGCAGCTTGGGACCTGGATCTATCGCATCACTACCAATTGTTGCCTGGATTATCTCCGTAAGCGCAAAGGCTTGGACAAACTCAGCGCGGACTATCTGGATTCCCTGGTTGTCGGTAATCTCAGCACGGAAGGGGACAGGGTGCTGGCCAAGGTGGATTTGGAAAACATCCTGCGGCAGTTCCGACCCAGAGTGCGGCAGATGCTTTTCCTGACCCTGGCGGAGGGTTTGAGTTATCGGGAAACGGGGGAAGTCATGAATATCTCCCGGGAGGCGGTGGCCAAGACCGTGATGCGTTTCATGAAGAAATTCAGCGCCAACCACGTATCACGGCCGGCTTCGATGGAAACGAAAGCGAAGATCTGTCCATGATCAGGACGCGAAAAACGTCCAATCGGTTGGACTGTGCGCGGCGACGGGCAATCGACCGCAGTGGAGGCCGAAAGTGAACGCGAATGAAGAAAGCGGTTTGGGAGACCACGCCCGGATTTCCCTTTGGAAGCTGGACAAGCTGATGAACGGGGATCTGCCGGAGTCGGAGGCCGCAGCGCTGCGGGAGGCGGTGTCCGCTTCACCGGAAGCCCGGCGGTACCTGGAGAAATACTCATCCCTGCGTTCGGATAGGCTCCCGGGAAACCCCGCGGCGCGCTCCGTCCGGCAAACGCCGGTGCGCCCTTGGGCGAGGGAGGGTTGGGAGCGGGCCAAAAAGCTGCTGCGGCCCGGCAATGGGAGGCGCGGGTTGGGGTTCGCTTTGGCTTCGCTTCTGATGTTGGGCGCGGGGATGTGGGCCTGGCGGTTGCAGGGGACGGGTCTCTCGGAGGGAATCGGAAACGGTTCGCACCTGCATCCCAAGGGCCTGGAAGACATCCTGATCCACATCACCATCCGGGGAAATGAAATCGAACCCGGGCAGGTCGCTTCCGCCGCGTCCGGCGACACCCTGGGCATCTCCTACCGGAGCCCCAATCCGGTTTCGGCCCAAATCTGGTTTCGGGAGGAGGGCGGGACCGCCCAGGCCATGACCGGCGCGGACGCCGCCCCTTGGCCCGCAGCCATGGGATGGCGCCCGGCTCCGGTCCGCATCGTCCTGGAAGGCGAGTGGCACCGGCAGATGGTATGGGTCATCACTTCCTTTTCCGCCTTTTCCAAGGCTGAGGGCCTCCAAGCCTTGGATGGAAAATCCCCCAGGGCCAATCTGCGCGCGGACGCATTCCGTCTTACCAGATAGTCGGGCCCGGAATACCTTGTTGCCCCGCGCGTTACCAATCCTTTTGACCGCCTGCGCATGTGTTTGCGCCGAGGTGCAGCGCATCGCATTGTTCATAGGCGAGGATCAAGGCATGGAGGAGGAGCGTCCCCTTCATTATGCCTCCCGGGATGCAAAGGAAATGGCCGAGACGTTCCGGCACGCCGGGACCTTCGATGAGGACCGCATCTACCTTTTGACGAATCAGCCTCTGGAAAAAATCAAGGCATCCCTGGAAGAAGTGAAGGGCCGGGTCCGGGAGTTGCGCAAGGCGGGCACGGAATCCCTGGTGCTGATCTATTATTCGGGGCACGGCTCGGCGGAAGGCCTGCATGTGCGGGGGCAAATCCTTTCCAGGGAAGATCTTTCCCGGTACCTTGAATCGCTGGAAAGCAATCTCAAGATCCTCATCCTGGACGCCTGCGAGTCCGGCGATTTCCTCCGCAACAAGGGGGGACGCCTGGTGGATGCCCCCAAGGTGGTGATGGTGGATCGCCTGGAAAGCAAGGGCACCATCCTGATCAGCTCCAGCTCCCGCGGCGAGATGGCGCAGGAAAGCGAGGATTACCGCGGGGCCGTGTTCACCCATCATTTCCTGAACGGCATGCGCGGTCTGGCCGATTACGACGGGGACAAGTCGATACGGCTCATGGAGGCGTTCGACTACGCCCGCGTTTCCACCAAGCGGGAGGAAATCATGGGTCAAGCCTCCCAACAGAATCCCGGTTTCGATTTCGACATGACCGGCGAAGCCGACCCCGTGGTCGCACGCATCGGAAACCAGCAATCGCAACTGTTGCTGCAACACATGCCCTTGGGCCCGATGGAGATCTATAACGGCAACTCCATGCAATTGGAGGGACGCGCCTGGCTCACGGGCCAGGACAGCGTGAGGTTTTCCCTGCCTTCCAACAAATATGTCCTGGCGTACCGCGAGAAGGGCGAAAGCCGCATCGCGGAAGTGGACCTGACATGGCAACGCACGGCCCTGGTGAGTCCGCCGATGTTCCGCCGCAAGGCCAAATCCATGCTTTCCGAAAAAGGAGGCCGCATCCTGGAAATGCATTTCAACGGCGTGCAGCTTTCCGCCCGGCGCGCTCCCATGTTCAAGGACCTCACGCTGTCCCAGGCGGAATATGTGTTCCGGGGATATTGGACCAAGCAGACGCTGGGACTGTCCTTCGCCCAAACGCGCCTGGACGGCGGTCCCACGGGTTTGGAAAATTCCATCCGCATGGGCGGCCTCGGCTATTCCATGGAAACGCCGGTGTTACGCGGTGTGCACGGCCAGCTCTTGGTCGGGGCGCAAGCGTCGTATCATTGGCTGTTCCAGACGGTGAAGGACAACCGCTTTGGGGAGGCTCCCGTGGTGGCGGGCGGCCGATCCCTGGATACCGAGCGGGAATCGGTCGCGAATCTTTTACGGATTACCCTTCCATTGGAGTGCGAGATTTATTTCCCATATCGCATCTGGCTTTCGGCGACGGCGGCGGGCGGTTATTACGGTTATGATTTTTCCAGCGCTGCGACGTCCCGATCGCCTCTCGGACTCGAGTCCGGCCTTTCGGTCGGCCACCAGTTCTGATTTCATCCGGGAGGCGGCGCCTCCCGCGACCCCAAAATCCGGAAAATAGCTGTCCACGCTCGCGAGTTGGCCCGCGTCTAATCGGGACCCGTTGCAAATTGCGTTTGCACTCGGAATTCCAAACGTTTTCCGGACAGGATATCAGCCTGCCCAAGGAGGTTTCATGAACCGTAGGTACTCTCTATTTGCATTCGGCCCATTGGCCCTGTTCGCGTCCCTGCTCACGGTCGGATGCGAACAGGCATCCGATACCGCGGGACCCGCTTCCGTGAATACGGGTGCGGCCGTCCCGGTGATTGGCCCCCCGGACGCGGATGGAAATGTCGTGTATAAGGACGTTTCCGAATCTGAAGGGAAGCTCGCGGTACCGCTCATTCTGGCCGATGGAGGAGCCATGCCCCATGTGGATCCCGGAATGCTCGTTGCCCTCAGGAAATCCTATCTGTCGCGCGGCAATCCCTATCGGGCAGAGCAATTGGAATCGTCGTACGATTTCAACAGCGGAGACTTCAAAGGAGATCCCGTTTCCCTGTCCATGACGGCTGCGGGTTTGAAGAAGGGATCCGCTTCGCAATGGTGGACGAACGGCTATATCCGGTACAGAATCGCAATCAATGGCGCTTGGCTCGGATTCGTCGGAAATGACCAATGGGCGGGCGATCCCACCAATCTATACGCTCCCGGGGTTTTGGGACTGAATATCACAAGCCAAATCGAAAACGGGGTCACTCCCCAGCTCAGTTGGGGAGTGCTCTGGAACAATGGCGCCGGATGGACCAGCCTGAAAGGTTGGAATGCCGATCACTCGAGCGGAAACGCCGCTGTCTGGATGCAGGGTCTTAGGGCGAGCACGACCTACCCCAATTACAGCGTCTGCTATGGAGTCACATACCGCAATGCAGGGTCCATCGGAACTCCCGTTTACGCCTGCAGTGGTTCCTATCTATCGGTGACTCCAAGCGAATTCATCGCGGTCAAACTGACGGTGACCGTGCGATAGACTCGCCCAGCTCGGGAGGCATCATTTTTTCCATCCCTATGGAAATAGTGTCCACGCTCGAGGCGACTGCTTCGTCAAACGATCCATCTTGCAACGCCAATCCTGGGCAGGGGGGTGTTCCGATCCGGAAATCGGAACACATGGCCTTTTTACAATTCTAATAGGAGTGTCGCATGAAAAAGAAGAGACTGTTTGTATTGGGGATTCCCCTGGCTTTTTCCTTGATGGGATGCATGGAAACCGCACAAGGCCTGGACCAAGCCGATAACAAGACCGCTACCCAAACCAAGCCGCTGGTGGTTCCCTGGAAAGTGGAGTCGCATGACAAAACTGCATTGCCGCCCGGAAGCCTGCCGACAAACAACATCCCCCGTACTTTGGGCAAATCCGCCGCCGTAGCGGTTTCGAATCAATCCATGACTTGGTATTCGCTCGCGAATGCCCAGTCTTATGACGTGGCCGTGGGATGGCGGGACGACATTTTCATCGTGAACAACAGCAATGACATCTACAAGTGGGTTTGGAAGAACGGACAATGGATGCGTACCGATCCAACCGGCGGGTCATGGCTGAAAATGCCCGTCCTGGCGGGCGTAAAATGGGCAAGGATTGCATCGAGCGAGTCCAACGTCCTTGTAGCTGTCAGTACCACCCAGAATCCCTACGTTTTCAATGGAACGACATGGGTACTCCTTTCCAATGGAATCGACGCCGGGCAGACGGGAGATGTCTCAGTGGATCCTGCGGGAAATGTGTTCGCCGTCGTGCGCGGTTCCAGGGCCGGCATTTACAAATGGAACGGTAGCTCGAACATCTGGGAACGGCAGGGTCCGGCGATTACCGCGGACAGGGTGGCGACATACGGAACCTGGACCGGTTCTCCGATAGCCCAAGTGGCCAGCGGTTCTTCTCCTTCGAAGGCCATGGAATATCTGATGTATAACGTTTGGAACCAATATCCCGTCATTCCCCGCAGTTATGATATCGGAGGCTTTGATGGAACGGGGGTCGCGTCCCCTTGGGCGCAGTATTCTCCGGATTACCGCCTTTGGGTGATCAATAATGATGATGGCTGGATCTATTACAATCAATTGGCCACGAATTGCAATCTTTCGGGCACCGACTGCAATCACTTCGTTGCCTGGATAAAAACGGACGGAAACGGCGGCAATGTAGCGGCATCCTATAGGAACCAATCGGTCGTCAGGCAAAGCCCGGCCCGGTATGTCTATTGGTCCGAAAGCGCGGAATTCTGAAGGGACAGATGCCGTCCGGGATGCAGGATCCTTCCGGGTCGCGGCCTTAAAAAGGCCCAGCCTCTGCATTGCCGGATCGCCCTCCAGTGGCTAAATATTGGCCTTAGCGTCCATCGCTTCGGCCCATCCACCCCTCCGGATAAGATCTTGAAATGAATACCTGTCGCATCTGCGGAAACCCGGACGGCAACCGCGACTTCGTGGCGCGCGAGATGATGTTCGGCCTGCGCCATCCTTTCGATTACTTCCAATGCGGCCGTTGCGAGTGTTTGCAGATCCGGGAGTTCCCGGCCGACATGGCTCCGTATTATCCGGCCAATTATTATTCGATGGAGGCCGAGCTGCCCGGCCCCAAAGGCCTGCCGCTGGATGCCTGGCGTCGCCTGGATTCGCGGTTCCGCCTGGGCGTATGCAATTACGGCCATACCAAACGCCGGGAGATTTTCGACTGGCTGCGCGAGAGCGGAGCGGGTTACGATTCAGAGATCCTGGACGTGGGCTGCGGCCGGGGCAAGCTGCTCCACGAGTTCCATCTCGACGGCTTCCGGAAACTGACCGGCCTCGATCCCTTCATCGCCCATGATCTATCCTACCCGAACGGCATCCGGATCCATAAACGGGAACTGTTCGATCACCAGGGCTCGTACCAACTGATCATGATGCACCATTCGTTCGAGCACATGCCGGATCAGCTGCGCACCCTGGAGGCCGCCTCGCGCCTGTTGCGGCCCGGCGGCACCCTGCTCATACGCATACCCGTGGTCTCGTCGTTCGTGTGGCGCGAGTACGGCACCGATTGGTACCAGTTGGACGCGCCGCGCCATTTCTACCTCCACAGCCGGAAAAGCGTATCCGTCATCGCCGAGCGCGCGGGCTTCCGCGTCGATAAGGTCGTATTCGATTCCAAGGCCGCCCAGTTCTGGGGAAGCGAACAATACCGCAACGACATTCCGCACCGCAGCCCGCGCTCTTACGGCGAGAATCCGAAAGGCTCGATGTTCACTCCCGGCCGGATCCGCGAATTCGCGCGCCGCTCGCGCGAGCTGAACCGCGCCGAAGACGGGGACGCCGCATGCTTCTATCTGCGGCGCAAGGAAGCCCCGGACGCGGACTGAACGGGGATTCCGCCCGCGGTTTCAAGGGGATCGGGAAAAGGTCTCTTTCAGCATACGTGACAAGGCGGATACGGAGAAGCTCCGTTCGAAGACCTTCCGGGCCGCCTCCCCCATCGCCTTTCTTTTCCCCGCGTCCGCCCGCAGTTCCAGGATTTTTCCGGCCAAAGCCTTGGGCGAAGCGGCGGGAACCAGGGCGATGCTCTCCCCATCCCGGAAATAGCCCAGCACGGCGGGAGACTCCCGGGTGATGATGGGCTTTCCCATGGCGGCCCCTTGGACGATTTTGTTGGCGACCACGTTCCCGGCCTTCAGGGAATCGCCGAAGATCCCGAGGTTGATATCCGCATGGAAAAGATAGACGGCCAGGGAGGCGGGGCTCATGCTCGGCAGGAATTCCAGGTTGCCCGGTTCCAGCGCGCGCGCGCGGGCGCTGACCTCCGCGAAGGTCTGCCCTTCCCCGATCAAAGTGAAGCGGACATCGCCATCCTTGGACAGCGCCGCGGCCTCGACGATCCATTCCACCCCTTGCAAGGGAATGTAGGAGCCGTAAAACAACACCTGGAAACCGGGCTTGGGATAAGGCGAAGGCGCCGGCGGAGCGGCCGGACCGGGAACGCGGAATACGGATTCGTCCACGCCCATGGGGAAAACCAGAAACGGTTTTCGCAAGCGGTAGGCCCGGTAGAAATATTCCTTGTGCTCCAGGGTATCGAACAGCAGGAAGTCCGCGGCCTGCGTCGAGGACCAATCCTGCCAACGGCAGACGAGAGCCTGGAAGCTTCCCGGAGCATGCAGGCGCCTGTCCTCCACCCGGGTGTTGTACCGGGAAAGGAACGGATCGAAAGCGAGCTTGCGGCCGGTCAGCATCGTGAACAGCTTCAGGAACGGCACCAGACGATGGCCGCCTTCGGTTACGAAAACCCACTCCACCCCGCGGAACACGCGGAGATACCCCCAGGCCAGGATGAAATGGCGCCATGGAAACGGAGCCCGGGAATGGACCTGGAGCACCCTGAATCCGGCCGCCTCCAAGGCTTTCCGCACGCTTTCGTTGCGCGGATATCCCGGTTCGTGGTGGCCCAGCAGGCAGATGGACTCAGGCGGGATCGGCATTGAACCTTTTCCAATAGTGCCTCGCATGCGCGCCGAACAGCGCGCTGGCCGCGGCGAAGAGCGCTATATCCGGGACCAATGGCGGCCGCCACAGGAAATGCGCGGTTGCGGCCGCGGCGTAGATGGCCAGACCGGCCAACAAAGGCAGGGCGTAGGCCGCGGTCAGCACCGGCGATTTCGCGAAATACAGGATGGCCAGAAAACAGGTCAAGGTGCTGGCCACCATGGACAAGCCGGTCGCCATGGCGGCCCCTTCCGCGCCGTATGGAGGGACCATGAGATAGTTCAGGACCATGGTGAAGAGCAGGAACACCATCTGGGAGACGGGAATCATGAAGGTTTTCCCCAGTCCTACCAGCAATTGTCCCGAAAAGACGCCCACCGTGATGCACAAGTTGAAGAAGGTGGCGATGACCAGCACACGGTAGCCCTCGCCGTAGACCGGGGCGATGAGAGTGAGCAACTGGCGGCCGAAGAACAGGGCCAGGAAAAAGAAGGGCACCTGCACCGTGGTAATCAGCCAGGAGGCGTAATTGAAATTGCGGCGCTGATGCGCGCTGATGGTGCCGGAACTCTCCGCCGAAAATACGGACAACATGATGCCGTCGAAGGATTGCCGCAGCGAGCGCAGGGTATTGGCCACCATGACGATCACCGAGTAGATCTCCACCTCCTTGATGCCGGAATAGCGCCCAAGCAGCAGGATATCGAAACGGTAGGCGAAGCTCATGAAGAAATCCGTGCTCGCCAAGGGAAGGGAGAAGCGCAGCAAGGCCCTGGAGGGGAAGGCTGAGAGGGCCCAATCCTTCCAGGAGACCCGATAGAATTTGAGAAAGCCGTAAACGGAGAGCGCCAGGCCCAGCAGGTTTCCGAACAGGTAAGGCAGGGCCAGCCCTACGGATTTCCAGGGAGTGAAGGCCAGCAGCAGCGCGGGGGCGTAAATGGCCGTGGGCACCAGCAGGTTTTTGACCAGCAATCCGAAATACAGTACGCGTTTGTTGAGAAGGGATTGGAGGAAGATCATGGCGCAGGCCTGGACGGGGACGCTCAGCAGGAACAGCGTCAGCTGGATGGGGGGCGCCTTGGGGAGCTTGTCGGTCCAGGAACCGATTGCCGGGAGGTAACCCAAATGTTGCATCAGGACGAAGAGGAAAATAGCGGATGAAAGCAGGAAAACCAGGTTCACGACGCGGGAAAAACGCCGCACGAAGACGGAATCGTCCGCGCAACGCGAGTATATCCAGATGATGCCGCGGTCCAGCCCCAGGGATCCCAGGCGGGTGAGCAGCAGGATCAGGGACTCGTAGTACTTGAATATGCCCCAATCCCCGCCCGCATAGGCTTTGGCGCAGAGCAACACCAGCAGGGGCTCGGCGACCTTGGACACGTTGTCCAGGAACATGAAGCGCGATCCCTTATTGATGAAATCGCGGTGGGGTTCAGGTTCCTTCGGGGCCGTCATGATGCAGGTTGGAAATGTACAAATTCACCCAGTCGGCCCCGGATTCCCGGCGGGCGTCGCCGTTCCGACGGGCGTCGCCGGAGCGGAAGCGCATGGATCAATAAGGCTCGTCGACGGACATATTCACCTGTATTCCCTGGGCGCCATGGAATCCGAGTTGCAGGCGGAAGAGAAAGATGTCCGGCCGGCGCACACGGATGCCGAAGCCCCAGGAATTCTTGATATTGTCCAGGACGTCAATCTTGTCCCAGGAGCGGCCGAACACGCCGTATTCATCGAAGATGACCCCATCCACCAGGCGCAGCACGGGAAACCGGTATTCGGCGCCGGCCGAGAAGACAGTGTAGTCGCGGAAGCGGCTGCCGCCGTACCCGCGCAAGGGAGTGTCATTGCCCAGGGTCTGCAGGCCGTACACGGGCATCCGATTGCCGGACAACTCGAACACCTGGGCGGAGTAGAGGTGGGTGACGAGCACCTTGCGGTTGAAAAGCTCCTTCTTCAGGTTTTCGATCTCCACCTTTTTCAGCACCTTCTGGATGCTCATGCCCCCGGACTTGCGCTCTTCATCGCTGGAAATCTCGAACTTCTCCTTTCCCAGCTTGAAATAGTTGGTGAGGGAGCCTTCCCAGCCTTGGAAGTCGTGGTCCGCGTCGGTAAAATGGCGGTGGTAGGTGAGGCTGAAATCGCTTCCCGAAAGCGGGATGTTCTGGTTGATCCGCGAGTCCCTGGCGATTCCGATGGCTATGATGCGGTCCGTCCAGGATTGATCCAATCCCCTGATGACCGGAGCAAAATCTCCCGCCGCGTTGCGGAAGAAATCGCCCTGCAGGGAATCGGGCTGGACCGGAGAGTGGCCGAAATGATTGTCGCGGTAGATGGCCGTTCCTTTCAGGGAGACTTTTTCGAACACAACATGCGAGAGGCCGGCCGAAAAGGTATTGGACGTATCGGCGTAATACCAGAACGAGGCGGTTCCCGGTTGGTTGACCGAGGAGTTTTTCACCCGCACCAGGGAAAGGGCCAACTTGGAACTAAAGCCCGAGCCGAGAATCTCCGAGGCCGTGAAATAGGCGCGGAATTTGGAATCGCCATTGACGTAGAGATTGCCCTGGGTGACCAAACGCTCGGTGGGCCGCCCGAAAAGGGAATTGTAGCGCAAGGTGAGGCCCACGGAAGAGCCCGTTCCCGGGGCCAGATTCATGGTGGGATACAACATGATCCGGTCGTCTTGGCCGAAGCTGATGAGCTGGATGGTGCGGTCGATGACGTTTTCGTTGAGGAAGTAGCGCAGGGGAGGTTTGACCGGGTAGATGAGGCCTTTCACCGCCGGCGCCACCACCACTTCCAGGGGCCAGGTCACAATCTGGAGCAGGGGATAGGAAATGTATTCGTAGAGTTTCCTGGGAGGCGCGGCGGTGTCGGCAAGGGCGGAGTCGGAGACCGCCACGGTGTCCGGGGCTTTGGTCCGGGAGGAATCCGGAAGTTCCTTGCTGGACCCGGCATTGCCCACCGTCGACGTGGGCCCGCCGGGATCGGCGGCCAAGGCGGCCGTGGCGGCGAACAGACCGACGATGAGGAACAAGGCCGATAGGCGCAAACTCAGGGCTTTCTGCGGTTTTTTTCCAAACATCGCGGGATTTGCGAACCCAGGTTAAGATACCTCTTTGTCCGCTCGAATTCCACGAATCTGAAGCGCGCCGCCGCAGGATATTCTAGCATCCCGGCAGGGCCGGGGAAAGCGGCAAACCGGATTGAAACGCCGATTTTTACAAGTGGAAGGAGGGGAAAACGGCCTTGGCTATGAAAAACGCCACAGCACCCAACAGGGTGCCGCCCAGAATGTCGCTCAAGTAGTGGACCCCGAAGAGAATCCGGAGCAGACCCATCGCCACCGGAAAGAACATGGCGGGGAGGGCGAACCGGGGCAGATGGTAAGCCAGGGTGAGCCCCACGGCCAGGTTGTTCATGGTATGGCCCGAGGGAAAGCTGTACTTGTCGAGGGGAGGAACCAGCGGCGTCACGTCCATCCCATTATCGTAGGGTCGCGGACGTTTCATGCCGAACTTGATGGGAAAGTAAATGCACAGGCTCACGGCGATCGCGAGCGCGCAATGCGCCACGATGGCTTTCACTTCCGCGAAAGGAAGCGCCAGCCAAAGGGACAGGGCAATCACACCCCAGATATAGCCGTCCCCGATGCGCACCATGACGACCAGGGGAAGGGAAACCGACTTGGGCACGGAGAGGGAGGCGAGGAAACGGAAGCACGCCACGTCGACGGCCATGACACGGGAGGTGAAGGCGGAAAGGCTGCTGCGCGGGGCGGAGCCCGATGTCGGTTCCAATTCGGTGGCGTCCATGGGTTTCAAATCCATCCTAAAGATAATTACCCCATCAAGCCCAGCACCCGCCCGGCCGCGGCGGTCCAGGTAAAATCCTTGAGGATGCGGGCCCGGGCGTTGCGCCCCATGGTCCTGGCCTTCGCGCGGTCGCGGAGAAGGTCGATCAGGGCTTCCTTGAGTTTTTCGGTGTTTTCGGGATCGACCAGCAGGCCCGTCTCCCCCTGGGCCACGGCATCGGGCACGCCGCCCGCCAAGCCGCCGACAACGGGGACCTCGCAGGCCCCGGCTTCCAGATATACGATGCCGAAACCCTCCACGTCTTTCGCCGATGACAGGCTGGGCAGGGCGAACACGTCCCCGAGACTGTAATGGGCGGCCATCTCGTCGTCGGCGATGCGGCCGGGAAACCGCACGGCTTCGCCCAGCCCCGAAGCCGCGGCCTGGCGCATGAGGGCATCCCGCTCGGGACCGGTTCCGCCCAGGAGCAGGACGGTCCCGGGTACGGCGTCCCGCACGCCCGGCAGGGCTTCGATCAGGCGCGCCAGATTCTTGCGGGCCACCATGCGCGTGATGCTGACGATGACGGGCGCGCTCCCAAGGCCGTAGCGTTCCCGGAGAAAGCCCGCGTCCCGCGGCCGGAACAGCTCGGGATCGACGCCCGGGTGGACCAGGTGCAACGGGCAGCGCGGCGCGGCCTTCTCGCGCGTGAGGCGCAGGACCTCATTGCTGTTGGGGAAGGCCGCATCCAGGCGGCCGAAAGCGCGCCTCATCGCCCACGGCGCCAAGGGACCGAACACGGAGGTGAGCAGCTCCCGGCCATGCACCAGGCAGAAGGACCTGGGCCGTTTGCGCCCGGAGAAGGAGATCCCGGCTGCGGCCGTCTGCCATTGGGCGTACAACACGTGGGTCACTTCCGGGTTCCGCCGTAGGTAACCGGGAAGGTACGTCAGCAGCGGCAGGAACAGGAAGGAACTGGGAACGGCCAGGCGCACCAGGTCCTTGAGGCCGGGCAGGGGGCTTGGATCGGTCCCGGATCCGGGGCAGATGATCCGCACCGCGTGGCCCTGCGCCATGAAGCCGCGCGCCAGCTCCAGCACGTAGGTCTGGATGCCGCCGCGTTCCGGAGGGAAATCCTGGGTGACGATGAGGATGTCCATCATTTGGGGCCCGCCGTATCGGCCGGCGGCAGGACATCGGGGGGCAACAGCGCGTCCCGGTCCAGCACCCGGCCGTAGGCGCGGGCCAGGTCCCGATAGCGCTCCAGATCGAGCGACTTGTCCGCGCTGTGCATGGTGGGCGCCGTGTGGCCTTCCAGCAGCGCGTAATCGGCCTTGCGGTTCTTGTCCGGATTCCAGCGGAGCACGGAATCCGCCTCCATGTGGAACACGGTGCGGGTGGATTCGGAGATGAGCGCCAGGTGTCCGTAGCGCATGCAGAACACGTCGCGCTCGCCGGGCTCCATCAGATTGCGCCCGATGAAATGGTTGGGGAAGCGCGCGTTGAGCATGTGGAAGAGGGTGGGGGCGATATCGATCTGGCTTACGGTTTCATGGCGGCGTCCGTGCTGCTTGAGGCCGCTCCAGCCGCCCCAGAACGCCAGGTTGGTCCAGGTGTGGCCGGGATTCAACTCTCCCACCGCGTCCGTGTTGCGCATCTGCCATGCCGTGTAGTCCGAATGATCGCCCACCAGGATCACCAGGGTGCGCTTCCAATCGGGCCGCGCCTTGAGATGTTTCATCAGGCGCAGGATGTGCTTCTCCGTGTAGCCGATGGCCTGATCGTAGGCCTCGTCCGCGTCCTTGGGGGGCGGATATCCCGCGTCGGCGGGCACGTCGAAGGGAGGATGCATGGTGGTGGTCCACACGGCCGTCAGGAAAGGCCGATCCGCAGGCAGCGTATCGATGATGGACATCATCCTGTCGATGAGGGCGCCGTCATGGTTGCGGGCGGGATCGTATTCGTAGCGATCGTACCACTTGCGCAGCCAGGGCGTGAAATTGTCGAAGGACGGATCGTACCCGAAAAGGATTTCCGAGCGGTAGCCCAACAGGCGCAGGCCCTCCGGCAGCGAGCGGCTGCGCACGTGCACGTAATCGCTGATGAAGGTGCGCCGGAAATGCGGCCATAGGCCCAGGTGGATGCCGATCCCGCCTTCCACGGAGGGAAAGCCGTTGGAATGGGTCCAGGGAAAGCAGAGCCCGTCCTGGAGCAGGGCGCTGTCCAGATGCGGCGTGCGCGAAGGCATGGTGGAGTCCGGCACCATGCCGGTCTTCCAGCCGCGCAGGGTTTCCACGATGAGGAGCACGATGTTGGGCCGCTGATCCAGGGGCAGGGCCTTGAACTCTTCCGGGGAGAGGGCGCCCAGGTTGTTGGAATCCAACAACGGATAGGGCGGGATGGTGTCCAGCACTTTCTCCGCGAGATGGCCGGTTCTGGTCATGGCGATGAGATCCGAATAGGCCCGGTGTTCGCGGCGTGGTTTCTCCCGGTCCGAGAGTCCCTTCCAGGTATCGGCGATGATACCCCAGGGAGCGGGGCGGATGCGGCGCCAGCGCTTGTCCGAGTAGTGGAACCAGAAGGGAAAGGTGAGCAGGGCGGCGGCAAGGCCCAGTCCCACCGGGGCCCAGCGGGTCCCGATGGCCCCGTAGGTCTCCCGGCGGCGCCACAGGAAACAGGCGGGATACAGGGGAGCCGCCATGATCAGGGCCGCGATCAGGAAGTGGACCCAATCGGAGCGGACGACGCGGCCCCACATGAAGGCGTCCCGGAAGCCGAAATAGGTGAGGAGGAAAGAGGTGTTGATGTGCTCCCCCATCCACCGCACCACTTCGTTGTCGATCTGGCAGAAGCCGATGTAGAGCACGCCGCCCAGAAGGCACAGGCCGCGGAAACAGCCGGCGCGCTTGGAAGGGTCGTCGCAGCGGCGCGGGGATTTTCCCGGGAGGTCCGCGGCGCCGGTCCCGGCAGGCTTCGGCAGGCGCCGTCCCAGCATGGATTCCGAAAAGGCCAGCGCCAGGCACCAGGTCAGGATGATGCCCAGCTCGAACAGGGATGCGTTGGGCACGAAGCGGTCCGGGTTCAGGACCACGGGTTCCCCGTAGGGATTGTTCCCCATGAAGTGAAGCACCAGGGACAGGACCCGGATGGACCCGAAGAGGGCGAATGCCCGCAGGTAGAATGTGTTCATGGATGGCGTGCGGGCGTCGGCATAAGAAGGCCTCTTAAGATAAAAACAATCGCTTGCGGCTTCGGGTCCCGGGGATGCGCTCCGGACCCTTTGGCCCCCGCGTCCCCGGCAATCGGCGGCTTTGCAGGCCCCGGTTTGTGAACTAAGTTTTAGACGTACGCAATGCCGCGGAAGGTATCCCCGGCATGCGATCGCTCCGATCGCCGTCCCGATTGCAGGAAACCTGTCATGACACTCAAAGAAGCCCAATCCCAGGTGGATACCTGGGTCAAGACCGTGGGAGTCCGGTATTTCTCCGAGCTCACCAATACCGCCATCCTCATGGAGGAAGTGGGGGAAGTGGCCCGCATCATGTCGCGCACCTACGGGGACCAGAGCTTCAAGAAGTCGGATCTGGCCAAGGATCTGGGGGATGAAATGGCGGATGTGCTTTTCGTGCTCATCTGCCTGGCCAACCAGACCGGTATCGACCTGACGGATGCCCTGGAAAAGAACCTGGAGAAAAAGACCCTGCGCGACGCGGACCGGCACAAGAACAACCCCAAGCTGAAGCCGAACTGATGTCCAGCATCTACGGCAATCTCTTCCGCATTTCCACCTTCGGCGAAAGCCACGGCAAAGGCGTGGGCGTGGTGGTGGACGGCTGTCCCGCCGGCCTCGCGATCACGGAAGCCGAGATCCAGGCCGAACTCGATCGCCGCCGCCCGGGCCAGAGCAGGCTGACCACTCCCCGCAAGGAAGCGGACAAGGTGGAGATCCTCTCCGGCCTGTTCGAAGGCAAGACCACCGGCACGCCCATCGGCATGCTGGTCCCCAATACCGATCAGCGCTCCCACGATTACGGGGACATGGTGGATCTGTACCGCCCGTCCCATGCGGACTTCACCTACGATCTCAAGTACGGCTTCCGCGACTACCGCGGGGGCGGACGCGCCTCGGCGCGCGAGACCATCGGACGCGTGGCGGCCGGGGCCATCGCCCGGAAGATCCTCAAGGAAGCCTGCGGCACCGAGATCCTGGCGTATGTCTCCCAGGTGGGGACCATCGACGCCGACATCGACCCCCTCAAGGCCAGCTTCAAGACCATCGAGTCCAACCTGGTGCGCTGCGCGGATCCGGTCGCGGCGGAAAAGATGGCCAAGGCCATCGATGACGCGCGCAAGGCCCAGGACTCCCTGGGCGGCGTGATCCAGCTGGTCGTCAAGAAGGCTCCCAAGGGCGTCGGCGAACCGGTGTTCAACCGCGCCGAGGCCGAACTGGCGCGGGCCTTCCTCTCCCTGCCCGCCACCAAGGGCTTCGAGGTGGGCAGCGGCTTCGCGGGCACACGCCTGCGCGGCAGCCAGCACAACGATGCATTCGTAAGCAAGGGGAAGAAGGCGGGCTTCGACGCCATCGGCACCGAGACCAACCGCTCCGGCGGCATCCAGGGCGGCATCACCAACGGCGAGCCCATCCTGTGCCGCATCGCCTTCAAGCCCACGGCCACCATTTCCATGCCCCAGAAAACCGTGGACAAAAAAGGCAAGGAGCGCATCCTGGCGGCCAAGGGGCGCCATGATCCCTGCGTGCTGCCGCGCGCCGTGGTGATCGTGGAAGCGATGGCGGCGCTGACTTTGGTGGACTTGTTTTTGGAGCAACGCGCCCGCTTCGGCCTCTTCAAGTAAGGCTTACGGGCCGTTGGGCTCGCTTCGGCCTTCGCAAATAGACCGTACGGGTCCCGGCTAATATTTCCCGCTCGCGGGCCTGGCCGCAAGCTCGGGCCGCTCCGGCGATCCGGGCAGCTTCCCGGGCTTGTCCACCTTAAGGGGACTATCCGTCAGCGATTTCAGGAAGGCGATCAGATCGCCCTGCTCCCGCGGCGACAAGTCCAGGCTGTCGGCCGGCAGGGTCTGGTTGGGCACGGACAGGCCCATGCCTCTGCCGCCGCCCACGTTGTAGAACCGCACCACGCTTTCCAGGGTCGGCAATTGTCCGTTGTGCATGTAGGGCGCCGTCAGGGCCGCGTTGCGCACGGTCGGTGTTTTGAACGCGCCCTTCCACAACCCGGCCGGCCGCACCCCGTAACGCCCGGGATCCGGATCCGGCTTCGGATGCAAGGTGTCGTCCGATGCGGGGACGCCCAGCACTTCCGATTCGGTTTCCCGGTACAGGGGCGGTACCGTGCCGTTGAAGGCGGGAGGGAAATGGCACGTGCCGCATCCGGCCTTGCCCATGAAGAGATTGAAGCCCCGGCGGGCGGCCGGATCCAGACTGTCGCTTTCCCCCCGGGCATAGCGATCGAAAGGGGAATTCCAACCGGCGAGGGAGCGCACGTATTGGGCCAGCGCCGAGGTGATGGTGGCTTGCGTCACCGGGGCGGAACCTTCGCCGGGAAAGGCGCGCGCGAATGCCCGGGCGTACCCGGGAATGGCGCGGACCTTGGCCTGGATGGAGGCGAAAGTGGTGTTGAACTCCAGCGGGCCGCTGACGACGTGGCCGATCTGCTCTTCCAGGATGGGCGCGCGCGAATCCCAGAATTGGGCGGCCTGATAGGCGGCATATACCAGGCTGGGCGCATTGCGTTCGCCCGTGGCCGGAGCCGCGGGTCCTCCGGGAGCGGGGAGTCCGGGATTCCGGAATGCGGCGCTGCGCGGCAGCGGTTCCGCGTAGGCATCGGCGGGATGATGGCAGGACGCGCAGGCGCGCAGGTTGTCCGCGGAGAGGACGGGATCGAAGAACAGCATGCGCCCCAGTTCCGCGGCTTCGCGGGAGGGCGCCTTGCGGTGGGATCCGTCATAGTCCAGGGCGTAGAATTCCTTGTCCAGGAAGGCGGGATCGAAAAGCCCCTTCGCCCGCGACGCCACGGCCCTATCGGGGATGGGTTTGGCGCGATCGGCTTTGGGGACGCCGGGGAGTGAACCGCTGCGGCCCAGGCCCAGCGCCGAGCGCGCGGCCACCAGGGAAGCGAACAGGGGATTGCCTTCCCGGCGGATGAATTGCAGGCGATCGAAAGCGTCGAAATCGGAAGCGCTCTCCAGGCGGCGGGCCGCCGCGTCCAGGTTGCGATCCAGGGAGGCGAACAGACGCTTGTCCCGGGCGTCGAGACGCGCGCGGTAACCGGCGGTCAGGCCGCGCAGCGAGCGCAGGGCCGCGCCGGATTCGGCCAACCCCTTTCCGGATGCGGGCGAATCGAATCCGGATAGGCCCATGGCCAGCACGCGCGTCACTTCGTTTTCGGCCGCCTCCCAGAGCCGGGCGTCATCGGGAGGATCGGATTGCATCAGGCTGGCGATCTGATCGGAAGCGCCGCAGAGCTGGGCGAGCAACAAGCGTATGCGCGTCCTGTCGGGGCCGGGGCCATCCCGGTATACTTCTTCTTCCAGAACCTGCAGACCTTGCGGGTGTTCAATCTCGATCTTGAAGGGTTCATCCTCGTCGACGCGATCGAAAGGGGAGCCGTTGAAAAGTTCCAGGCACTGGGGCTGCAGGGTTTCCGCGGCCGGCTCCATGCCCTTATAGGCGCGGCGCAAGGTATCCAGCTCGGCTTTAAGGCGGGCGATCGGGAATGCGGAGGAATCGGCTTCCAGCGCGCGGCGCCAACCGTCGGCACGCGACCGGAAGGCGGAAATCTTCCCCGCCGGCCAAGCCGATTCCGGAGCCGCGGACCCTGGGCCGGCGGCCCATAGGGAACAGAAGGAACAGGCTGCCGTCAGGAGCGCCGCGATGGGATAGGTTCGCATGGTTCCTGAAGTACCTGCTTTTTCCTTCCCGCCGGTTTCCAACCTGTTGCGGATTTGTTTCTCCGGCCCCGGGCCGGAAACCGGCGGTTTCCGCGGCTTAACGAGCCCGAAGCCGGCCCGCAATCGATCCCAAATGACGGAACCTTAGTTTGCCTTTCCACCCGCCCCCCTTCCGGGGATGCGGAAACATAGGAGAGAACGATGAAGCTTTCGAAATGGAACGCCGCCGCCGCCGGAGCCCTGATGGTCGCCGGCGCCGCCAGCGCTGACACCGTGGATTTCGGCGCCTGGATGGAAAAGCAGATGACGGATATGTCCGAAACCCTTTTCGGGGTCAAGAAACCCCTGACGGCCGCGGCGCCCGCCATCGCGACGCCTTACCGCGCCGCCTCGCAAATCGCCGGCGACCAGTTGCTGCTGGCCAAGGGATTGAAGGCGGAATTCGTCACCCGCATGGCCGGAAACAATATCGACCAGCTGGCCTTCTGGCCGGACGCGGAGCATCCCAAGTTCATCATGGCCTGCATCGAAGGCGGCCGCCAGGTCATCGGGACCCTTCCCGGCGGCGCCCCCAAGTACAATCCCTCCGTGCAGCGCATAGACCTCAGGACCGGAGCCGTGGTCACCATGCTGCGCGGCCTCACCAGCTGCGACCCCATCCGCACTACGCCCTGGGGCACCTTGGTCGTGGCCGAGGAAACCACCGATGGAGGCCTGTACGAATTCCTGGACCCCGTGCATACCGAGAATCTGACCGTAGTCGATCGTTCCACCGGCGTCATCAACAAGCCCGATGGAACCCCTTCCACCCAGGTCAAGAAGCAGAAAGCCATGCCCGTGATCGCATTCGAAGGCGTCGGCCTCACGCCGAAAGGCGTATTCTACGGAGGGGATGAGCTGCGCCCGGGCACGGGACGCAACGACAAGGACGGAGGATCCATCTTCAAGTTCGTCCCCACCGTCCCATACGCCGGGGGCGGAATCGGAAACCTGGACCAATCGCCCCTGGCTTCCGGGAAGATCTACGCCATGCAGGTTTCCTGCGTGGGCAACACCCAGCAGGTGGGCCAAGGCTGTGAAGTGGGCAACGGCGCCTGGGTGGAAGTGGCCGCAGCCACCGCGACCAGCGATGCCTATGCCGCCGGGGCCACCGGTTATTACCGCCCCGAGGACGGGCATCTGGATCCCCTCTACGAGGATACCGCCCATGCCGACGCCGTGCGCTTCTGCTGGACCGATACCCAGGACGAGGGAGCCCAGAGCTACGGCGAAGTCATGTGCCTGGAGGACATCGATCCCATGATCGCTTCGGCGACCCAGCGCACCGTGGTCGCTACCCGCTTCCTGGAAGGGGACGTCCGTTTCAACCAGCCGGACAATCTGGACTTCCAGCCCAAGACCGGGAACATTTTCGTGATCGAGGATCATCCCAACGGCGAAATCTTCTCCTGCCTGGATGACGGCGACGATCGCGATCTCAAGACGGACGGCTGCGTGGGCATCGCCTCCGTGGTCGACCCTTCCGCGGAACCCACCGGCTTCGCATTCGCCGCGGACGGAGAGACCGCCTACGTATCCATCCAGCATTCGGACGATACCAACATGCCCAAGCTGGACGATTACGCGACCGACGATCTCATCAAGATTACCGGCTTCAAGGTGCCCAATGAGCGCCACCGCCGGCACTGCCGCAGGCATTGAGCCTTCCCCCGGTCGGGAGGGCCTGAGCGCCTCCGGACCGGGTTTCCCCGTCTGACTATATTTCGGGGGCGTATGGAACTCTTCCCCGCCCCCGTCCTTTCCGCCCTCCGCGAGCTCTCGGCCCTCCCTTACGAAAACCTGAGCAAGATCGTCGCCTTCAGCCAGGGGGGTAACATGGAAAGTACCCTGGGGCTGGCCGCCGATTGGCTGGAGACGTCCCGGGACACGGGCGCGGGCGGCACCTGCTTCTCCCTGACCTGGTGGCTGCGGCAACGCATCCGTTCCCTGGGAATGGACTGCGCCCTGCTCATGGGCGACAAAGGCAGGGCCCTGAACATCCACTGCGGCCTCCGCTTCGAGTGGGAGGGCAGGGGCTTTCTGCTCGATCCCGGCTATATGATTTTCAGTCCCCTCCCGCTTCCGGAAGCGGGGCTTTCCGCGGCGGCCTGGGTCTCCCCCAACGAGGTGCGCGTGGAAGACCTGCCGGCCCAGGGAGTCTGGCGCCTCTGGAGCGGTCCCCGGGGCGCGGTGAAACAGCGTTTCGATTTCCGCCGCAAGCCCGTAACGGAAGAGGAGTTCCTGGCCCATTGGGAGGCGTCCTATGCGCTGCCCATGATGCGCTATCCGGTTCTGAACCGGGTCCGGGAAGGGTCGCAATATTATCTCCAGAAGCGGAGCCTGCTGGTGCGCACCCCGGAAGGCGGGGAGATGAGGAAGCTGACGCGGGCGGAGATGATGGACGCGCTCCAGGTAACCTTCGGGATACCCGAGGCCCTGGCCCGATCGGCTTTGGACGTGGTGGTCTCCGCGGACCGGGATTTTTTCGCGAAGTAGGTCCGGGAAATGCAGCCGGAAGCCGGCTACCGGAACGGCGCGGGCTGGGGCGGGGAACCGGCGCTCCGGGAACCGCCGGCCGCCATCGAATAATCAGAGCCGGGGACGCTCTCCGTAGCCAACCAGAGTTTGGCGGCGGCTTCCGCGGCCCATTCGCGCTGGGCCGTGTCCAGGCCCGGATGGATGATATGGCGGAGCAGGCTCTTCAAAACGATCTTGTGCAATTGCACCAGGAATTCCAGGTTGTCCGGAGCGGCGCTTTTGCCGGGGCCGCCGATGAAGTGGCCGAACGCCCGATCCTGGTAATCGAGAATACCGGCTTCGCCCAAGGTGAGCATGAGACCGTTCTTGTAAGTGAGGGACCAGGTACCGGGTTGGCCCGGCACGGTGGCGATGCGCAGAAGGATCGGGGTGCCGGAAAAAACCGATGACCGGATGCGGCGGGCCCGGAGAAGGCCTTTCAAATTCGTCCCGAAGGCGGTGAGTATCTGCCGCAATCCCATGGCTTCCCTATTAAACTACTTTTTCAGGGTCGAGGAGGAACAAAAATGGCATTGGCGAACAAGTTGGCTCCCAGCATTTTGAATGCGGATTTGGCGTCCCTTTCGGACCAGTTGTCCGCGCTCGAAAAAGGCGGAGCGGACTGGGTCCATTTGGACGTCATGGACGGCCATTTCGTGCCAAACCTCACGTTTGGGCCGATTCTGGTGGAGGCGGCTCGCAAGCACACCAAATTGACCCTGGATTGCCATCTGATGATTTCGAACCCGGAGAAATACGTGGCGGATTTCGCCAGGGCCGGCGCCGATTCAATCACCGTGCATCAGGAAGCGACCCTGCACCTGGATTCCCTGGTGCGCGTGGTGAAAGCCCTGAAAAACAAGGACGGCAGGGACGTCAAAGTGGGTGTGAGCCTGAATCCCGCCACTCCCATCGAGACGCTGGAACACGTGCTTCCGGAATTGGATCTGGTCCTCATCATGTCCGTGAATCCCGGCTTCGGCGGGCAGAAGTTCATCCCCTATGCATTGGACAAGGCGCGCAAACTGCGCGCCAAAGCCGAGACCATGGGCAAGGCCTTGGACATCCAGATGGACGGGGGCATCGGTCCCAAGAACGTGCGGGAGGTGATCGCTTCCGGAGTGAACGTGATCGTTTCCGGCACGGCCATTTTCGCGTCCGGTGACATAGCCGGTACCTGCGTGAAGATGAAGTCCTTGATGGGGTGAACCGCCCACGGCCCGCGCGATGACCCGTTATCCGGGTTGGACATAGGCCGGAGTTTCTGGAGGTGTTGAGTCATCCCTTCAACTCCGCCTCAAATTCCCCTTCAAATTCCGCTGCAAAACCCCCGCTTAATAAAGAATTTACCCGTTGACGGGCGATAGAGTTCCAGGGGTCCGCCCGCCCAGTCGTAAAATATCCCTGTGGAATTCGCTCAAAAAGGCCAAGGGAAAGCCCTGGCCACGGCTCCCGGAAGGGAGGATGGCGGATCGCATTTTGCGATATTTATCACAATTTGTTTAAAATTTCACGGCCGCCTTCCGTTCCGGCCCCTCCTCCTTCTCATCCTGCTGCCGCTGCTTCTGATCCGTCCCGCCTTCCCGGCCACGCGCACCTGGGACAACGGCGGCGCCGACAATCTGTGGACCACGGCCGCCAACTGGTCCGGAGACGTGGTCCCGGGCTCCAGCGACGCCGTGGTGTTCGACGCCACGTCCGTGGCGAACTGCTATTTCAATTCCCTGAGCACCACGGTAGCCAGCGTCACCATGTCCTCGGCCTATACGGGCAAGTTCCAATGGGGCTACGCCGCCTACGGAAAGGGCATCCGCGGGCAATACTACGCCGACAACGCCTACACGGGCGCCACCATCTCGCGCGTGGACGCCCAGGTCAATTTTCCCTCGGATTGGACCACCCAGCCCACCAATATCGGCAGCGATACCTATCGCGTCCTATGGCACGGTTGGGTGCTGCCCGCCTTCACCGAGACGTACACCTTCTATGAAACCTCCGACGACGGCGGCAAACTCTGGGTGAACGGAAACCTGATCATCGATCAGTTCAACGACGGGGGCATGGTCGAATTCAGCGGCACCGCTCCCCTGACGGCCAACCAGTTGGTCGAGGTGAAATACGAATACTATGAGAACGTTTCCGGCGCCGGCGCCGAGTTGCGGTGGTCCAGCCCTTCCCTGGGCAAGCAGCTCATCCCCCAGAACATCATGTTCCCGGACCGCAACGGCCTGGCGGCCACCTGGTACGACAACAACAATTTCACCGGCACCAGCGGATCGAACGTGGTCCCCTGGGTGAACTTCGACTGGGGCGGCTCCTACCCGTCGGAATACGTCACCGGCGGGGACGATTTCAGCGCCAGTTTCACCGGCTACGTGGAGCCGCTTTATACCGAGACGTACACCTTCTATTCCTACGGGGATGATAGGACCACGCTGTGGGTGAACGATCAGCAGATCATCAATACCACCGGGTGTTGCGGCGAGGCCACCAGCACTACCATCAATCTGATCGCCGGGGTGAAATACGCCATCAGGCTGGACTATCGGGAATTAACGGGCAGCGGATCGATCAATCTCAGTTGGTCGAGCGCGTCCCAGGCCAAGGAAATCATCCCCAACCAGCGTTTGTACGTGCCCTATACCTTGAACGTGACCGGAAACGTGGATTTGCGATCCGGCGGCCTCATCAACATCAACGCCGGCAACCTGGTCTTCACGGGCGGATCGGCCCAGACCTTCATCCCAAAATCGGGCATGTCCTTCGCGCGCATCACCCAGAACGGCGCGGGCGGCACCACCGTGTCCACCAACGACCTGACCACGGGGCTCTTGCAGGTGGTGTCGGGGACCTTCAACCTGGGGACGGGCCGCACCGTCACCCCGGACTACCTGCGCATCGACGGGGGCAGCGTCAATTTCGGGACCTCCGATCTATACCTGAGCCAGGGGACCATCGACTTCTCCTCCCTGGGATCGGCGACTTCCGGGACGAGCGGCGCGGACCTGATCCTGAACGGCACCGTGGCGCAGACCCTCGTCGGCACGGTCACGGGCGCAAAGATCGATGTCACCGCCGGGGGAACCCAGGACATCGCCATCAGCGGCATTCTGGCCACCGGGACGGGCGCATTCACCAAGTCCGGATCGGGTATCCTCACCCTTTCGGGAGCGAACACGTTCTCGGGCGGATTCACGCAATCGGGATCGGGCGTCACCAACGTCAACCACAATACGGCGCTCGGATCCGGCGGCGCGACGATGAGCGGCACCGGAAAAATCGTGGTGGCCAGCGGCATCACCGCGGCCAATGCCCTCACTTTCAACAATTGCGATCCCGGGACCGGCCGGGGCGCGTTGGAAGGGCCGGGTTCCGGAACGGGAACCTGGGGCGGGACCATCACCGTCAATTCCGCGTGCGCGTCCGGAGGTCATTTGGTGGGCGGCGGCGGCAGATTGACCGTGACCGGAGCCATCAATTCCGCCTCTCTCGCCGTGGTGGCCCGGGACATGAACCTGACGCTTTCGGGCGGAGGCAGTTATCCCTTCCTCAGTACGGGCACGTCCGCCATCACGATAGGGGCGGCCAACGGAATCGCGACCAATGCCGTGGTGGACGTGGGGACCAGCGGGGGCGTGTCCAGCGTGGACCTGAACGGTTTCAACCAGACCATCGCCGGACTGAAGCGATCGAACGGGGCCTCGACCGCCACCGTGACCAATTCCAGCGGAACGGCAACCACCCTCACCATCAACTCGAGCACGTCGAACACCTATCCGGGCGTGATCTCCGGGAACACGGCCGTGACCATGAGCGGAAGCGGAACCGAGATCCTTTCCGGCACGAACACCTATACCGGCGGCACGAACATCGCGGGCGGCACGCTCAGCGTGGGTGCGGCGAACAACCTCGGTTCCCCGTCCGGAACCTACCTGACGGTCTTCACGGGAACCGGCACCCTGGCCGTGACGGGATCCTTTTCGACGAGCAAAGATTTCTGGCTGAACGACGGGGTCACGGGCACCTTCGATATCGCCGCCGGCCAGACCTTGACGGCCAACGGGCCGATCCATTCCCTGAACGGGTGTCCCGTCTATAAGGCCGGTTCCGGCACCATGATATTCGGGACCGACAACGCGCAACTCGACAACGATATCTATCTGACCGCGGGAACCATCGAGGGCCGCACCGCCAGCTCCTTCGGCAATACCGGGTGGGACGACGCGATCTACGCGTCCGCGGGCACCACGGTGCGGCTGGTCAACAATACGGGCGTGGACTTCAACAATTGGCTGGAAGCGGACGGGGCCGGGGTCAACGTCGTCATAGACAGGGTGACGGCGGGAGCCGGCGTCACCAACAGTCTCTACTACATGAACGTCAACGGGGCCTATACCGTGAACGTGTCCGCCGGGAGCAACGTCACCAGCGGCACGGCCGGGTATACCATTCTGCAAGGCGGGACGTTGTTCGGCAACTCGGTCCTGGACGTCACCGATCCCGGCACGCCGGACCTGCTCGTAACCTGGGCCAACCAGCTGAATGCCGTCAACTACAACATGACCTTTCAGGGCACGGGCAATACCACGGTTTCCGCCATCGTGGCGACCGGCAGCGGGACCGTGACCAAGGCCGGATCCGGAACCCTTTTGCTATCGGGCGCCAACACCTATACGGGGGCCACCACGGTCAGCGCGGGCACCTTGAAGCTGGGGAGCGCCACCGCCCTGGGCACCACGGCCGCGGGCACCTCGGTCACCTCCGGCGCGGTCCTGGATCTGAACGGCACCAACTATTCGAACGCGGAGGCCCTGACCCTGAACGGCACGGGCATCTCTTCCGGGGGCGCTTTGATCAACGGAAACGCCACGGGCGCGACCTACGCGGGCCTGGTCACTTTGGGCAGCGCCAGCAGCATCCTGGGCGGCACGGGCACCATCAACCTGAGCAATACCGGAACCATCACGGGACCGACCTTCGCCTTGACTCTGGGCGGCGCCCAAGGCGGGACCATCGCCGGCATCTTGGGCACCACCACGGGCACGCTGGCCAAACAGGACGCGGGTACCTGGACGCTCAACGGAACCTCCACGCGCACGAACGTCACCACGTTGACGGCCGGCACGCTGGTCGTGACCACTACGACCGGTCTGGGCAGCGGCTCCGTTACCGCCAACGGCGCCACCTTGCAATTCCTGCTCAACGGCGCGGGCAACGACGGGACCATCGCGATAGGGAACAACTTCACCAATCAGAGCAGCAACAATCCCACCATCTACGTGGCGAACAACGGATCCAACACCGGCAATACGGTCGCCTTCGGCACCCTGGGCATGGGCAATTCCACCCTCAATGTCACCGGCGCCAACGGCTACAAAGTGGGTTTCGGAGCCGTGACCCTGACCGGAGGCGTCACGGGGACCTCCATCTTCAATCCCACCACGGCGGATCTCACCCTCGCCTCGCTGACCAGCACGACCACGGCGCATACCGCCCAGTTGGACGGCACCTCGACCGGAAGCGCCATCACCGGGGTCATCGCGGACAACGGCGCGGGAACCGTGACCTTGACCAAGGCCGGCGCCGGCATCTGGACCCTGCCCGGGACCAACACCTATACCGGCACCACCACGGCCAACGCCGGCACCCTGAACGTGACGGGCTCCCTGGCAGCGGGCAGCGCCGTAACGGTGGCCAGCGGCGGCACCCTGGCCGGCACGGGCACGGTCTCCGGCACCGTCGCGGTTTCGAACGGCGGCATAGTGGCCCCCGGAAATGCCGGCATCGGCACGCTGAGCACGGGCGCCAAGGTCTTGAACGCCTCATCCGTTCTCAACTACACCTTGTCGCCGTTATCCGCATCCACGGGCAAGCTGGCCGTAACGGGCAATTTCACCCTGGACGGTACCGTCAATGTTACGGCGGGGACGGCGTTCACCTTTGGAACCTATACATTGGCCACCTATTCCGGGACCCTGACCAACAATACCCTGAACGTCGGAACCCTGCCCAACGGCTACTTCGGGACCATCACCGCGGGATCGGGCGCGGTGACCCTGAACATCCTCGACTACACGGGCTGGACATACGTATCCACCATCAACTTCAACACCACGTCCTCCGGGGCCAATGTCCCCACCGACGTCGCGAATTTCCCTTTGCTGGTGCGGCTGGATTCCAACAATTTCTTCTTCGACCAGGCCATGCCGGACGGGCGGGACATCCGCTTCGCGGATCCGGATGGAACCCCCCTGGCCTATGAGATCGAGC
Source organism: Fibrobacterota bacterium (assembly GCA_028287505.1). Taxonomy (GTDB): domain Bacteria; phylum Fibrobacterota; class Fibrobacteria; order UBA11236; family UBA11236; genus Chersky-265. The sequence continues at coordinate 1,897 of JAQBPN010000054.1, read as the reverse complement.
GCTGGGACGCCACCCTGAAGAAGGCGGAAATCTGGGTGCTGGTGCCCCAGGTGGATGGAAACAGCGACCGGGACTTCATCAATTGCTATTGGGGCAACCCCTCGGCCGCCACCCAGAGCAGCCCCAACACGGCGTTCCCCACCAGCGCGGGATTCTCGGGGGTATGGCATCTGGATGAGGACGGCAATACCACCGCGGCCGGATACGGGGATGCCACCTCCAATGCCTACACGGGAACCGGCACCGGCCTGTCGGCTTCCTCCGACGTGAGCGCCCAAGTGGGAATAGGGCAGCAATTCGACGGCAGCACTTCCTACATCACCGTGACGGGCTCCTATCCCGCCACCACCACCGCAAGGACCTTCAGCCTGTGGGCCAAATCCAACACGGCCACGGTTTCGAATTCCGTCATCGCCGCCTATGGCACCTATCCCGGCTCGGGAGGCCAGGTCTTCGGCCTTGCGGAATGGTCCTCGGGCGCCAAATTCGGATCCTGGACCGATGGGTCTTCGAATCCTTCCGGCACCGCGGTGGTGGACCAGAGCTGGCATCACCTGGCCGCGACATATGACGGCGCTACGGTCCGTTTCTACCAGGACGGCTCTTTGGCCGGCAGCGGCGCGGTGGTCTTGAACACCGGCAGCGGCACCTTCGTGGCCGGCGCGCGCATGAACGACAAGTCCCTGAAATGGAACGGCATCATAGACGAAATGCGCGTTTCCTCCGTGCAGCGATCCGCGGACTGGATCAAACTGGAATACGAGAACCAGCGCACCGGCGGCAAGTTCCTCGCTTATCCCAACACGGCCCTTTCCACCTTTTCCTACAACACCAAGGTCTATATCAATACCACGGCCTCGGGCGCCAACATCACCACCCCCCAGAGCAATTATCCTTTGCTTATCCGCCTCACCAACGGCAACTTCAACTTCGCCCAAGCCCGCAGTGACGGCGGGGATCTGCGCTTCGCCGACGGCACCGGCGCCTTGCTGTCCTATGAAATCGAACGCTTCGACGCCGTCAACAAGCTGGCGGAAATCTGGGTTTCGGTGCCCACGGTCTACGGCAACAACAATTCCCAATGGTTCAACATGTACTGGGGCAAGGCCGCCGGCTCTTCCCTGTCCTCGGGCGCGGCCGTGTTCTCGGCGGCCGGAGGCTACGCGGGAGTTTGGCATCTGAATGAGGATGGGAGTACTACGGCGCTGGCATACAAAGACGCATCCGGGTTGGGGAACAACGGCACCGGCGTGGCTCTGACCAATACTTCCGATGTAACCTCCCTGGTCGGCATCGGTACGAACTTCGCGACGGCTTCCAATCAGGGCGTCTCGGTGCCTTCCACCCCGAATCTGCATCCCAGCGGCGCGATGACCATTCAGGTCTGGCTCAATTCCACTTCGCAAACCGCATTCCATCGTTTCGCCGGCCGGCCGTTCACCTCTTCCACGTCACCCTATACTGAATTCGATCTGGAATACGACGGCACCGCCACCAAGGCGTCATTCAGCCTCAACATCGGCGGCACCGAAGCGAGCTATACGACCACTTCCACCATGTCCACCGGTAACTGGTATCTACTGGCCGGCGTCTACGACGGGGCGGCGCAGAAGGTCTATCTGAACGGGGCCATGGAGACGTCGGCGGCCCGATCCGGTTCCGTGGGCGATTACGCCCAGCCCTTTTCCATCGGCAAATATTATCATGACAACAACAGCAATTTCGACGGCAAGCTGGACGAAGTCCGCCTGTCCACCACGGCCCGCAGCACGGACTGGATGAAGCTGGACTATGAGTCGATGAAAGCGGCCTCCACCGTGGTCACGGTGGGAACCCGCACGCCGGACTATACCAACTCCACGCGCTTCAATTTCAACACCACGGCCACGGGCGCCAA
>JAQBPN010000032.1 GCA_028287505.1 Fibrobacterota bacterium | reverse complement strand
CGGATGGCCACGGGAACGCAAGGCGTTCCTTCCGGCCTGGACGAACATGAGGAGGGCTTCTGATGTCCGGCCCCGATCCCGTTTCCGAACCGATCGCGGAAGACATTGTCCGGGAGTGCACGGCCTTGCGCCGGCGTATTCATCGGGAGGCTGAGCTTTCAGGTCAGGAAAGCAATACCGCCGCCCTAATCCAGGCCGAGCTGAAGGCCGCCGGCCTGGAAGTGAAAACCTTTCCTGGCAGCACCGCGGTGGCGGGGATCTGGCCCGGCCGCGATCGCTCCCGGGCCATCGCCTTCCGCGCCGATATGGACGCGCTTCCCCTGGAAGAGGCGTCCGGACTTCCCTGGGCTTCCCAATCCGGACTGGCCATGCACGCTTGCGGCCACGACGGCCATACCGGCATCCTGCTGGGCCTGGCCAAGCAGTTGGCCCGCTCCGGCAAATCCTATCCCATGGATATCAAGCTCCTTTTCCAACCCGCCGAGGAGGCCGGCAACGGCGCCAAGCAGATGGTGGCGGACGGTGCGCTGGAATCCCCCAGGGTGGAGGCCGTGTTCGGCCTGCACGGCTGGCCCGATCTGCCTCTCGGCGCCATCGGCGTCCACGGCGGCGCGGTGATGGCTTCGGTGGACAATTTCGAACTCACCCTGGTCGGCAAAGGCGGACACGGGGCCCAGCCCCATGCGACGCTGGATCCGGTGTTCGCCGCCGCCCAGTTGATCAGCGCCGCCCAATCCCTGGTAAGCCGGTCCACCGATCCGCTCGACTCGGCCGTGCTCACGTTCGGCCAGGTGCAGGCGGGCCGCACCTTCAACGTCATTCCCGAGGAATGCCTGCTGCGCGGCACCGTGCGCGCCCACAGTCCCGCCGTAAGGGACAGGCTGAAATCCGGCCTTGAGTCCCTGGCTGTCAACCTCTGCCGCGGCCTGGGCCTGGAAGCCCGTCTGCATTGGGTGGAAGGTTGTCCAGCCACCATCAACGATCCGACCATGGCCGCCCTGGCGCGCCGCGCCGCGGTGAAAGCATTCGGCGAAGGGAACTGCGTGGAACCGCGGCCCAGCATGGCCGGGGAGGATTTCCCATTTTTCCTGGAAAAGGTTCCGGGAGCCTACCTCTGGCTCGGCCTGGGTAACGCGCGCGGTTCCCTGCACAACCCGCGTTTCGATTTCAACGACGCGGCCTTGGAGATGGGGATCCGTCTGTTCCTGGCGATTCTGGAAGAAAAATTCAGTTCGGATTAATTATGGCTTGATTTGAGGCCATGAGGTCCGCGCGAGATTTCGTCGGGCGTCGGGCGTCGGGCGTCGGGCGTAAAGAAAAAACCGGAGATATTCACAGGTTTTTTCTTTACGACCCATGAGTGCGGAAAAAGTTTTACGCCCGACGCCCGACGAGATGTATCCCCGAGCACCAAGGCGTCAAAATCCACCAATCATCCTCGATCGGCTTTTTTCATCGACTCAGCGCAGCTCTTCCAGGTCCGTCACGCCCGGCCTGATACCCTGGCGGCGGTTCCACTCCACGGCGGCGGCCTGGCGCGACACATCGTACCCGGACGCGGCGGAAACCTTGGCGGCGGGTCTGCCGGCCATGGCCAGCGCCTTCTGGGCCGCGTGGGCCAACAGCGAATCCGAATCCGAGGAATCGGGATAATCGGGAACCAGGCCATGCAGATGGTAATCGAGTTTGGAGCGGCTGGTGAACTTGAGGAAGGTGACCAGTGAGAGACCCTTGGCCGGGGTGTTGCGCACCGTCTGGCCCACGCCTTTGCCGTAGGTCTTGATGCCCATCAAAGGCGCATCGGCACCCTCCCGGATGGACACCAGGAAGATTTCCGAAGCGCTGGCGCTGTGCCCATTCCCAAGCAGGAGGTATTTTCTCCGGCTTCCGTCCGGGGCCTTTTCCCCTACGCCGCCGGCCGTGGCTACCGCGGTGATCTCCGATTCCAGGGGCGCATGGGCGCTTTCGTCGAAGCGCCGCTGCAATTGGCGGATGATGATGATGTCGGCGGGCAGGATCTCATCGCACATTTTCATGGCCACGTCCAGAGAGCCTCCGCCGTTATCCCGCAAGTCCAGGATGGTCACGGGAAACCCCCGCGTGGCCAAAAGGCCGTCGCGCAATTCCGTATAAGTGGATTTGGAATCCACCGTGTTGGGCGTGAATCCGCTGATGGACAGATAACCTATGCCCTGGATGGAGTCGACCATCACGGTGGGGAAGGCCACCGGTTCCCGCACCAGGTTGAAGGTTTTCGGCCCATTGGAACCCGGGCCGGTGACTTCGAGCTTGACCGTCGATCCCGAATCCCCGCCGCTGAAACGCGAGAACCGTTCGATGGCCGAGTCGCCCACGGTGACGGAATCGTTCACGGACAGGATGACCATGCCCGCCGACAATCCGGCGCGTCCGGCCGGGGAATTCGCCACCACCTGCTGGATGACTACCGAGTCCTTGCCCGCGGAAAGCCTGACGGCCACGCCCACGGCGCCCGGCTTGGTGGAAGTGGTGATCCTGGCCCAGATGCGCGGCGCGTCCACGCTGTCGAAATAGTTTGTGAAGGAGTCCAATGCATGGACGCGTTGGAACAGGGTGGGGGAACTGTTCTCCATGCCCGAGGTATCGGGCATGTCGGCGGCGAACAGGAAGTTGGATTTCAGCAGGAAATAGTTCCATTTGAATTCGAGTCCCGCGTCCCAGGATCCGAATCGTTGGCGGGTCAACCGGTACTGCACCACCTTGCCCGTGACATGGTCCTTGACATTCACCGGCGTCAAAGCTTCCTTGGGTCCGATCCCTCCCGATCCCAGGGAGGGATCCTGGAAAGGCTGGAACAAGGTCACGACGCTTTCCGCGGCGGCGCCGGCGGGATAGAGAGTGTCCAGATTGACGGTCGAATAGGATTGCGTCGAGTCCGCGGGATCCGGATATTTGGCATCGAAGAGGCATCCGGCCAGCCAGAGGGCCAGGCCCAGGACGAGACAAGCGGTCACATTCCGGAACGGGAAGCGGAGGTCGGTCATGGACCTTAAGTATAGTCCTGGATCGCGGCCCCGCCCTGGATTCTTGAGGCTGGGAAAAATTCCAAAAAGGTGATCAAAATACCCGCGATCGTGCCCGAACGGCCGAAAAACTAAAAAAACACAAGGAGGGTGGCAAAAAAATATTTGGCGAATTCACGCTAAATTAGCCTACAAAAAGTCAAATAAATGTAACTTCTGACTTTATGGGTTGAAAATTCTTCCAAATTTATTATCTTTTACCCTCATAAGGGGGACCGTATGCCCTTTACCAGCGACAGGACCCGGCGACATGCAACTACCTAAATACAAAAAAAAGAAGCGCATCAAACTTAAGATTTGCCAGGAGCCCGGCTGTGCCAGGGAGTTCTGGGGACATCCCATCGCAAAGTATTGCGAACTGCACCGCGACATCAAGCAGCGCGCCAAGCATAAGAAGGAATTCGAAAGCGTAGACGTCAAGAACATGGTGTTCAAGCACAACTACACGGAAGTGCTCGATCTGGAGTTCTGCTGCTGCCTGTATGGTTGCGAAACCAAGTACATCGTAAAGGTGTTCCCCAAGCAGTTCGTCTATCCGCGGTACTGCCTCGAGCACCGCAATGACTTCCGCCGGGCCAACTTCATCCGCATGCAGAAGCGGAAGACGCGCACCTTCGCTTCGGCGCGTTAATCCCCTAAGACACTGCCATTTTATTGCAGGACGAGGGGCGACAAGAGTCGCCCCTCGCTCTTATAATAGTACAGGCCCGCCTCCGCGGGCTTCCCCGTTTCATCCTTCAGATCCCACGACCAAAGCGGCGCCTCCGGAGTGAAATCCAATTTCCGGACCGGTCGCCCATCCTCGCTGTATATGCTGATGGCTACGGCCGCGGACCCATGGGAGAAAAAAAGCGGACCCGCCGATGCGGCCCGGGCGAAAGGGTTGGGATAGGCGAACAGGGTTTGGGACGCAAGGCTTTGGAAGATCCGGAATTGCGCCTGGTTCGTTTTCGTCAGGGAGGCATTCGCCAGGATGAGCAGAGTCTCCCGGCCAGCGCTGTCCGAGGGGCCGAAAGGAAAGGGCGAAGCGTCCGGGAATTCCACCCGGCTGGAGTCCGCGCCCAGCTTGGCCAGGACGGGAACCAGGTTCGGGTCCTCCAGGAACAGGCCTTTGTGGGTCGCGCCCAATCCCGCCAAGCGCAGGGCGCTGATGGTCAAGGGGGGCTGGGCCTGGGTGGTAGCGTCCGTTGCTGCGGCCAGATCGGCGGATTGGGTTTGCAGGCGGGGCCAAAGCGGCATGTCCGGCGAGAAGAGGGGAAACGGGGCGGGCTCCGTCCTGCCGCTGAACGCCAGTTGCGCGGCGAAACCGGAATAGACCTGCCCCACGGTCTTTCCATGGGCCATGAACTGGTTCGGCAGGGCATCGCGGATATCGTTGCCGTTCGCCTCCAGGCGCGCCCACACGCCCACGTCGAAATCCTCTCCCAGGGTCCGGGTCAGATAGAGGTGGAAGATGCCGTTGCCGTACCAGCTGTCCGTGCTCAGGACGGGATAGTCGAACATGCTCACCCGGGACAGGTTCCGGAAAAACCCGGGGAGGTATTGCAGGTAGTCGTTGACCTCGGGCGCGTTCCGTTCTTCCATGCCCACGGCGCCGGTTTCGTACCACACGTGGAAATCATCAGGCTCCGGAGTATAGGTGAATTGGACCGCGTGGTAGAACTCATGGAAGCAGGTGACCTTGAGGCCCGCCTCCCATTCCACGCCGTAATCGCGGATCACGGTCCCGCCGTTCTCGCAGATGGTCGGGTAGCAGCTTTTCAAGGTGTCTCCCATGGGGAGATTGCCGGTTGGATCCAAGGTGGTGTTGAAGAGGAAATCGTTTTCGATCAGCATGCCGCCCCCGGAGGGCGGGAAGGTGAGCGCATAGGTTTTGGGATCCACGTCGCTGAACTGAGCGGGGCCGTCCTTCGCGGCGCGGTAGACATCCACGATGTCCACGGCGTACTTGCCCAGGGGAGGCGCCGGCGCCCGGTAGAAGTTGGACGGGACGGCAATCCGTGGCGCTTTCATGCCCAAGTGGGTTACGTAGTAGTCGCGGGCTTTTTCGAAAAAGTCCGCCATGGTGGCGGCGAAGACGGGTTGGGGGGCGGATATCGCGTCCAGGGCGGCGATGACGGCGGCATCGCGCGAATCGGTGGGCATTCCCGAGACGGAGACGTACAGCGAATCCAGCAGGTGCAGCAGAAGAGAATCGGCCGGAGTGGTTTTGATCCGATGGATGCCGCGCAGGGAATAGTGGAGGGAGAAGTGATCGGTTTCCAGGGTGCGGAAGGCCGGCGCCGCCACGACCGCCGTCTTGGCGGCGCCGCCCGCGCGGGCGCCTTTGTGCTGATGCAGGTACTGGAACCATTGCGCGGTGCCGCATCGCACGGTCTGGGAGGGCGCCGGCCGGAAGGCCAGGAAAAGGAATAAGAGGATCGGGAAGGCCGGGCGCATGGGAAGGCTAGCCGGCGCCGTCTTTCTTGAACTGCGGCAGGAGCTTTTTCAGCTTTTCCCAGGCGAAAGGTTTTTGCAGCACGCCCAGGACGTTGAATTCCTTCACGGCCTGGATTTTGGAGGCATCGTCCACGCCCGTCACCACCACGATGGGAAGGTTGGGATCGATGGTCTTGAGGGCTTCCAAGGTGCGCAGGCCATCCATCTCCGGCATGTTGAGATCCAGGATCAGGGCGTCGTACTTGCCCTTCTGGATCTTACGCAGAGCGTCCAGGCCGTCCACGGCGAATTCCGCGCCTATCCCGTGCTGGCGCAGCATGTCGCCCAGGAGCATGCGGATTTTCTCCTCGTCGTCCGCCACCAGGATGCGGACACCTTCGGAACCGGAGCGGCCGCCGCCGTTGGCTTTGCCGTTTTCCTGGAAGCTCAGGTGCTCGAGGAGGTACTTGGGCGGATAGAGCTCGCCCATCAATCCCTTGGCCCGGATCTGCTCGATCATGTCGAACACGGGCGTGTTGCTTTCCAGCGTCCCCACGATGGGCACGCCTTTGGCGGACAGCTTGGCGAGGCCGGCCAGGCCGTCCTCGTCCGTGAGCATGCCCGAAAGCACCACCACGGCGCAACGGTTGGGCAGGGAGGCCGCTGCGGTGAACAGAAGGTCCAGGCTCAGGCGGGTCTTGCCCGGCACGTCCGCGGCGATGAGCTTGTCGCCGTCGAACACGTAGTTGCGTTCATTGGGCAGGAAGTGGATGGCGCCGGGCTGCAATTGCAGGGTGTGGCCGGCCACCAGGGTCTTCTGATTCACCTCTTCGCGCAGGCATTCCACCAACACGTCCAGCAGGCCCGCTCCGGCCATGCGCTGGATCACCACGTAGGCGACGTCCTCGCGGAGCTGCCCCGACAACAGCGGGGAGAGCATGCGCGGTCCGCCGATGGAGGAAAGAATGAAACAGATTTTCATCATCGCATGGCCCCTAGTCTTTGGCTCCCATGCCTTTGAAGAAATCATTGCCTTTGTCGTCCACCACCACGAAGGCGGGGAAGTCCTTGACCCAGATGCGGCGCACCGCCTCCATCCCCAGATCGGCGAAGTCTACGACCTCCACCTTGAGGATGTTCTCCTGGGCCAGGATGGCGGCCGGGCCGCCGATGGACCCCAGATAGAAACCACCGTGCTTGGCGCAGGCGTCCCGCACCACCGGGGAGCGGTTGCCCTTGGCCAGCATGATCAGGCTGCCGCCCTTGGCCATGAACTCGTCCACGTATCCGTCCATGCGGCCGGCCGTGGTGGGGCCGAAGCTGCCGGAGGCCATGCCTTCCGGCGTCTTGGCGGGGCCGGCGTAATAGACCGGATGATCCTGGAGCCATTGGGGCATGAGGTCCCCGGCATCCAGCATCTGCTTGATGCGCGCATGGGCCACGTCGCGCGCCACGATCAGAGGGCCGGAGAGGCTCAGGCGGGTCTTGATGGGATGGCGGGAAAGGTCCGCGCGGATTTCCGCCATGGGGCGGTTGAGATCGATGGCCACGGGCCTGGCATCCGCGCCGGCCCCGGCCGGGGGCAGGAAGCGGGCGGGATCGGTTTCCAATTGTTCCAGGAAAATGCCGTCCCGGGTGATCTTGGCTTTGATGTTGCGGTCCGCGCTGCAGCTGACCCCTATGCCGACGGGGCACGAGGCCGCATGGCGGGGCAGGCGGAGCACGCGGACGTCATGGACGAAGTATTTTCCGCCGAACTGGGCGCCGATGCGGCTTTCCTGGGCCAGCTTTACGATCCGCTCTTCCCAGGCGGGATCCCGGAAGGCCTGGCCGGTGCCGGATGAGGTAACGGGCAGGTTATCATAGTAGCCGGCCGAGGCCAGCTTCACGGCCCTGAGGGTGGCTTCCGCCGATGTTCCGCCGATGACGACGGCGAGATGGTAGGGCGGGCAGGCCGCGGTCCCCAGCGAGAACAGTTTCTCGCGCAGGAATTTCTCCAGGGATTTTTCGTTCAACAGGGATTTGGTTTCCTGGAAGAGGAAGGTCTTGTTGGCGGAACCGCCGCCCTTGGCCAGGAAGAGGAAATGATATTCATCGCCATGGCCTGGGCCGCCCGAGGCGGCGTGGATGTCGATCTGGGCGGGCAGATTGCTGCCGGTGTTCTTCTCCTCGAACATGGAAAGCGGGGCCATTTGCGAGTAGCGCAGATTCTCATCCTGGTAGGTGCGGAAAATGCCTTCCTCCAGGGCGGCTTCGTCGTCGCCGCCGGTCCATACCGCTTCGCCCTTCTCGCCGATGACGATGGCCGTTCCCGTATCCTGGCAAGAGGGAAGCTGGCCCTTGGCCGCGATCACGGCGTTCTTGAGCAGGGTGTCCGCCACGAATCGATCGTTGTCGGAGGCTTCCGGATCGTCCAGGATGGCCTTGAGCTTTGCCAGGTGCGCGGACCGCAGCAGGAAGTTCACGTCCGTGAAGGCGGCCTGCGCCAGCTTCTTCAAGCCTTCCGGCTCCACGCGAAGCACGTCTTTGTTTCCGAAGCGTTCCACGGACACATGATCGCGGGTGAGCAGGCGGTAGCGGGTCCCGTCGGGTCCCAGGGGAAAAGGGGTTTGGTATCGGTATTCCGGCATATGGGGAAAATTAGAAAAGTTGGCTTGCGCCGCCGGAGCGCATGGGATTACCCTTATTACATTTATGGAATTGAATCCGGGATTCGGGAGCCGACGGGCGCCCGCCGCGCGTTCGTCCGAACAAGGAGTGAAAATGGGATCGAGGATATTCCTGGTTCTGGCGATTGCGGCCGGAATCGCGCATTCGAAAACCTTGCTGTTTCTGCCCGTCGTCGGCGATCTGGACAAGTCCTCGGACGTCGCCACCGTGAACGATCTGTACAAAGATGCCTTGGTGGCGGGCTACCACGGCGACGTGAAGAGCATCGCCAGGGATTCTGCCAAAGACTGCGCGGACAAGACCTGCGCGGCCAGATTGGCAGTCCAGGCGGGCGCCGACGAAGCCATATACGCCACCGTCAAGCGCTTGGGCACCAAATGGATCTTCAGTTCCACCCTCGTGGACGCCAAGGGCGAAGGCGCGTTCATCCAGAGGGGCACCGCCCAGAGTCTGGAGGATCTGGAAGCCGTGACCCGCCGCGTTTCCGACGCCATCCTGGCGCGCAAGTCCGTGGACGATGTGGCCTCCCTGGACAACATCACCGGCAAGGAAGAGAATACCGAACCCACCCGCCGCCGTTCGCTTTTGAATTCCGGTTTCACCCTTGGCTATCTGGTTCCGCTCGGCGGGACCTATGCCTATCTGAAGGAGAACCCCAACTCGGGCGCGCTTTGCGCCCTGCCTTGCACTGAGCAGCGTTTTTCCACCCGGCAGCGCTATTCCCAGATGGTACGGATTTCCTGGCTCAATTCCTGGGAATTCCGCGAGAACCTGATGCTGGGCGTCGATGGTTCCTGGGCGCTGCCCAACGTTGTAGGCGCGGATATCAATCTGCAATACCTCTTCACCCGTTCGGACTTCTCCCCGTTCGTGGGCGGCGGCGCGGGAATCCAGCTGGTGGTCCCGCTCGACGACAGCCTGGACAATTCCAAGCGGAATTCCGGCCCGGCCCTGAATGCGCAAGCCGGCATGATATTCTTCCGCACCTACGATATCCACGTCGTGGCCAAGACCCAATACCAGATCGTTTTCAATTCGGACATGGACCGGGGCATTACCTACGACCTGGGCGTGGTCTATCGTCCCAGCTCGCACGGCGGGGGCTTCTGGTCCTCCTTCTGGAAGATAGCGCTGATTGGACTGGTGGTTTCTTCGGTGGCGGGCGCCGCGGCTCCCTAAGCGGAATTCCGGGCAGGGCCGCCCTGTGTCTTTACGCGGAATTCCGGGCGGCGTTGATATTGGCGGCCATGGACTTCACCACCATCTTGCCGTACGCCTCGACCGCGCCCTTGGGGTAGGTCTCCGGGTTTTTCTGCGCCGCCTTCACCATTCCCATCGCATATTGCTGAATCACCAACAAGGGCAGGATGATCCTTTCCCGCAGATGGATGGACTCGCGCACCGCCAGATTGTTTTCCATCAGCTTGAGCTGGCCGGTGATCTCCTTCAGCAGGCCCTTGGCCTCGGTGGCTTCCTTGAAGATCCGCTTCCAGAAGCGCGAGTACTTGCGATCCCGCTCCAGGTAGCGCGTCAGGGGGAAGTAGGATTTGGAGAGGCTCATCATGGCATTCTCAACCAGGGTGCGGAAGAACAATGAGGAACGGTACAGTTCTTCCAGGCGGCGCTTTCCGCCCTTGCCGATGAGCTTGGAGATGCCCACGCCGACACCGTAGAATCCGGGTATGTTCTGCTTCATCTGGCTCCAGGCGCCCACGAACGGGATGGCGCGCAGATCCTCGAAACGCAGGGAAGCGGATTTGCGCCGCGTGGGGCGGCTGGCGATGTTCAGCATGTTGTAATAGCTGAGCGGAGTCATCTCCTCCAGGTAGGGCAGGAAGAGCGGATCCTGGCGGAAGCGGAGATAGGCATCGAGGCTGTGCTCGGAGAGGCGATCCAGCAGGCGGATGTCCTCGGGGGCCAGGTCGGGAGATTCGGGCGGGAAGAGTTTGTCCTCCAGGCCCGCGGTCAGCAATTGCTCCACGTTGAAGCGCGCGGCTTCGGGTGTGCCGAAGTTGGAACTGATGGTCTGCCCCTGGATGGTGAGCTGGATTTCCCCGTGCTCGATGTCCGCGCCCAAGGACCGGTAGAACTTGTGGGTGTTGCCCCCGCCGCGGGCGGGCGGGCCTCCGCGGCCGTCGAAGAACACCACGCGCACGCCGGCCTCCCGGGACACGCGCGTAAGATCGCGCTTGGCCTTGTGGATGGACCAGTTGGCGGTGATATAGCCGCCGTCTTTGGTCCCGTCCGAGAAGCCGAGCATGATGGTCTGGGATTTGCCGCGGCGTGCCAGGTGTTCCGCGTAGGCGGGCAACGCGTACAGCTTGCGCATGATGGACTCGGCGTGTTTCAGATCGTCGATGGTCTCGAACAGCGGCACGATGTCCAGGTTGATCTGGCCGGCCTTCCAACCGGCCAGGCGCGCCAGCACCATCGCTTCCATCACGTTGAGGGCGGAATTGGATTGGCTGAGGATGTAGCGGCTGAGGCCCCGCTCGCCGTTGGATTTCTGGATGGCGCGTACGGCGGCCAAGGAGGCCAGGGTGTCCTGGGCCAGGGGGTCTATTTCCCCCGGGCCGAATTCCGCCTTGATCTCGGGCGCGCGCAGGCACCTTTCCAGAAATGCGATTTTCCCTTCCGGGGAAAGTCCCGGATAGCCTTTCATGTCCGCGCGGAGTTCCGCGGCTTCCTTGGCGGCTCCGTTGGCTTCCGTATTCCCGTCGCCGCCCCGCGGCCAGGAGCCTTTGCGCTGGGCTTTGGCGGGTCCCTGCCCCGCGCCTTCGGCCATGCGCGCCAGGATTTCCTCGAGGGCGGCCGCGTGGACGCGGCTGTCCTGGCGCAAGTCCAGGGCCGCGAAGTGGAAGCCGAAGGTCTGCACCTTATAGATAAATCCGTCCAGGCGTTCCACGAACAGACCCTGATGGTTGTCCGTGATCTCCTTGCGCAACGGCTTCAGATCGCGGAGCAGATCGTCCGGGGCCGCATATCCGTTGGGCCCGAGCGCCAGGGTTTCCTCCAGGCGGTCGCGGATGGCCTGCAAGGGCTGGATGACGCCGTCGAAGGTCAGCCGGCCCAGCAGCTTTTCGGCATCCTGCAGATAGAGCTTGAGGATGCTGGCCTTGAGGGCCTGGGCCACCTTGACGGTGGTCTCCGAGGTGACATAGGGGTTACCGTCCCGATCGCCGCCCGGCCAGAAGCCCAGCTCCACCTTGGGCCGGTGCAGGAAGGGATCCTGGCGTTCTTCGGCGAGGGCGGATACCAGGCGATCCGAGATGGCGGGCAAGGTGCAGTAGAAGATATGCTCCAGGTACCAGATCAGGCTGCGGGCTTCCTCCAGCGGGGTGGGCCTTTGGCGGTTCTGGAAGCGGGTCTTGCCCATCTGCAGGAGCAGATCGTTGATCACCGGCAGCTTGTCCGACCCGATGGCCTCGTTCAGATCCGTGATGATGCCGAGGATGGAATCGGGGTAGAACTGGGTGGGGTGGGCGGTAAGCACGATGCGGATCCGGTAATCCGCCAATTCCTCTTCCAGGATCTCCCGCTTGCGCTGATCCTGCACGCGCGCCAGGAAATGGTTCAGGCTGCCCGGTCCCTCCACGTCGTTCACTTTGGAAAAGGCCGCGTCCTCCAAGGCGTCGAAAAGCACCACCTGCCGTTCCACCAGCTGGAGGAACTTGAACAGGATCTTCATCCTGGCTTCGAAGCCTATCTTGCCCGGCCGTTCTTTGAAGAACTGATCCACTATCTCGGCCGGGGATTTGCCGGCCTGCAGCTTCTCTCTGCAGGCATTGGCGAAAAGCGGCAATTGCACGCCCGTATCGGCGAGATCTTCGAAGGGCAGTCCCAGGAAGAGCCCGTTGTACAGCTGGTATTTCATGGCCACAAGCTCATTGAAGGCCTGCAGCCGGGGATCCATGCGGGTCATTCCGGTCCGGCTCCGGGTCCGCGGGGATTGCCGGCGGATGCGCCGTCTTCCGGTTTTTGGGGAGCCTGGGGCGCGGTAGGCGAGTATGGTTTGGGCTTCACTCCCAGGAGGACGCCTTCCCGGCGCATCTTCGCGAGCCGCTCTCGGTATATCTTTTCCAGCTCGGGGTTTTCCACCAGCGCCTGCACCGCGCGTTGGGATTGGGACTCGCTGAAACGGGTCTGCAGGATTTCGTAGCCTTCCCCGAACAGCCAGTTGCACAGCAGCGCCGTGGTGGCGGGTTCCTTGGACTCCTTCCGGTCCTCTACGAACACCAAGGTCACCTGGTTGCGGAAGTCTCCCGGCTGGATCAGGTATTGATCGTCCACGATGTAGTTGTCGCCGGCCACGCGCACGGAAGGGAAATCCTCCTTGGTCAGTTCGGCCGGGAACATTTCCTGGTAGGCTACGCTGTAGCCCTGCTCGGCCAGCCGGATCAATTCGAAGCGCAAGGCCTGGCGGGCCCGGTCCCGGCGGAGCTCCCGCTCGGTTTCGGAAAAGCTTTGCAGATAGGCGTCCAGGCCGAGCTCGAAATCTCCGTCGGGGAGGTTTTTCCCGTGGCCGGCGAGCACGGCCCAGTTTTCCAAATCCACCCAGACCATGGGCCTGACCTTGAGCGCGGGATCGGGGCTGATGAATTCGAGCAGGATGTGTCCGCCGGTCCGCATCCGGTCGGTTTCATAATGCTCCACCACGCCGTATTCCCTGCCCGCCTGATCCTTGAGGAGGAACTGAGGCTTGGGAACCGTGCCCGCGATCATGAAATAGGGTTTTAGGGACATGTGAATCCTGGTGGGAGCGGTGCTACCGGGGAGCCGTGCCGCATCCATCCGGAAAGTTATAAATTTTTCGGGTATTCCTTCCGGTACCCCAATAAGGCGGCGAACCCATGGCCCTGCAACGTTTCAGCCCACTCTTCATGCGCGCCAAAGCCGCCTTCCCGGCCGTCGCATTCTTCGGAGGGTTCCTGTGGGATGCCGTAACCCTGGGCCGTTCCATCCAGCCCCTGGATCTGTTCATTCTGTTGGGTTACCTGTTGGCCGCGGGCGGCATCCTGATCTGGATGGGCCGTCGCGGCGCCATGCGCGGCCCGTCTTCGGAGCCGCATGGGGGTTCCGGACACCCGGTTCCGGACCTGGGAACCGCGGGTTCGGCCGCCGGGCGGCAGGCCTCCAGCGGACCGGAAGGCGAATCAGCCCCGTCCACGGCCGGCAAAATCCTGACTTGGCTGCGGGAGGACGGCCCCGCCTTCGCCCTGCAATTCTGCTTCGGCAGCATATTCAGTTGTCTGGTCATCTTCTACTTCCTCAGTTCCAGTTACCTTCCCGGTTTCCTGGTGGTGCTCCTCCTGGTGGCGCTCCTGGTGCTGAACGAATTCCTGGAAAGCCATTACCACCGCTTCACCATCACCTGGACCCTGTATGGCATCTGCGCCATCCTCTACTTCAACTTCGCCTTGCCGCATCTGGTCCACAGCATCCATGCCATCTGGTTCTTCCTCAGCACCGCGGCCGGAGTGGGCCTCATTTACGGACTCAAAGCGCTGTCTCCCAAAGCGCAGGGATCCACCTGGCCCATCCTGGCCGCGGCGGGGACCCTGGTCCTGCTCTATCTTTGCAACGCCATCCCGCCCGTCCCGTTGGTGAAAAAAAACATCGCCATCTGCCGCAACCTCGAGCACACGGAGGGGCGCTATCAGGCGGAAATGCAGAAGCTGCCATTTTACTCATCCTGGCGGCATTCGGAGCCCGTGGTCCGGCAACGCAACGGAGAAAAGGTTTTTTGCTTCACCTCCGTTTTCCTCCCCACCGGCATCCAATGCACTCTCTATCATAGATGGTTATACGACGATCCCCGCAAAAAGGAATGGGTGGAAACGTCGCACATCGGCTTTCCCATCAGCGGCGGCCGCAAGGACGGCTTCCGGGGCTATACCTACAAGCGGAATCTGAGTCCGGGCCGTTGGGAAGTGCGCGTGGAGACCGAGTCCGGCAGGGTGCTGGGCACCATCCACTTCCGGGCGGAAGCGTCCGCCGATAGCACTATGGAGTTCAAAAAACTGATATTGGAATGAGGGCATCCGCGTCAAATGCCTCCCCCCATTCCTCCATCTTCGCATAAAGTGTAAGGAAAACCGGGCCGGCGGGGGAATATTTGCGTTCCCCCGGGACCTTAATGCGGGTATCTTAAGCGGTACATGAAAACGATCTTGCTTGTCGAGGACGAAGATATGCTCCGCGGCCTTATCCGGGAGTTGCTCGAAATCAAGGGCTATCTCGTCCTGGAAGCATGCCAAGGGGTCGAGGCCCTGGACCTCCTGAGGCAAACCGGCAAACCGGTGGATTTGGTCCTGACCGACGTGGTGATGCCGCATATGAGCGGATCGGATATGGTGGAACGGCTCCGCAAGGAACATCCCACCATGAAGGTGATTTTCATGTCCGGATATACCGGCGCGAACAACGCCGCCATCCACAAATCCCTGGAAATGCCGGGAGTGGCCTTTCTCCAAAAACCGTTCCGATTGAACGCGTTGATCACCCAGGTGGAAGAGCTGATCCAGGCGGAGTAGGATTTGCGGGACGGGCAGAGTAGGGATTTGACGCCCTTGTGCTGCTAACCGCATCTCGTCGGGCGTCAGGCGACCCGGCACGAAGCGTGCCTGGGCGTCGGGCGTGAAGAAAAAATCAAAATTGAAAAAGAGATGGGCGGCTGGGGCAAACGGCGGGGCAGTCACTGCCGCTTCTCTGCTGTCTCAGAAAACCATAGAGCCCATTCTTCCTTTTTCTTAACGCCCGACGCCCGACGCCTAGGCGCGCAGCAGCCGAAAGCGGAGATGCCGTACGCCCGACGAAATAAAAAATCAAATGTGAGTGGAATCAATTCAAGAGCAGGCTTTTCAAAGCGCTCTTTACCCAGCGTATCGGCTTCTAATCGGCCTCTAACCGGCTTCGCCCGCGGCAGCAATAGGGAAGTCTCTCCGGATCGCCAGGAAATCATCCAAGTGCGATAAGAGAAGATCCACCAGGGAAGGGTCGAAGTGCGTTCCCCGGCCTTCCGCGAAATACTGGATGATGTCCACCACGGCCCAAGCCTGCTTATAGGAGCGCTCGCTGCCCAAGGCGTCGAAGACGTCCGCCACCGTGGTGATGCGGCTGTAGATGTGGATCTCTTCGCCCTTGAGACCCTTGGGATAGCCGGTGCCGTCGAACTTTTCCTGATGCTGCACGGCCACCAGGGCGCCCATCTGCAATACGTCCAGCTTGGAATCCTTCAGCATCTCGAAGCCCATCTGCGTATGGGTTTTCATGATTTCCCACTCCTCGGGAGTGAGGGCGCTGGGCTTTTGCAGGATGGATTCCGGGATGGCCCATTTGCCGATATCGTGCATGGGGGCGATTTGCTTGATGAAGTTGGCTTCCTGTTCGGTCATGCCGTATTTGAGCGCGAGCAGCTTGGCGTAGGCCGCGACGCGTTTGAGATGTCCGCTGAGGTCCCGGACGGTCGACTGGCTCTTGCGTTCCGGATCTTTTTCAATGGCATGCGCCGATTGGGACGCGGCCAGGGAATCCAGGGGGCGCTCGGAAATCCGCACCAGCTTGTCCAGGGCCATCAGCATGGAGATGGGGATCTCTGTGGTCTGGAGTTCGCCCTCTTCTTTGCGGCTGCGGTAGAAGTGTTCGAGCTTTTCGCCCAGAGGGGCTTCCGCTCCGGGAGCTTCGCGGGCGGGATCCGATCCCACCGGGGTCGCCCCGCGCTTTCCGGATTCGGCCGGGGAGTTGCCTTCCGGGGAAGGGGATCGGGGGGATGGATTAGGCGGGTTCACGTTTGATGCGATTCCAATTCTGCGGATCCAAGGCCATGGACCCCCATTCGAATAATAACAAAAATAGAGTGCCGAAAGGCGCGCGCCTCGCCTCGCCGGGGCCGCATCGGCGGGATGTTGCGGTCCACGGAGCTATATTTGCAGGGTTTCGGCCGAGCATTAATGAAAAACCTTACCCTCGCATGGATATACCTGTCGGCCGGTTTGATCGCCATGGGTTGCCGCCGTGATGGAAAAGGCGCGCAAGCGCTGGTGGGAAAAAGCGCGCAAGCGCAGGTGGCCGCGTCCGCACCCGCCATTGCGGGAGAGGACTTGGCCGGTGAAAGCGGGCATGGCAATGGCTCCTTGTCCTATGCCCGCGTTTTCAGCATGGAACACAGGCGGGACACCACCGTGCTCCAGGTCCACAAACCGTGGCAAGGATCGAAGGCGGAATTCACCTACTTGCTGGTTCCCGCCAAAGCCGATTCTTCCGGGACCACGGGGCCCAAATCCCATGCCTCCGTTTCCGCATCCGGCATCATGGTGGTTCCGGTGCCCGTGACCAGGGCCGTGAGTCTTACCACCACCAACCTTCGCCATCTGGAATGGGTGGGCGCCTTGGACGCCTTGGTGGGCCTGGGGGGAGGACGTTACGTGTGCAGCCCGGAGATCCGCGCCCGCCTTAAGTCCGGACGCATCCGCGACGTGGGCGAGGACGTGCGTCTGGATCTGGAATCCGTGATGGCGCTCAAGCCGCAAGCGGTCTTCACCTACGTGGTGGGCAACTCCTCGGACGGCGGCCTTGCGAAATTGGCCGAGGCCGGGATCCCGGCCATCGTCGAAGGCTCCTATATGGAGGAAACCCCGTTGGGAAGGGCGGAATGGATCAAGTTCACGGCGGCCTTTTTCGGGAAGGAAGCCGGGGCGGATTCCGTGTTCGCCGTGGTGGACAGCTCCTACCGGGCCTTGGCCGCCTTGGCCCGCAAAAGCGCGCATAGGCCCACGGTCATGGTGGGCGCGCCCTTCGGCGGCGCGTGGTGGATGCCCGGCGGCCATACCTATGTCGCGCGGTTGCTGGCGGACGCCGGCGCCGATTATCCATGGGCCTCGGATACCACGCGCGGCAGCCTCAATCTGGACATGGAGGCGGTGCTGGGGCGCTCCGCCGAGGCGGAGGTCTGGCTGAACGCGGGCGATTGGCGGGACCTGGCGGACGCCAAGGAAAAGGATCCGCGCAACGCCCTTTTCCGGGCCTGGAAGACCGGCCGCGTCTACACCAATGATGCCGTCCGCTGCGAAGGCGGCGGGCGGGACTTTTTCGAAACGGGCGCCACGCGTCCCGATTGGATCCTGGCGGATCTGATTTCCATCCTGCATCCGGAACTGCTGCCCGGATACCGATTGCGCTGGTACCGCAGATTGCCCGGACCCGTATGAGCGCGGGGATAAGGCGCAACTGGTTCTGGCTGGCGGTCCTCCTGGCTCTGCTGACGGGACTTTTCTGCCTGGGGCTGGCATTGGGATCCGTGACCATTCCCCTTCGCGACGCCGTGGGCGCCCTGCTGGGCCGACCCGCCTCCAATCCGGTCTGGGACCGGATCCTCTGGGAGATCCGTCTGCCCAGATGCCTGACGGCCGTGCTGGCCGGCTCGGCGCTGGCTTTGAGCGGCCTGGAAATGCAGACCCTTTTCCGCAATCCCCTGGCGGGTCCCTACTCCATGGGCATCTCTTCCGGCGCGACCTTGGGCGTGGCCTTGGCCGTGTTGGCGGGCGCCGCGGCCGGCGCGGACGTGCCCGGATTCCTCGCGCTGCGCGGCATCGGATCGCAATTGGGCGTGGCCGGGTCCGCCGTGGCCGGGTCCGCCATCGTGATGGTGCTGGTGCTGATCGTGGCCCGGCGCATCCAGAGCAATACCACCTTGCTCATCCTGGGCCTGATGTTCGGCCAGATGGCGGGCGCCCTGGTGAGCGTCCTGCAGGCGTTCAGCTCTTCCGAGCAGATCCGCGCATTCGCATTCTGGGGTTTCGGGAGTTACGCGGGCGTTACCTGGGCGCAGATGCCGGTGCTGGCGGGCGCCGTGCTGGCGGGAACCGCCATGGCGGCCCTCTGCGCCAAGCCCATGAACGCCCTCCTGATCGGTTGGACCTACGCCCGCAGCCTGGGCGTGCCGATCCGGAAACTGCGCTTTCTCCTGTTGGCCAGCACGTCCGTCCTGGCCGGCGCGGTCACGGCCTTTTGCGGGCCGGTGGCATTCCTGGGCCTGGCCGTTCCCCATTTGTGCCGGGGCCTCTTCCGCACCGCCGATCACCGCATCCTCATCCCCGCCTGCCTGCTGATGGGCGCCTCCCTGTCGCTGGCCTCCGATCTCGCTTCGCGGCTGCCCGGCGGCGGCCGGGCCCTGCCCCTCAACGCCGTCACCGCGCTGGTGGGCGCGCCCGTGGTCATCTGGGTGCTCCTGCGCCGCCGCGCCCCCAAGGACGATTGAAGCCATGACCGGAGGTAACCTGCAAGAGACCTTGGCCCCGCTCCTGCGCACGGAAAACCTGGCCGTGGGATACCGCGCGGCGCGGGGCTCCGGTGGAAAGAACCGGGACCGGCAGGTTCTTTCCGGAATCGACCTGGAGCTCCGTCCCGGCGAGTTGGTGTGCCTGTTGGGTCCCAACGGAGCCGGCAAATCCACCTTGCTGCGGACCCTGGCCGGACTGCAGGCCCCGCTGTCCGGGCGCCTGCTTGTGGACGGGGAGGATTTCTTCCGGCTCCCCGCGGAGGCCCGCGCCCGCAAAACCGCCATCGTCCTGACCGAACGCATCGAGGCGGGCAACCTTTCCGTGTACGCATTGGCGGCCTTGGGCCGCCA
This sequence comes from Fibrobacterota bacterium, assembly GCA_028287505.1. Taxonomy (GTDB): domain Bacteria; phylum Fibrobacterota; class Fibrobacteria; order UBA11236; family UBA11236; genus Chersky-265. The sequence goes on along the minus strand of JAQBPN010000032.1, from coordinate 25,824 downwards.
TCCCCATACGGGTTGGAGCGGTCGTATGCTCGCCGGCGACAGCGCCGCGGTGCGCCGCGGGCTGGAGGAGGCGGGCGCCTGGGAATTGCGGGATAGGCTGTTCGACGAGCTCAGCGACGGCGAGAAGCAGCGGGTGATGCTGGCCAGGGCCCTGGCCCAGGAACCCGCCCTGCTTCTGCTGGACGAGCCCACGGCCTTTTTGGATTTGCCCCGCCGGGTGGAAACCATGCGGAGCTTGCGGAACCTCGCGCGCCAACGCGGCCGGGCGGTGCTTTTGTCCACCCATGATCTGGATCTGGCCATGCGCGCCGCGGATCGGCTCTGGCTGCTTCCTCCCGGCGGGCCGGTGCAAACCGGCCTTCCCGAAGACCTCGCCCTGCGCGGAGCGGTCGGTTCCGTATTCGATCAAGGCGACGTGGCTTTCGATCCTTCCACCGGACAGTTCCGGATCCACGGCCATCCGGAAAAATGGGCCGGCCTGTCGGGCGATCCGGTCCTGATGCTTTGGACGGCCCGGGCCCTGGAACGGGAGGGCTTCGGCATCGCCGAAAAGGATGCGCCCATCCGCATCGCCGCGGAGAGACGCGACGGGGCGCCCGCATGGGAATGTTTCGATGGCGCTTCGGGCCGATCGCTGGGAATATTCCCCACACTGGAAGCGCTTTCAACCCATTTGCGCGGCTGAGCCGGTCCATGTCCAAGCATGGCTTTTTTATTTAACTTAGGCACCATGTTGTACGGTCTCGCCACCATCATCGGCATCATCGAGGGTTTGACCGAATTCATCCCGGTCTCTTCCACCGGCCACATGATCATCGCCGGGCATCTGCTGGGATTCACCGGCCCCCGCGCGGACGCTTTCGAAATCTTCATCCAGCTCGGCGCCATCCTGGCCGTGGTGGGCCTGTATCGCGAGCGCTTCCTGGATTTGATCCCGGGGCGCGCGCCCAATGCCCGCGCCATCGCGGAGGCGGGCGGCAAATCGGGCACGGGCGATCGCCTGGATGCCGGGGCCCCCGGTTTCGTCGGATGGCGGGGGTTGGGGCTGCTGGCTTTGACCACCTTCCCGGCGCTGGTGGCGGGAAAACTGGCGCATCACTATATCAAGGAACATCTCTTCAACCCCATCACCGTGGCGGTCGGGCTCGCCGTCGGCGGAGTCGGCCTCATCCTGGTTGAAATCTTCCGGCCCGCGCCCAAAAAGACCGGGCTCGATTCGCTCGGTTGGAAAGAGGCTTTGTCGGTGGGGCTGTTCCAGTGTTTCGCATTGTGGCCCGGCATGTCCCGCGCCGGGTCCACCATCATCGGCGGCATGCTGACGGGCATCGACCGGAAGACCACGGCGGAATATTCCTTCCTGGCCGCCGTGCCCCTGATGTTCGCGGCCACCTTCTACGATCTCTACAAGAGCCGGGAGTTCCTGCACGCCTCGGACGCGCCCCTGTTCGCCCTGGGATTCGTGGTCTCCCTAGTTTCGGCCTGGTTCGCCATCCGCTTCTTCATCCGCTTCCTGGCCAACCATACCTTGAAGGGGTTCGGCTGGTACCGGATTGCCGTGGCCGCATTCACCCTTTGGTACTTTTCCGGCCGCCCTTTGGGATGATCGCCCGGCGGGCTTCGGGATGACCGCCCGCCAGGGTAACGTTCAAGATACCCTGGCGCGCACGGTTTCAACCCGGGTGGGACTCGGGCTTGGCAGTCTCCGCGGGCTTGGCGCCGGGCTTGACCGCGCCGGTCTTTTCCGGAACGGCCTTGGCCTCCCCGGCTTTGTGCTTTTCGCATTGGCCGGCCTTGGGACAGTCGGCCCCTTTGGGGCAATCCGCGGCGGCATGCTTGCCGCTCTTATCGCCGGCATGGGCTTTGGCGCAGGCGGCGGATCCTTTCGGGCAATCCGCCTTGGCCTTGTCGCAATCGGCGTCCGCGTGGGCGCTGATGGCGGTCTCGCCCACGGGGGTGGCCGCAGGGGCTTTCTTTTCATCGGCGCAAAAACCGTAAGCCAGCCCGAAAGCCAGGGCCAATCCGAAAATCATGTTCGATCGAGCGCGCAAAAAGGACTCCTTCCGCATGTGAACCTCCTATATTATTACGGCCTTCGGCCATGAAAGCAAGCCGGGCCGGAACCACTCCAAGTTACTCCAATATGCCCAGACTACCGAACGGTAAAGTACCCATTGCCGCCTTCACGGCCCTCCTCATTTCCGCTTTCGCGGTCCTGGCCCAGCAATCCGCGCAGCGGACGGTCAAAATCCTCATTCTCGGCGACAGCCTCACGGAAGGTTTGGGAGTGGAAAAAGAAGATGCCTTTCCGGCCAAGCTGGACGGCATGCTCAGGAAGTGGCGGGACGGCGTGCAAGTGGTCAATGGCGGGTCCAGCGGGAGCACTTCGGCCAGCGGCCTGCGGCGTTTGAAATGGTACGAGAAGGCCAAACCGGATCTGGTGCTCCTGGCGTTGGGCTCCAACGACGGGTTGCGGGGCGTGAAGGTTGAGGAAACGCGCAAGAACGTGGAAGCGGCCCTGCTCTTCTGCCAAAGCAAGCATTGGCAGGTGGTCCTGGCAGGCCTCAAGGTGCCGCCCAATTATGGAGCCGAATACGCCGGTGCGTTCGAGAAAATCTACCCCGAGCTTGCGGCCAAGTACAAGGTGCCCATCGTGAAATTCCTGCTCGAAGGCGTGGCGGGGGAACCGGGAATGAACCAGGCCGATGGCATCCACCCCAATGAGCGTGGGCATGAGCGCATCGCGGAAAACCTGTTCCGATTCTTCCAGCCCTTGCTGTCCGGCGCGACCGGGAAACCCGCTCCCGGGTAAGGCCGTTTTTTCTCTCCCCTAGCCGAAAACTCCATCTTTGGCACGGTATTTCCATCTCTCGTTACGCATTTCACGGAAATAAAATCGAAACGATTTGTGGCGCTGAATTTGTACAAGAAATTTAACCGTCTTCGCGATTCCTTTAAATTCGGGGCATTTGCACCCTCGCGGAATCTGGAAATACAATCAATTCACTTATTCTCTGCGGCTTCCATAGATGAAAAATGTGTTTTGCAGTACATTTACCCGTCCAATCTCACCCAGTGAAGGAATCCAACATGGAAAATAAAAACAGGCTCTTTTACGCAAGCTGTTTTGCCCTGATTACCACGGCCTTCTCTTTCAGCATTCGTGCAGGCATTCTTGCGCAGCTCGGGAAAGAGCTGAGTTTTACGGCTCAGCAATTGGGCTTTATCAATAGCATGTGGTTTCTGGGTTTTCCTCTGTCCATGTTGGTTGGCGGCCTGGTTTACCATACGGTCGGTCCCAAAAAAATCATGCAGTTCGCCTTTCTGGCGCATACCCTTGGAATCTTATTGACCCTCTTCGCCTCCAGCTATCTGGGCCTGCTCATCTCCACCTTCTTGATCGGATTGGGTAACGGTTGCACCGAAGCCGCTTGCAATCCCATGATTGCCGATGCCTATGAAGGCGTTGAAATGAGCAAAAAGATGAACCGTTTCCATATGTGGTTCCCAGGCGGAATCGTCATCGGGGCCCTGGTGTCCAAATTCATGACTGACGCCCACCTCGCATGGCAAGCCCAAATCGCGGTCATCCTGCTTCCCACCCTCGCCTATGCGGCGCTCTTTTTCGGACAAACCTTTCCGAAATCGAAGTCGGAAGCCAGCTCCTTGGCATCCAACCTCAAGGCGATGGTTTCGCCGCTGTTCATTTTCATGTTCGTCTGCATGGCCATGACCGCAATCTCGGAATTCGGACCGCAGCAATGGGTCGGCCTGATTCTGTCCAAGAGCGGAGCGCAACCCATGTTGATTCTGGCATTGGTAACCGGTTTGATGGCCGTGGCCCGCTTTTTCGGCGGCAACATGGTCGGGAAATTCGATCAGACGGGCGTGTTGCTCGGTTCGGCCATTCTCGGCACCATCGGCGTCTACCTGCTGCACACCCAGACCGGCGGCATGGCCTATGTGGCCGCTATGATTTATGCCCTTGGAATCGCCTATTTCTGGCCTAACATGATCGGATTCATCGCCGACAAGATTCCCAAAAGCGGAGCCTTGGGCATGTCGGTAATCGGAGCGGTGGGAATGTTCTCCTCCTCCATTTTCCAGCCCATTATCGGTGCCTGGATCGATTCCGATAAAGCCGCCGCGGCTGCCAAAGGATTGACCGGTGACAATCTGGAATTGGTCGCCGGCCAGGCGACTTTGGGCACCATGGTTATTTTTCCGGCCCTTTTGGTCGTTCTGTTTACGGTTTTGCTTTTCTGGGTCAAGAAAAGAAAAGCGGATGCGAAAACATCGACGGGCTCGAAGTCGCCGGCTTACGCCAACGCGTAGTCCCTCTCCGAGCGTTGCCGCAGCCTGAGTTCCTCGGGCTTTCGTGACACTACCGAACCCCGACGCGGAAACGCGCCGGGGTTTTGTATTTTAAGGGGCGTTCGCCGGCGCTTTCCAGGGATCCGATTGACTGCTATACTGACGGCCCGAAACCTTTCCAAAACCTACGGGGCCACCCGTGTGTTGCACGGCCTGGACATGGTTGTCGCGGCCGGGGAGAGCGTGGCCATCCTGGGCCAGTCCGGCAGCGGCAAGACCACCTTGCTGAGCCTGTTGGCGGGTCTGGAGCTTCCCGATGAAGGCCAGGTCCTATTCGAGCAACAAGACCTGAGCAACCTGGGTGTGGATGGGCTGGCCCGCCTGCGCGGCAAGTCCATGGGCATCATCTTCCAGGAGTACCACCTGGTCCCGTCCCTCACCGCGCGGGAAAACGTGACCCTGCCCTTGGAGATACAACGTGTCAGGAATCCCGGAGCCAAGGCCGATGCCCTGCTGGACCGGGTGGGGCTTTCGCCCCGCGCCCAGCACTATCCGCATCAGCTCTCCGGGGGCGAACAACAACGGGTGGCCATAGCCCGGGCCCTGGCCACGGATCCGCGCGTGCTCTTCGCCGATGAACCCACCGGCAATCTGGACGAGTCCACGGCCGAAGAGGTGGAGTCGCTGATTTTCTCCCTGATCGCCGAGCAAGGCCTCACCGCCGTGGTGGTCACCCACAATCAGGAGTTGGCCGCCCGCTGCTCGCGCATCCTCACCCTGCATCTCGGCCGTTTCAAGTAAAGGTCTGAGCGCTCCGCCGCCATCCATGCCCATGCCGCTTTTCCTCCGCCTCCTCAAGCATAAACGGGGGGCCTGGATTTCCTTCGTTTCCATCTATGCCCTGGGGCTTTCCGTATTCCTGGTGGTGAACGGCCTGGCCAAGAATTTCCAGGAAGAAATCCGCGTCAAGTCCAAGGAACTGCTGGAAGCGGATCTGCGCGTGCATGCGCGGCGCCCGTTCACGGCGGCGGAAGAGGCCCATATCTCCAGGTTGGTTCCCGCGGCATCCAAATCCGCGGAAGTGTGGGGGTTCCTGTCCATGTTGCGGATGGGGCCGGCCGGCCAGGCGCTTCCCGGCCGGGGTCCGGACACGGCCAGTAGCTTGGGTGTTACTCCGGAAACCGAAGCCGGGCCGGGGGCCGCTCCCACTGGAGCAATCGGGGCCGCAAGGGCGCCCGCGGTCAGGGCCCAGGCCGCCGATAAAGCCATGGCCGCCAGCCGCTTGGTGCAGGTCAAGGCCATCTCTCCCGGCTATCCCCTGGTGGGCGGATTCACCTTCGCAGGCGCGTCCCGCGGCGGGTGGTTCGGCCGCATGGAGGATTTCCGCAGCGGTGAAATCCTGGTTCCGCGCGAGCTGTTGGCCGCAATGAAAGCGCGCGTGGGCGACACCGTGAGCCTGGGCGCCAAAAGCTTCGTCATCAAGGACGAATACAAGACCCGGCCCGGCGGCAACTTCGATTTCTGGGAGATGGGCAGCCGCGTCTACATCCCCTTGGCGGACATGCCCGCCACCGGCCTGGATCGCAAGGGCAGCCGGATTTTCCGCTACCGGTACTTCATGCTGCCGGAGGCGATTGACCCGGGAACCCTGCGGGACAGCCTGGACGCGGCCCTCTCCGATCCGGAGGTGGACGTTTCCGTCTATACGGATTCCGGATCCGATCTGAGCCGCAGCTTCCACATGGTGACGGCATTTCTGAAGATGCTGAGCCTGTCCGCCTTCCTGCTCTCCGCGGTGGGCGCCGCTTTCTTTTTCCGGCACCACTTGGTGGGGGAGCGGAAAACCGTGGCGGTGCTGACCACCCTGGGCGCGGCCCGCCGGCGCATCGTGGGCATCTACGTGGCGCAGAATCTTTTCCTTTCCACGCTGGCGGCCGTGTCGGGCATGGCCCTGGCGCGCCTCTGGAGCATAGGGCTGCCGTTGCTCCTGCATAAGCTGTACAACATCGATATTCCCTCCAACCTGCCCCTGAGCACGTTCTTCATCGGCCTGGGCCTGGCGGTATGCACGTCGCTCCTGTTCGGCTTCACCGGGTTCGCGGGATTGGGGCGGATCCCGCCCGCCACCTTGATCAAGCCGTTGGAAACCGCTCCCCTGGGAGTGCTTCCCCGCATCGCCCTGTTCCTGGCCCAGGGCGCGTTCTTCTACGCGCTGGCCATGGCGGACAGCCGGTCCTGGCTGCTGAGCGCCTTGTCGGTGGGGGCCATGGGAGGCGCCTTCCTGCTGTTGGGGGCCCTGGGCTGGTCGGCGTTCAAGGTATTGTGGATGTTACGGTCCCGCATGGGATACGCCCTCCGCATCGTGCTGGGATCGATCCGCTGGGGCAGGGAGAAGTCCCTGCTGGCCTTCGCGGCCCTGGGTTTCGTCGCCTTCACCTCCTGCCTGGTGCCGCAATTGCAGGATCTGATCCTCAACGAAATAAGCGTTCCCAAGGGACGCGTGATTCCCCAGCTTTTCCTTTTCGACATCCAGGAGGAACAGTTGCAGGGGTTGCAGGCCCTGATCAAGAGCCGCGGGCAGACGCTGGCCCAGCCTTCGCCCATGGTGCGCGCGCGCCTGGAAAAGGTGAACGGCGTGCCCTTCAAGCGGGAAGAGGCCGGAAAACCGGCGGGGGGCGGTAACCGCAAGGCGGTTACTTTGGAGGAGCGCAATCGCCAGCAGTTCCGCAACCGGGGGTTCAACCTCAGCTATCGGGACAGCATGTCCGATGCGGAGACCCTGATCGCGGGAAAGTGGTGGAAGGGACGCGCTGCGGAGGGAGCGGTTCCCGAGATCAGCATGGAGAAGGATTTCGCCAAGCGCCTGAAGATCAGGTTGGGAGACCTGCTGGCCTTCGACGTGCAGGGAGTGGAAGTGGAAGGCAAGGTCACCAGCCTGCGGCAGGTGCGCTGGGCCTCGTTCCAGCCCAACTTCTTCGTGTTGTTCCAGCCGGGGGCCCTGGAAGAGGCGCCCAAGAGTTTTCTCGGCACCATCAAGCAGATTCCCCCGGACCAGGCGGAGGACATCCAGAACCGGGTGAGCGAAGCATTCCCGAATGTCACCATCCTGAACCTCAAGGACGTGATCGGCAAAACCGTGGAGACCCTGGGCAAGCTGACCTGGCTGGTGCGGTTCCTGTCCGGCTTCGCGCTTCTGATCGGCCTGGCCATCCTATGGCTGGTGGTGGATGCGCTGGTTTCGGAAAACCAGCGAACCATCCTGTTGCTGCGCGCCCTGGGCGAACCGCGCAGCCGATTGGCGCGGCTTTTCCTGGCTCATTACGCGGGCTTCTGTCTGATGGCCGGGCTGACGGGTTATTTCCTGAGCCTGGCGGCCGCGTGGATCATCAACCTGGTGGTCTGGCAGGTGCCCTGGATCCCGGACCTGGGGATATTCCTGGTCTGCGCGGGGGCTTCCCTGTTCGTGGGCGTCCTATGTTCCCTGTATGCGGCCTATCGCGGCGCCGGCCAACCCTTGCGCGGCCTGCTCTCCCTGACCCGCGCCTGACGGGCCTCCCCCGGGCTTTCACTCATTTTGTACAAATCCATGCCCAAAGAGTACACGATAGTCTTGCCCCTTGAGCCTAGATTCAGTCTACCCTGGAGGATACACCGGGGCCTGATACCCATTTTCCCCTGGATCGGCTTTGATCCCGTTCGCCCGGCACCCACCAGCTGTGGCGAACCTCCGCGGCCGCTGGTACCACCGACCGGCGGCCGCATTATTTTCCGGCCCGGTTTCCCCGCGATGTCTGGAAGCGAGATCCCAATCTGAGCAAAGGCGAGACGGCCAATCCGATCCCCGCGGCCATGGCCAGGTAGGCTCCCGCGGCCAGACGGTGGAAGGGAAAACCAGCCACTTCCCCGCGCAGGAAATAGACCGCGATCAAAGCCACGCCCCCGGCCAAGGCCCCCATCCAGGGTCGATACTTCCCCGCCGCGACCAGCGCAAGGACCAGGCCGGCGCAGAAGGGGACGGCGTACAGGAAGATGGACAAACGATAATCCCGGGACACTCGGGAGCCCGAAATGAAGGTGGAGATCAGCCGGTGGGGACCGGCCAGCCGTTCCCGGATCTGGTGGGCCGCCACGGGGTGTCCCATGGAGTAAAGCCATGGCATGAAAAAACTTAGCAGCAGCAGGGCGGCCAGCGCGGCTTCCCTCCAGCCCCGGTGGTGGGCGGCTTTGGGCATGGTCCCTGTTCCTCTCATTGCCATAAATCATCCCAAAAAATAGCAGGTCTTTTGACTCTTGGAGGGCTGGAAGCCCCGATTTTACGGGTGCCTTGGGCCCGGGAGTTTAGTAGAATAAGAGGGGAAGACGCCCGTATTCGTGCCCAAGCCCCCGGAATCGGGTGGATGGGGGCGACGGATCGGCGCAGGCAGTCGGATTCGCGGAATCCGGTTCCCTATGCCGAAGTCTTCGAGTTGCCGAACGAAGCTGCGCATTGCGAAACAATGCGATGACGGCGCTTCGCCGTCCGGTGTCCGGCATGTGCAAGGATCTCTCCATGATTGAAGCGTTGGCTCTCAATATGGCCGGTATTCCCATGGACATCGTCTCGTGGAAGAAGGCTATTACCCTTTGGTCCCTGGGCAGGGCGGTCGTGATCGCCGAGTACGAAGATCACATCGTCAGATCCCCGCGCTTCTCGATGCGCATTCCCTCCATCATCCAATGCCTGGACATGCGCGTGATGCCGCGCAACTTCACCAACTTCCTTCCCTTCAACCGCAAGAACATCTACGCCCGCGACAAGGGCCGCTGCGTCTATTGCGGGGTGAAGGTGACCATGGCCAGCTTCACCATCGACCACGTGATCCCGCGCAGCCACGGAGGCGGCACCAGTTGGGAGAACGTGGTGGCCGCGTGCATGACATGCAACAACCGCAAGGGCAACAAGCGCTGGAAAAAGGGCGAGCTGAACATGCTTCAGGAACCTTACGCGCCCAAGCTCACCAAGGCGGCCCCCAGGAACCTGGTAAACAAATTGAGCTTCAAAACGCCTCATCAGTCCTGGAGCGACTACATCTACTGGCGCGTGTCGATGGCGACCTGAACGCCGCCTGACCCTTCGAAATCGCCCCAAGTTCGCCGTTTTCCGCATCGGGTGACGGGATTTTTCGCTTTGGTTATCTTGGATCCCCTCTTGTTTTTCAAGGACCGGTAAGCGACGTAATGGAATGGTTCCGCAAAGCTAAATCCGGCATCGGCACGCTCATCAAGAGGGACACTCCTGTCGACCTCTGGGTGAAGTGCGACGGATGCAAGGAGATTCTCTACCGTAAGGAATTGGCCGCCAATAAGTATGTGTGCGAGCACTGCGGCTTCCATTTCCGGATCGGCGCCAACGACTATGTGAAGCTCCTCACCGACGAGGGCAGCTGGCAGGTCATGGACACGGGCCTCCGGTCCACGGATCCCCTCAAGTTCACGGCCAAGAAGAAATACAAGGACAGCCTGCACGATGCCGAAAAGAACACCGGCGCCCATTCGGGAGTGGTGGCCGGCATGGGCGAGATCAAGGGCATCAAGGTCAGTCTGGCCGTGATGGATTTCCGCTTCATCGGCGGATCCATGGGCTCGGTCGAGGGCGAGAAAATCGCCCGCGTGCTCAAGCGCGGCCTGCAGCTGAAAATCCCTTCCATCGTGGTGGCCGCTTCCGGCGGCGCGCGTATGCAGGAGGGCTCGCTCTCGCTGATGCAGATGGGCAAGACCTCGGCCATCATCGCCCAGTTGCACAAAGCGGGCATCCCCTACATTTCCGTGATGACCAACCCCACCACCGGCGGCGTCACAGCCAGCTTCGCCATGCTCGGGGACATCAACATCGCGGAACCGGGAGCCCTGATCGGGTTCGCGGGTGAACGGGTGATCCGGGAAACCATCCGCCAGAACCTGCCGCCCGGATTCCAGAGGGCCGAGTTCCTGCTCGAGAAGGGCATGCTGGACATGATCGTCCCGCGCAAGGAGCTCAAGGACACCCTGGCCACGGTGCTCACGCACCTCCACTGAGCTTTCGCCGGGACGACGGCCCATGACCGCTTCCGATCCCGCCCCGCCCCTTCCGGTGACCTACCGGGACTGCCTGGACTTCCTGTTCCGGCGCAACCAATTCTCCATCAAGCTCGGCCTTGAGACCATCAACGCCCTTCTGGATCGCCTGGGCCGTCCCGATGCGGGCATGACCTTCCTGCACGTGGCGGGAACCAACGGCAAAGGCAGCGTCTGCGCCAACCTGGCCGCCATGCTGCGGGTCTCCGGATTTTCGCGCGTGGGACTGTATACTTCCCCCCACCTGGTCAGTTTCCGGGAGCGCATCCTGGTGGACGGGGAGCCGGTTCCGACCGCCTGGATCGTGGATTGGCTGCGAAAGGCCATGGGCCCGATCCTGGAATTGAACGCCACCTACTTCGAATGCGTCACCGCCATGGCCCTGGATTATTTCCGCGCGCGCGGCTGCGAGGCAGTGGTTTTGGAAACCGGCCTGGGAGGCCGCCTGGACGCGACCAATGCCGTGCTTCCCGTCCTGACCGCCGTGACCTCCATCTCCCTGGATCACACGTCCATCCTGGGCGGCACCGTGGAGGAAATCTGGCGCGAGAAGATCGCCATCCTCAAACCCGGCGTGCCCATGGTGGTGCAGGAAGGCCGGCCGCATCTGCTGGCCGAGCTGCGGACCAAGGCCCTGGCGGCGGGCAGTCCGGTGCTGGCCATGGGCGATTATCCCTGGAAGGCGGAAGGATCCGTCCTGGAGTTCCACGGGAGATACGCTACCTATCGGTTACCTGCCTCCCTGCGCTTGGAAACCCACCAGCGGGAGAACCTGGCCTTGTCCCTGATCGCCATGGAGACCTTCCTCAAAGGGCCTTTGCCCTCCCCGGACCTGCTGGTCCCGGCCTTGGCCGGTTCCCGGGTTCCCGGCCGCACCCAGTTGCTGGAGGAGCCGGGCATGGCGCCGCTGCTCTTGGACGGCGCCCACAATCCCGGAGGCATCGCGGCCTTGGAGGCTTACTTGCGCCGGGAGTTCCCGGGCCGCCGCATCCTGGCCCTGTTCTCGGTCATGCGCGACAAGGATTTCGCCGCCGTCTACCGCAGCGTCAAAGGGTTCGCCTCCCGGGTGCTCTTCCTTTCCCTGGAGGGGAAATTCCCGCGGGCCCTGACTTATGCCGAATTGCAGGCGGCTTTGGACCCGCATGAGCGTGAAGGCTTGGAGCCTTTTCCGCTTGAGGCGGCGGCGTTGCAAAGGCTGCTTCAGCTTCCCCCGTCCCAAGTTGCCTCATCCCCCGGCGCGACCGCCGCGGGATCGGACCCGGACGGAGGGTTCGACCTGGTGGTCGCCTGCGGCTCCCTGTACCTTTTGGGAGAGGTCATCCCCATGTTACTGCCCCGGTACTCCGGGCTGGCCTGGTTCAGGCAGTTCCAAGGCGAAGGATAGCCGCCATCCCTTCGCCCGCGGCGAGGGCGTGAAGGCCTGCGCGGCTAGGGGATGAGGATGCGAGCGAGGGCGGTTCCCCCGTTGCGGTCCGTTCTTCCGTCCGCTCTCGCGGCGCAGAAGTAGATTCCGGGCGCCAGCCTGGGCAGCGCGAAGAAATGCTCTCCCCGGGCCAGGACGCCCCGGAATACGGTGGCGGCTTTGGCTCCCGAGGGGGAGTACAATTCCAGGCTTACCGTCCCGGGTCCCGGCATGGACAGGGCCAGCCGGTTTCCCGCGCGTCCCAATCGATAGTCTACCCGGGCTTCCCGGGCGGCGAGGCCCGCGGGCGCGGCCGGCAGCACCCAGGCATTGTTGAGGAGCAGGTCGGCGCTGGACGGGCCGTAGTGCGCGGCCTGGTCCGTGATGAGCTGATCGTCCTCGCGGATCATGAAGATGCGGTTGAACCGATCGAAGCCCCGTTCCATGATATCGTCGCCGTCTCCGGAGTGGGGAAGGCCCAGGGCGTGCCCCAGTTCGTGCAGGGTCGCGCCTATGCCGGTGCTGTAATTGGACCAGAAGGAATTCCGGAAGGCGGATTCGTCCACGAGGTTGAAGTCGCCGGGCTTGCGCGGATCGGAAAAACGGGAGGTGAGTTCGTCCAGCCCCTGGGCCCAGCTGTACAGGGTGGCGGTGCCGAACATGGCCTGGTTGCCTCCGCCCAGCGCGCCCGATCCGAAGCCGCCCAGCATGGACAGGAACTTGGTCCGGCCGTCCTGGTAGGCGGAATCCAATTCGCGATGGAACACTTCCCAGAGTTGGTCCGCGGTCTTGGCGCGCAGGGAATCCTCGCTGCGGGCGCTGTGGAAGACCGTAACCTCCACGTGTCCCCGGGAATCCCGCTTGAAGCTCACCGTGCGGCGGGGCCTGCCCGCGTCGTGGAGCAGTTCGGCCATGGCCGTTTCCATCAGCAGGGCCCCGAAGGCCAGGCGTTTCTTGGCGCTGATCAGATCGGAAATGTCCCCGGGAGCGGCCGGAATCACGCCGGGACCTTCCATCCCGTCCTTGGAAAGCACGAAGACCAGGCGGATGGTGTTGCGGGAGGGATTGGGACTGTAATTGACGTCCAGACAAGTCGTCCTGTGCCCTTCGGCGGAGAGCACGATGTGGTTCGGCCCTTTGGCCAGTTGCACCAATGCCTTGAAGTGGCCTCCGCCGGCGGGCCATTCCCGCACGGGTTTCGCCGCCGCGGATTCGTCCGGTTCCACGGAGGGCGAACCCGGGAAGCCGGGCGGGATGCCGTCGAGATCCAGGTAGACCTTTTCGGCAGTAACCGCCAAGTCACCCTTGATCAGCAGGAGTTCGTATCCGACCGTCTCGTTCCGGGAAAGGTTGGTCACGGAGATTTCCGGCCCCGCGCCCTCCCCGCATCCGCTCTGGGCATGGACCGGGCCCATGGCCGCCAACCCCAGGGTGAGCAGCGCGGCGCCCGGGCGCATCCGGAAATTCCCGCCAGGGGCCGCGGCCCCGTGCAATCGAAAAGGCAAGTGGTCCCCCGCGTTACGACCCTAATAATAATGGCTTCCGGAGGGCCCGCAATCGCGAAAGCGGCCCAGTTTTGTAATTTATCCTCCCATGTTAGAGCACTTGCCAGACCTATTGCTCCGGTTCTTCGTTTTGACCGTGTCCCTCACCTTCCACGAGGCCGCCCACGCCTGGGCCGCTTACCGGTTGGGCGACGATACCGCCAAGCGCATGGGCCGCCTTTCCCTGAATCCTCTGGTCCACATGGATCCCCTGGGTTCCCTGATGATTTTCAGCAACATGCCGCTCGGCTGGGCCAAGCCCGTGCCGGTGGACTCCCGGAACATCCGCAACCCCCGTTCAGGGCTGCCTTTGGTGGCATTCGCGGGGCCTCTGTCCAACCTGGTCCTGGGCGTGGTCGGCTGCATCCTCTACTTTTTCCTGGCCTCAATACTCTATGGAACCGGTTGGTTCACCTTGCTCACCAGTTTCATTCTGGTGAACTTCGGCTTGGCCATCTTCAACCTGCTGCCCATCGCGCCCTTGGACGGGTCCAAAATCGTCACGGCCTTCCTGTCGGACCGGGCCGCGGATGTTTATGAAGCCAGAATGTCCCAACTGGGAGTCATCCCTCTGGTCCTGGTTATGGCTTTTGAGGTTTTCAGCCAGGGCCATGGACTGCTCTCCCTGTGGTTCCACATCTGGAAACCCCTGATCTTCCCGATTTTTGCGCTTTTCCATGTTCCAATGTGGTTTTACCCCGGTTGAGGCGCCGGTTAACCCCATTTCACTAGGGGAGTTGGAAAAACCGTCCATTATTGATAAATTTCTCAGCCGATTATAAAAGTTACCGGAGGCTCGTTTGCCAAATCATAAGTCAGCTATCAAAAGGGTCATCACCTCGGAAAAGGCCCGCCTTGCCAACCGCGCGGTCCGTTCCGCCATCAAAACCAGCCTGAAGAAGATCCGCGCTGCCGACAAGAAGGAAACCATCCTGGCCGAACTGCCCGGGTTTTTCTCCATGTTGGACAAGGCTGCCCGTCGCAACCGCGCCGGCATCACCAAGAATACCGTCAGCAACTACAAGCGCAAGATCCACGCGCTTATCGCCTCCAAGAAATAGGCCTTTCCGGCCTTTTCCCGGCATAGGGTTCAGGGTAGGGATCGGTCACGCCGAATCCCGTCCCCTTTGACCTTTTCCGGACCCCGCTCAACCCGCTTTACCAATTGTTTCAGTCCCCGGGGGCCTTCCCAAGGGAGACAGCGCGCTCTTAAAGTGCGATAATAGCCTGCATATGAAACCGCCGGTCCTCATCGTCGATGACGAGGTTTCCCTTTGCGGGCTTCTCGAGGTATTCTTCGAAAAAAAAGGCTATGCCCCCGTCTCGGCCCATAATGTGGCCGGGGCCTTGAAGCGCATGGAAGGTCCCGAGCCGCTGATGGCCATGGTGGATCTGACCCTGGGTCCCGAGTCCGGCCTCACCGTTGTGAAAGCCCTGATGGAAAAGTATCCGCGCCTGCCCGTGGTGGTCATGACCGCCTACGGCACGGTGGAGAAGGCCGTGGAGGCGGTGAAGCTGGGCGCCTTCGATTTCATCTCCAAGCCGTTCGAGATGGTATTCCTGGGCAAGGTGGTGGAGAAGGCCGTCTCCACGCGGGTGCTGGAGGAAGAGAACCGCGAACTGAAGAATTTCATCCGGCGGCAGGGCGTGGAACTGGTGGGCCAATCCCCCGCGGTCCGGCAGCTCCGCGATCGGATCGATGCCATCGCCGTTTCGGAAAGCACCGTGCTCATCACCGGCGAGAGCGGAACCGGCAAAGAGCTGGTGGCCAAGCTCATCCATCAGAAATCCCTGCGCGCGCACAAGTCCTTCGTGGTGGTCAATTGCTCCGCCCTTTCGGAAAACCTCCTCGAGTCCGAACTGTTCGGCCACGTCAAAGGAGCGTTCACTTCCGCGCACCTGGACAAGGAAGGCCTCTTCGCCGTGGCCGAAGGGGGCACGGTGTTCCTGGACGAGATTGGCGAGATGCCGATGCGCACCCAGGTCAAACTTCTGCGCGTGATCCAGGAGCGCGAAATCACTCCCGTGGGGGGCACCGCGTCTTCGCGCATCGATGTGCGGCTGCTGGCCGCCACCAACGTGAACCTGGAAGAGGCCGTGGCCCAGGGCCGTTTCCGCGAGGATCTGTATTACCGGCTCAACGTCCTGCGCATCTACACCCCGGCTTTGTCCGAGCGCGGCGAGGATGCCGCCTTGCTGGCCAACCATTTCCTGCAGCGGAAGGCCCATGGCAGGAAGTCCTTCACGCCCGGGGCGCTGGCCATGATCGAGGGTTACGCCTGGCCGGGCAATGTGCGGCAATTGGAGAACGCGGTGGAGCGGGCCATTGCGTTCAGCACCCGGGAAACCATCGAAACCCTGGAACTGGACTTGAAAGTCCCGGCGGCTCCCGGCGCGGGGCCTTCCGCTTCTCCCACGGCGGAGACCGGCGTATTGGGCGGGTGGGGACCGGAAAGCGCGTCGGTTATGCCGGAAACCGGCATGGTGCCTACCCTGAATGACATCGAGAAAGCCTGGATTTACTGGGTGCTTTCCCAAAACCATTGGCATAAGCCCACTGCGGCCAAGATTCTGGGGTTGGATATATCCACTCTTTATAGGAAGATAGAGAAGTACGGGCTGAAGGCCCAGACATGACGCAAGTGCGTGCGGATACACGGTTTATCCGATTTTTTCCCGGGGGATGGAGTACCGCCTTGAATAAGCGCCTGAAGATCGTCGTCCTCGCCGCGTTGGCCGCCGTGGCCCCCTTGCGCGCGCAACCGGCGGTGATGGAGTCGCTTCGCGAAGCGGTGGTCTCGCGGTGGGAATTCCAAAAGCGGTTCCCCCTGTCCCAGAAGCTGTTCGACAACGCGACCTCGGAAGGCGAGAGGATGTCCCTGATGGCGCAACTGCGCCCCTTGGCGACTCCCATCGCCAACGCGGAAGCGGCGGCGACCACGCCCGTTCAGGGAAGCCCTTCGCAATCGGCGCTCGCCACCATGTGGACGAACTTCGCCCTGGGGCTGGCGGCGGAGAAATCCAGGCCGGGAGCAGGAGAACAGGATCTAGCGGCCGCGGCCAAGCAGGCCAAGGGAAACCTGGGGCTCAACTACGAGTTGGCGCGCATCCTGGGCCAGGTGGGCATGTACCAGCGCGCCCATTCCTGGCAGATGGAAGTGCACCGGACCATGCTGGAGAAGGGTTACACGCGCGTTCCCGATCTGGCCAAGCTCGAGTTGTGGAAAGTGCGCGAAACCATCCGTCAGGGCCGCTTCCAGGTGGCCCGCCAGGGCATGGAGTTCGCGGGCAGGCTGGATCCGCTCTGCCCTTGGGTGCCCTATCAGAATCTGACTTTGCATTTCCAGGAACATTCCTTCTTCGGCTGGGATCTGGGGCTGGTGTGGACCTCCCTGGGGGAAACGCTCAGGCTGTTGCGTTACTACGACGTGCAGAGCCTGTTCCTCATCAACCTGTCCCGCTGCATCCGGATGGGCATGGGCATCTTCGGGGCGCTGGGCCTGCTCATCCTGTTCGCCCGCCACTACCCGCGCATGGCCCATCCTTGGGCGGAAAAGATGCCGCATGCGGTGGAGCTGCGCGTCCGCTACCTGGCGATCGCCCTGGTGCCGTTGAGCCTGGCCGTGGGCGGGGCGGGTTACGTCCTGCTCGGTCTCCTTGGCGCAATGCTCCTTTGGAAGCATTGCACCTCGGAAGAAAAATCGGTGCTGAAAGTGGTCATAATGGGCATCGCCTTGGTGCCGTTCCTGGTGACGATGGAACGCGATCTGGGACGCCATATGGACCCGCGCTTCGGCGTGAACCTTTATCACTTGGCTTGGTCGCGCGGCTATGAGCGGCCGCTCGCCGATCGCTCCCTTTCCTTTCCGTCCCACAGCCACGAGGACTCGGTCTTCCGCTCGCTGGCCCTGTCCCTGCAATACAAGAAGCAGGGAAATTACCTGAGGGCCGCCGAATTCGGGCGCGAAGCCGCTCGCATCGATCCCGGAAACGCTTACGCTCTGCTCAACATAGGCAACCTGGACATGGCCACCTTCGAATACTCCAAGGCGGTCGGCGCCTTCGAAAAGGCGCGCCTGGAAGCCCCGAAGATGGTGGAGACCTGGTTCAACTCAAGCCAGGCCGAGCTGTACAACAACAACTCCACCAAGCACAAGAGATTCCTGGATCAGGCCGCGGATCTGGATGCGCAGTGGGTCACCCAGTGGCTCAAGGACAATGACGAGAATTTTCCCGTCTATCCCGCTACGCGCAAATCCATGGATCCCATGCTCCGCACCGGACAAGCCTGGTGGGCTTCCTGGCGATCGCTCCTGGATCTGGACTTCCTGGGGGTGACCGTGCATGCGGGCATCCTGGACATCCAGGGCTCCTGGGTGCTGGCCGCCGTGATAGCCGCTTCCCTTGCCCTCTTCTTCCGCTTCCGGCATTACTCCCGGAATACCCACGGCTGGGATCTGTTCGAGTGCAAGATCTGCGGCCGCATCATGTGCCGCACCTGCCGCAAAGGGGTCCATTGCCAGAACTGTTTCAAGACCGTGGCGGGAGTCCACGAGAACCGCATCCGCCTGGAATTGGTGTCCCGCCTCCGCAATCGCTCCGCCCTCTTCACCGTGCGCACGGCCTCCACCTTCAACTCCCTGTTTCCCGGCATGGGCCATCTTTACCTGGGGCGGGGGGGCGGACGCTTCTTCTGGCCGTTGACGACATCCCTGCTGATCGGCGCGCTCTGGGCCTGCAACCACATGGTGATGGAATACCCTTCCTTCGTCCTGGGTCCCTTGCGGTGGCTTCCCTGCCTGCCTTTGGCCGCGCTTTACGCCTCTTTCAACCTGAAGCAATTGCGCACTCCCATGGATATCGGCAGCGTGATGCCTTCGCCGTCCTATCAGGAACGGGAGGCGGTGCGATGATCCTGTCCGGCGATCTCAAGGATTTTTCCCTGGCGGACGTGCTGCAACTGCTCCTGCAACAGCGCAAGTCGGGCGTACTTGTCCTTTCCGAAGGAAGGGAAAAGGCGGAACTCTTCATCGCCTCGGGAAACCTGACCGGGGTGCGCGTCAACGGCGAGACGCCCGAAAGCAAAATCAAGGAAATCCTCATCGAGACCGGGCGGGTGACCAAGCAGGAAATGGTCGATCTGGAGGCGATTTCCAGGGATATGGACCGTACCTTGCTCACCACCTTGGCGGCCAAAGGGCATCTGAGCGAGGACGATCGCAAGGAATGGCTGCAAATCATCACCGAAGACATGGTTTGCGAGCTGTTCGGCTGGATGAACGGCCGCTACGAGTTCGGGACCGGTTCCAAGGCCCAGGCCATGGCCCAGCTCAACATTTCCACCGAGTTCGCCTGTATGGAGGGGATGCGCCGCATCGACGAATGGCCCCGCCTGCGGGAGGCCCTGCCGGACCCGAAGATGGTCTTCCGGCCCACCGGGAGGCCCTTCGATGGGGAGTCCCTGAGCTGGGATCGGTTGGTCCTGGGGCTGGTGGACGCCCGCAAGACCGTCCTGCAAATCTCCAAGCTGGTGCCTTTTGGCTCTTTCCGGCTTTCGGAATGCATGGTAAATTTATGGCACGGCGGATTTATCGCCCCGGTCATGGCGGCGAGCGAGGAGCACGAGGCTCCCATCCAAGCCGATCCGCAATCCGAAAAGGATCGCAAGACGGCCATGGTGCTGGGAATCGCCGTTCTGTTCCTGGTTTTCGCGACGGCGGTGCGGTTGTTTTCTATCTGGATGGTGGGCGCGGTCCAGCAGACCGGCGCCGAATGGCAGGATCCGGACGACTATGAAGCCGCGATTTCCCATGCCATGACAAGGGATAATATGGAGGCTTTCTTGATCGATCATGCCGCCCGGAAAGACAGTCTTCCCAAAAGCCTGGATCCTTTGATCGAGGAAGGCGTTTTCAGCGCCCGGGAGATCTCGGACGGCGGGATCCTTTTCTATCACAAAACGGGCGAGAAGGCATTCGTTCTGAAGTAATCCGCCATGAGCAATGAAACCCTGCATGAAGTCAAATCCGCGGCGGCCGTCCTGGCCGACGACGTCATTTGCCAGAGTTTCATCCAGAGTTCGAGCACCCTGGCGTATGCATGCCTGCTTATCCGGCAGAAGAAGTACGACCTGGCCGTCCACGTGCTGCACAGCCTGGAGGCCAAGCAGGCCTCGCGTTTCAAGGATATGGTTTTCTACCTGCAGGCCCAGATCGGCATCGAGACCGGCGAGTTCTCCACGGTCAAGAAGCGCCTGGTTCCCCGCGTCAACCAGCATCCCAACGATCTGGTGGCGCTCTCCCTGCTTGAATGCTGCATCCATCATGAATGGATCGAATGGGCCAAGACCCGGCCGCAACCCGAATCCATCGCTACCGAATCCGGCAGCATGCAGGCCCCGGATCTGGATTCGCCTCCGGTCGTTTCCGATTCCGCTTTCGGCAACGCGCAGGCGGCGTCCGCGGCCGCGTATGCCGCGGCCTTTGGCGCCCCCATTCCGGACCCGCAGGAAAACAATGATACGCCCCTTGCCGGCCTCCTCGAAGTCCGGAGTCCGGATCCCTTGGCCGCCAAGGCTGCTCCCCCCCTGGCCCCCGCTGTCGGCATCCGTTCCGCCCCATCCTCCGTCAAACCGGCACCGGCTCCAGCGGGCGGTATCCCGGACGGGGACGTGGGCATCTACCAGACCCTGGCGAACGATCAGAATACCCAGGCGCTGATAGTCTGGAATGCCGAAAAGGGCAAGCTGAAATCGGCGTTCCGCAATCCGGAACTCGAACCCTTGGTGGCCATGCTGCCCCAGGAGTTTCCCGCCTCCGTCCAGGACGCCTGCTCGGCCCTGGAAAGCGGCGCCATCCACAAAATCTGCTTTTCCTTTCAGAACCTGACGGTGACGTCCTTCCATTCGGGCGCCGAGAATATGGCCCTGGTGACGGGCAACATCAACCAATCCCTCTTGAGCATCGTGCGTGCGGAGAACACTTTCCGCAAACAAACGGCCAAGGCCCCCGCTTCGGGATCCGCTTCCTCGTCCGCCCCGCGTCCCCCGGAGTACGCGCCCAATGAGTAAGATCGAGTCCGGACCCGTCCATATCAACAAGTTGGTGGAGTCGCGGGACCTGGACGGTTGTCTGGGTTACCTGAGCCTGGTGAACGGAATCAACGGGGCCGTGCTGTACAATCGCGAAGGCCTGGTGGTGGGGTTCGGGGAGGACACCCATGAGAGCCTGTTCATCGAAGCGCCGTATTTCCAGGCGGGTTTCCTGGAGTCCTTGGACAGGTGCGCCATGCTGGGGCTGGGTCCCTTGGATCATGTGGTGACCTTTACTGAAAATCGCTTTCATTTGACTATCAATCTAGAGCTATCGAATCTATTCTTTCTTGTGGTTACGGGAACCCGGGGCAGCTATGAGTTGTTCAAATTCCGGATTGAACGTGGGGCGCAGGCCATCGCCCGACTGTTGCATGCACGCGGCTATCTACGGGGTTGAATTAGATGTTAACTATATTGGAGAGGATAAATCAGATCAAGGGCGTTAAGGGCTCCAGTATCGTCAGTCCGGATGGGATTGAGATTGTTTCCCACTTCCGGACGCCGGTCCCCTCCGACTTCATCAGCGCCTTGATCGTTTCGGTGCAGCAGGTGGCGAATAAGATCGTTTCCAACGCCCGCGCCGGCTTCCTCATGCAAACCATGATCGAGGCCAGCGAAGGCAAGTTTTTCGTGCAAGTCATTGAACTGGGGTATCTGGTCGTGCTGGCGGACAGCCAGGCCAATACCGGATTAATCAGGGTAGAAATCGCGCAAGTGAGCCCTTTAATCAAGTAACCAAGGAAAATCCCGTGGCATCCATCAATTACGCAACCAGGGAAATCAGCTGCAAGATCGTGTATTACGGTCCCGGTCTGAGCGGGAAGACGACCAACCTGCAAATCATCCATCGCAAGATCCCGGATAAGGACAAGAGCGAGATGGTGTCGCTCGCCACGGAAACCGATCGTACTCTGTTCTTCGACTTCCTGCCCTTGGATCTGGGTTCCATCAAGGGGTTCAACACCAAGTTCCAGTTGTACACCGTGCCGGGCCAGGTCTATTACAATGCCACCCGCAAGCTGGTGCTGCGCGGCGTGGACGGCGTGGTGTTCGTCGTGGACTCCCAAGTCGATAAGCTTCAGGAGAACCTGGAAAGCTTCGCCAATCTTCAGGAGAATCTGCGCGAGTACGGCCACTCCATCGAGAACATCCCGCTGGTCCTGCAATACAACAAGCGCGACCTGCCGAACGTGTACCCGATAGAGCAGCTCAACTCCCTGGTCAACAAGCACAAGCTCCCTTACTACGAAGCCGTCGCCGCCACGGGCGTGGGCGTCTTCACCACGCTGAAGGCCATCGGCAAATCCGTCATCGACAAGTTCAACGCCAAGTATGCGGGCTTCCAAGGCACGCGCCGTCCCACCCGTCCCGATGCTCCGGGTGCCGCGCCCGCAACGGGCGGAGCCGCCCCGGCCGCCCCCAAGCCGGCGCAACCGGCCTTCGGCCAGCCTCCGGCCAAACCCGCTGCGCAACCTTTTTCCGGCGGCTTCGGCAATGCTCCCGGTCAGGCGCCGGCAGCGCAACCTTTTCCGGCCCGCCCCGGTCCCGCGGCGGCCCCGCGCGCACCCTTGAACGTGCCCCAGTCACCGTCAGGTTTCAGCGGGCCTCCCGGCGGTTTCGGCAGCCCCGCTCCCGCAGGTTTCGGAAACCAGGGTTTCCCACCTTCGCCGCAGGCAGGCTTTCCCGCCGCGCCGGCCAATCCTTTCGGCGGAAATCCTTCCGGACTTCCCAATGCTCCGGGCTTTCAGGGAGCGGGCCAGCAGCCGGCGCCTATCACGGGTCCGGCCCCCAGCGGCTTCGGCGCTCCGCAACCCGGCTTCGGCATGGGCGGCGGCCAGAATCCATTTTCCCCTCCCGGCGGCGGTCCGGCGGCATTTCCTTTTTCCCAGAACAAACCCGGCTTTCCGCCGGATCCGAAGTCGCCCATGGGCTCTCCCGGACAAGGTCCAGGCATGCCCCAGCAGATGGGCAATCCCGGATTCAATGCGCCTCCGGGAATCCCGGTTTCGCCTTTCGTGGAAACCTTCACCGGGTCCAAACCGGGCGGTTCGCCCGCGGGCGCTCCCAATCCGCCCCAAGGCATACCTGGAATGGGTCCGCCCATGAACAATCCCTTTGGAGGAGGCGTAGGCGCGCCTCCCGGGTTCGGTCAGAACAAACCGATGCCCCCGATGGGCGGCGGATTTCCCGCTGCGTATCCGGGATCTCCCGGAAATCCTCCCGGAGCCCAGAACCCATTGCAAGGCGGCCCCGCCAATCCAGGAGCCGGCTTCGGCCAATCCGGCGGCTTCGGGAATGCTCCCGGCGGCTTCGGCGCGCCCCACACTCCTCCCGGCCAAGGCGGGTACGGATCGCCCGGCGGCTTCGGCGGCCCCGGACCCGGAGCGGGATTCACTCCCATGCCCAATCCCATGGGCGCTCCGCCTTCGCCCGGCTCGGCGTTTCAGACCCCTCCCGGAAAAGGCGGTCCTCCATATCCCAGCCTGCAGGTTCCCAACACGCCGTCGCAGGGCGACGGAGACATGCCTCCTCAGGGCCGTTCCCTGGGCGGCATGGAGGACAACAGCGGCATCGTGACCACTTACGAGGACATGGCCAAGGACGATTCCTTCAAGACGAAAAAACTCCCCCATCCCAACGAGAAGAAAAAAGGCTTCTTCGATGGGCTCTTCAAAAAAGAGAAATAGGCATGGGTGATTTCGTCTTGTACAAAGAGGACATCGACAGGATCAACAAGATCCTTTCGCACCTCATCACCGAATCCGCTTCGGCATACGTCCTGTTGATCAACAAGGACGGCAACCTCATCTCCCAGGTGGGGTTCAGCCCGAACATCAACGTCACCAGCCTGGCGGCCCTGGCGGCAGGCAGCTTCGCGTCCACCAAGGCCATCGCCACCCTGATCGGGGAAACGGAATTCTCGGTCATGTTCCATCAGGGCGAGAAGGAGAACATCCATATCTCCCTCGTCGACGAGGACGTGATCATGGTGCTCATCTTCGACGACCGCACCAACCTGGGGCTTGTGAAGATGATAGCCGGCCAGGCCAAGGCCAAGCTGGGCGCGGCCCTCAAGGACGTGAAGAACAACGGCGTGCCGGACGTGATGCCGGACCTGATGCACGGCGAGCAGGTCTCCGACAAACTCGATCTGCTTTTTCCCGGCGACAAATAGACCGCTCAGAAACGCTTCAGGCTTTTGCCGTCAACCCGCCTCCACACATCCTTCGCATCCCGGAAAATACCGTAGCCGACACGATACCTGTAGGCTGTCGATGGCCCGCCGGCCCGGGCGAGCAGCCCGGATACCGGTTCCAGATCCCGCATCCACACGCCTCCGTTCGCCAGTCCCACCGCAAGCCGGTTTCCCTCCACGGCCATGGATTGCACGTCCCGGTCTTCCAGGCCGGCGCTGAGGTCCGTCCACTTGGATTCCCAGCGGCCCTTTAGATACACGCCGTCGTCCGTGGCTACCAAGGCGTCCCCGCCGGGACGGAACACCATCGCTTTGGGTTTGCCCCGGCCTCCTTCGAATGCGACCGGCTCCCAGATCCGTTTGGCCGCGTTCAGACGGAACAGGCCGTCCGCGCCGCCCAGCCAGAATACCCCGGCCTCGGCGGTAAGGAAAGAAACCCCTCCGGGCTCCGGACCCAGGTCCGTCCAATGCCCGCCTCGATCCGTGGAAATGCGCATCGAGTCCAAAGCGATGAGGACGGTATCTCCGGAAACGGCCATTCCCGAAAATTTATCGTAACGCCTTCCCCCCGTGAAGTAATTGATCTTGGGGCCGGGAAATCCGGTCATGGCCGCCGAATCGCAGACCGCGGGGACGGTCTCTTTGCAGACGAACATTTTCAAGCGATCGAAATTGAATACGGCGAGCCAATCCCGGGATGGAACCATGGGACCGCCGCCGACTCCGGCGATAGGCCTCCAGAAGGTCGGATCGGCGGGAGTGTTTTCGGACACTCCGTAATTGCCGATTGCGAAGAGACGACCCTTCCAGGAAACCAGTTGGGTGCCGGCGGTCAGCGCGCTGATCCGGTTCCATTCGGAGGCCGCCCCCGGGTCCCGGAACAACATCCCGTTTACGCCGTCCGCCGCGAATAGCCGCCCGTCCACGAGCTCCACGTCCACGGTGGCTTGATCGTGAAAGCCCTGGTTGGGCATGGTCCAGGACCCGGCGGCGATGGGATAAACGCCGAGACCGTTGGGAAAGCTTCCGCCCAGATAGAGCGAATCCTTTTCCGGCAGGAATGCTTCTATGGTATTTGACGTCCCTCCGAGGCGCGGCGCAAGCGGGTTCCAGACGCGTCCATCGGCGCTGGAGAAGAATCCTTCATCCGTGATCCCGTACAGTCCGAGCGGGCCTTTGGCCAAAATGGGGAAATACCGATTCGCCAGGAGCGTCCAAGTCTTCCCGCCATCGTTGCTCCGCTTCAGGGTATCCATGCCGGCGCCGGCCCCCGTAACGCGCGAGGAAACATACAACCACGGCGCCGCATAGAAGACCCGCTGGTACCGGTCGAAAAGAGGGGGCGATTCGAAATGCAGGGTATCCCCGCGGAGGGTCGCGGAATAAGTAGGATCGTATCGGGAGATGGTGAGCAGCCTATCGCCCAACCAAACCAGGGAACGGGCGTTGGTTCCCATGTTCGTGCCCGCGGGTTCATACGGAACCGCCGACCAGGTCTTCCCTTGATCGGAAGAGAACACGATGCCTCCAGGGGTGGCGCCATACACACGGCCCGCGCGGACGGCGAAAGCCGTCGCACCTTCTTCCCGGACCCGGGTCCAGGTCAGGCCTTTGTCCGGGGAGAGGAAGATGCCGCCGCCTGCATAAGGGTTGCCGCAGCTGAAAGCGAAACAATCCCAGACCCCGTCGATGATGATGCCGGCGCCCGCCAGCAGCGTTCCATCCGCCAACTCGAAAAAGGCCCGCACCGGCGCGCCTCCGCCTCCCATACCGTTCCGCCAGGAAGCCCCTCCGTCGGTGGAACGGTAGATGCGTCCGTTCCAGGTGCCGATCAGCCTGGCGCCGTCGGGACCGGAGGCTTTGGCCACCGCGGTCACCTGCCCCCAACCGGGCAGGTCCGTGTTCTCAAATGGTTTTACCTGCTGGGCCGCGCAAAGGTTGATCCCTGCGATGGTCAGAAGCGTGGCGATCATGCGGTTACCCATGGGAAATCCCCAATGTTTATCGATTTTCAGGCTCATGACGGAGGTATTGGCAAAAAGGATGCCAGGCTACGCGGGACGGGCTTCGGGATCCCGATTTTGTTATAATTCTTAATAATATCCCGGGAAAAAAATGGACAAAATCAAGGCGGAACGCATCATTCAGGCGGGCCTGGACCGCAAGGCCGACTTCGTGGAAATCT
>JAQBPN010000002.1 GCA_028287505.1 Fibrobacterota bacterium | reverse complement strand
CACAGAACGGCATCAGAGCCCGGTTTTCTCTCCTCTCTTTTCTTAACGCCCGACGCCCGACGCCCGACGCCCGACGAAATGCACACGACAACCCTCCAAAGTTTCTCTCCACCTTTGCCCTCCTTCTCTGCACTCTTGCCTTCCCCCTGCTGACCCACGCCCAACCCCCGCAACCGCCCCAGGATCCCTCCGTGCTCAACAGCCTGGATTCCCTGAAGCGCGTCATCACCCGCCGCATCCTCAGCGAGGCCGAGAAAAAGGACATCCGCGCTTGCGATCGGGAGAAGTCCCAATATCTCAAACAATGCCGGAACAACGATTCCACCGGCGCGAAAGTCGATCAACAGCTTACCGAAGCCAAGAAATCCGGCGCCGATCTCAATGACCCCGCCATCCAGGCCCTGCTCGAGCGGAAGTTCGCCCTGGAGAAGGCCTGCGACGACGCTTTCACGGCCACGGCCCGCGGCAAGCAATGCCTGGCGGGGGAAGGCAAGCGCCGGGACGCCCTCGAGAAGGCCCTCAAGAAGGACAAGCAATACCAGGCCTTGCTGAAAAAGTCGGAAGTCCCGGGGTCGGAAACGCTATAAACGGATCCTTTCCCGCGCGGAAGGCCTTCTCTTGTTATTTTGGAGCGGCCGATCTGCGGGAAGTGGGTTGGATGGTCGCTGGAGGCGATTGGCTCACGCCGATGGCTTCTGGAGGAAAGTCCGGGCACCGCAGGACAGGATGCTGGCTAACGGCCAGACCCGGAAACGGGATGGAAAGTGCCACAGAAAATATACCGCCGGAGAACGACCGCAAGGCCGTTCCCCGGTAAGGGTGAAATGGCGAGGTAAGAGCTCACCGCATTCCTGGCGACAGGAGTGGCAGGGCAAACCCCATCCGGTGCAAGACCAAATAGGATGACCAGGATTTGGGCGCAAGCCCAAAGACCCGGAGCGGTCCGCTCCGGAAGGCTCATCGGGTAGGTCGCTCGAGGCGGCGGGTAACCGCCGTCCCAGATGGATGACCATCCCGAGCGATTGGACCCTGTCCAATCGCCCGAGACAGAACCCGGCTTATAGACCCACTTCCCCTTTTCGATCCTTTCCATGCGCCTTCGCGCGCTTCTCTCCGGCCCGTTCCCTTCTGCTCTCGGGACGTTGCGGGGCTGTTGACTTCCGGGGTTAGGTTGTATCTTGAAAACGATGCGTTCCGGCCAACCCCGCTCTTGCTTCCGCGCGTTGCGGCGCGCGTTCCCAGCCGCGTTTCTGTTCCTGTCCGGGGTCCTTTTCCCGCTTTCCGTGCGGGCCCAGGCGGATCGGTTTTTCCAACCTTCGGAAGGTTTCGTCCGCGCCAAGGATTTGCCGGAGAATTTCTCCGCCAAGGTGCGCTCCATCCAACTGGACACCAAGGATGCCTTCGAAGGCAGTACGTCGCACAGCGAGGCGGAGAGCCGCCTTTTCGAACTCGGGAACAAACTGCACATCGAATCGCGTCCGGGAACCATCCGTCGCCGCCTGCTTTTCCGCGAAGGCGATATCGTGACCAAGGGGACGCTGCTGGAAACGGAAAAGACCCTGCGGCAAGAAGAGTTTCTGGCCGACGCCATCATCGAAGTGCTGCCCTGGCAGGACGGGACCGTGCACGTGAAGGTGACCACCTACGATCAGTGGACCACGGTGCCGGGTTTCAGCCTCCAGCGCCTGGGCGGCGAATGGATCTATTGGGTCGGTCCCGTCGAGAGCAATCTCCTGGGCACGGGACAACGGCTGGGATTCTTCGTCGGGCATGATCAATTCCGCGATACCCGTTGGCTCGACTACAACAACAACGCCCTGACGGACAAGCGCCTGCATCTGACCGCCCACACGGCCTGGCTCTCCGACGGCTATTCCGTGCTCGGCTCCCTCTCCAAGCCCCTGGAGTCCCGCACCAGCGAATACGGCTTCACCGCCACGCTGTCCGCCGTCGAGTTCTCCGAATACGTCTACTTCGACGCCAATCGGTTGAAGGAGCTTCCGGATTCCCTCGCCGACGCGAAAGCCGGCGTGGCCCATCCGCTGGTGCAATTCTCGCGCGTGGCGACCCACGACCTGGACTTGAGCGTCACGCGTTCCTACGGATACAAGACCAAGTTCAACGTGAGCCCGACCTTCAACCGCCACGATCGTTACAATGACGGATCGCTGGGCACTTTCACCCGGGAAGCCGATCTCTTGAAGGCCCTTCCCCTGGAACAGAGCGCTAAGTTTCCGGACGAACGCATGGATTACCTGCTGGGCGCGAATTTCAGCATGTACCAGTATGCCTATAAGACGGTGCAGAACTTCAACAACCTGAAGTGGAGCGAGACTTTGGAGACGGGTTGGCGGCTTTCCACCAAGGTGGCCCAGAACCAGGCGTGGATGGGGGCGACCAACAACAATTTCCTCCTCAGCCATTCCGCTGTGTACAACAATGCCTGGTGGGACGCGGTCTTTTTCAATTCCAACGCGACCATGCGGTATTTCGTGGCCGGGGACGGCAGGTTCGACGACGGCAGCGCCAATGCCGCCGGGTCCATGCAATGGAAGCCGGTTCCCATCACCTCTTCCTTCCTGTCCGTTTCCTGGAGCAATCTGTTCGCATCCGAGCAGAGCCAGCAGTTGCTGCTGGGCGAGGACAACGGGCTAAACGGATATCCCAACTTCTACTATGCCGGCCAGGCCCGCATCCTGTTCGAGGCCGAGCAGAGGCTCTTCCCCAGCTTCGAAGCGGGGACCCTGGTGCCCGCCTTCGCCGTGTTCGCCAACGCCGGAAACACCTTTCCAAGCTATTCCCAAATGGACCTGCATGACCTGCATTATTCGGTGGGGTTCGGGCTGAGGCTGGGGGCCAGCAAGTCCGTCCAGAAAGTGGTCAACCACGTCAACTTCAGTTTCCCCTTGGACAAAGAGTTCCAGGGCGGATCCGTCTGGGACAAAATCAAATACGGTTTCAGCATCCGGGCCAAGAAGAGCCTTTAACCCTCCCATCCAGGGAGTCCTTATCATGATCCTCATCGCCCTCCGCCGCCTAGCCGCCCTGCTCCCGATCCTTTTCCTGCATGCCGCGCCCGCTTCCGCCGCCAGCCGGTTGTTCCAACCGCCGGAGGGATTCATCGCCGCGAAGGATCTTCCCGAGGATTTCCAGGCGCGCGTCCGCGACCTCCGGTTCGACCGCAAAGATGCCTTCGAAGGATCGGTGATCCACACCACCCTGGATCGCAAGCTGTTCAACCTGGGCAACGATCTGCATATCGTATCCAGGGAATCCACCATCCGCCGCCGCCTCTTGTTCCGCGAGGGCGAGGTGATCACCAAGGACAGGCTTGCGGAGACCGAACGGATCCTGCGCACGGAGGAATTCCTGTCCGACGCGATCCTCTCCGTGCAGCCCGGGGAAGGCGGGGAATGCGATGTGCTGGTGACGACTTTCGATCAGTGGACCCTGGTCCCCGCGATCGGCATTTCGGCCCAGAACCTCAACCCTCCCGATTTCTACCTGTTGCGCTGGGATCGGATCCGGCAAAGCGAATGGCTGTGGTCGGCGGGCCTCTTCGAATCCAACCTGGTAGGCACGGGCACCAAGGTGGGCGCCGCGGTACGGCATACGTTGGAGCGGGATATCCGCGAAATCGTTGCCAGCAACAACAATCTCACGCCGCAAAAACTCCAGGTGACGGCCTATGCGGCCTGGCTCTCCGACGGGGATTCCCTGCTGTTCTCGATTGGAAAGCCGCTCCTGTCGCGGACGGACAGGTACGCGTTCTCGGTGGGGCTTGCGGCCAAAGAGGTTTCCGAGCGGATCTATTTCGATGCCAACCATCTGGACGCCCTGCCCCCGGATTTGGCGAAGGACAGCGCCGGAGCGGCCCATCTGCTTCGGATTTTCAACCGCGTCGCCACGCAGGAAATCAACGCTTCGGCCACGCGATCCTTCGGCTCCGACCTGAAGCTCAACGCGGGTCCCACCTTCCAGTTCAAGGACCATTACAATATCGGCGGCCTGGGCCGGGCCGATAGCGCCCTGTTGCCCTTCGCCCCTCTGCCCGCCTCCGCGGCGGCTCCCGAGCAGCGCACCGACGCCCTGATCGGCGGCGCCGTGGGCCTGTACCGGTATGGATTCCGCACAGCGCGCAACTTCCGAAATCTCAAGTGGAACGAATCCGTGGAAACGGGCTGGCGGCTCACTTCCAAGGCCGCGCTAAACCAGGAATGGCTCGGCGCCGGCGATTCCGATTTCCGCCTGTCCCAGGAAGCCCAGTTCACGGCCTTTCCCATGGACGCCGTCTACGTGAACGGGAGCGCATCCTGGCAGTCCTTCCTTTCCCCCTCCGGGGATTTGGCCGACGGTCGTGCGGATGCGCTGTGGGAGTCTGCTTGGCGCGAACATCCGCTCACCTCCACCTGGTTGACGGCCTCCTGGAGCGGTCTGTTCGCCACGCCCCTCAGCCAGCAATTGACCTTGGGCGAGATCAACGGTCTGGCCGGCTATCCCAGCTTCTACTACGCGGGGCAGGCCCGCTTCCTGGCCACGGCCGAGCAGCGCTTGTTCCCGGAGTTCGAGCTTCTCACCATGGTGCCCGCCTTCGCCGCGTACGTGACCGCAGGCAATACCTTTCCCGCCTGGCGGGATTTCGATCCCGCCGATCTGCATTATTCCCTGGGCCTGGGGCTGCGCCTGGGCCGCAGCAAGTCCACCCAGAAAGTGGTCCAGCACATCAACGTGAACTTCCCCCTGGGTGACAAATACCTGAAGGGCCCGGTCGTTTCCATCCTGGCCAGAAAATCACTGTAGCCGCCGAAGGCCTCGCTCCTCGCTCTTCACTCCACTCGCAAAAAACCCAATACCGTACCGGAGATGTTACCGGGGCAGGATTGGAACTACATTGCTCCTGCAGCGCGCGTCTTCGCACATTCCCGACCGGGATATCGGCCGCCTTTCCGCCTTCTCCAGCTACAGGAAACCAAACATGAATTTCAAGCGTACGATGGCCAAGGCCATGATCTTTTCCGCGGCCATTGCCATCGCCGTCCAGGCCCAGAATTGGACCGCCGTAGGCGAAGGAGTGGGAACCGGGGGCAGCGCGTCCGTGGACGTGATGACGACCTATAAGAACGTGCTTCTCGCGGCCGGCAGGTACCAATCCATCCAGCAATGGGACGGAACGGCTTGGGCGGATTTCGCGACCGGTTCCCCCTCGGCCACGGCCCTGCTGGCGGACGGGGATACGCTCTATGCCGGCGGCCAGTTCACCGGAGGGGATGCCGCCAAGGTAATCCGGATGTACGACGGAACCGCATGGTCGACTTTCGGAGGGGGTGTCAGCGCGTACGATAGCGTGGCCTGGAACACGAACAACAACTACAGCGCCATTTTCAAGCTCAACAACGTGCTCCATGCCGTCTATTCCGGCAGCCTGGTCCGGTGGAACGAGGCGACCCATAAGTTCTCCAAGGCGGGCGGCGGCACCTTCGCCGGAATCATCAATAACAAAGCCTATCTGATCTCCCAATCCATCATTACCGTCTATGACGGTAGCCGCCGCGATACCCTGGACACGTCCGGCTATTCCCTGTTCCAGCCCCTAAGCGCCAAGGTCTTCAACGGCGAATTGTATTTGTCGGGGTATTTCAAGAAAGGGCCGGCCGTCGATCCGATCACGACCTACCACACCCTCGTCAAATTCGACGGGACTTCGTTTTCGGAACCGGCCGCCGAAGTGTCCGTGTCGGATCCCGAAAAGAAAACCATCACCGGTCTTTTCCCTGCGGCCGGCCAACTCCTGGCCGTCTACGTGGAAAAAGGAGCCAACTACGTCGGCGCTTACAATGGAACCAGCCTTTCCCGCTTGGGCGATACCATCGGGACCCGGGTTCCCAACGCCATGGCCGTCTACAACAACGAGGTCTATGCGGGCGGTTTTTTCAGCACCTTCGCCGGAGTGGCGACGAACAACGTCGCGAAAATCGGCCTCGGCTCCGTCGGCATCCGCGTTTCCGGCAAATCGGGATCCCGTAAAGCCGGATTCCGGGTCAACGATGGTTTCCCCATTTCCGGCCGCGCCGTCGTCTCCGATGAGGGCAACCTCTTCGACTTGGCGGGAAAGCGGGTCCGGGCAATGACCATTCCCGCCGAATCCATTCATCGCTGAATCACGCGCATATCAGGAATGAAAAAACCCCCGGGAGATTCTCCCGGGGGTTTTGTTTTTCAATCCTCAATGGTTTCCTTGAGGCTCCTCTCCCTGAAGTTCGCGCAGCGAACTTCTAAAGGACGGCCTCCAGGCCGTCCTCATCCTCAGGGCGCTTCCACCGGCTCCGTTTCGTTGTAATCCTTGTCCACCCAGAGGATGTGGATCTTGTTGTTCACCTTGTTGGTGATGGTCACCTTGGCCGTCAGGCTCCTCGAGCCTGCGCTGTCGCCCAGGAACTCGACCAGGAAGTGGAAGACCGGGCGATCGATTTCCACGGTGCCGGACTCGGGGAAATGGAAGCGGCCGTCTTCCCAGACGCGCACCACCTTGGTGATGGTCCCGCTCTTGAACTCCTGGTTGTTATAGGAACCGGTCATGGTGCCGTTCCACTCGCCCTTGCGCACGCCCGCATCCGTCTTGATGTCCACGGTGATGTCGAAGCGGATATCCGCTTCCCGCGATCCCTTGGTCTTCACCACGTTGCGCTTGTGGATGATCTTGGAGACCACGGCCTTGTTGAACACGTTCATGGTGGCGCCGGTGGAATCCAGTAAGGTCACCGAGTCCAGGCGGTCGCGTTCGAAGCCTTCGATGTTGCTATAGGTGGCATGGCGGATGAAGCAGGTGCAGCTGGAGTCGTACTTGAAGGGCTCGATCACCTTCTCGCCGGTGATGGTGAAGCCGCCGAAGGCGGAAGTCTTGGCCGCGGCGTCGGGAGAGATCTGGTCGTAGACCTGGCCCATCTGATCCACTTCCGAAGCCATGTAGGCGCTTTGGCCGTCGCTGGCGAAGGAGTCGTTCTCCTTGTTGGTGAGACAGCCGGTGAGGAGCAGGGAGGCGGCTCCGGCAAGGGCCAAGGTCTGCAGGCTGAGGGTGAGTTTGTAATGCTTCATGGTATCCATCCTTTCGCGGGCTTTCTGTCGGCCCTTTTGTTCTGGTGTCATCTACAATGTATCCGATAACGGAACCGAGTACAATAGGTTTTGATGGACTTGATAACACTTGTTCCTTATAAATAGGCTAAATTGATAAAATAAAGGCATTTATGGCGGAGATCTTAAGAATAAGTCTACGAATAAAAGATAACGATAAAGGTGATTTTGACCTCCTTCCAGGGGGATGGCCAAGCGACCTCTGGAGATAGTGATAACGAATCAGGGGCTGCTGTTTCAAAAAAAAGCGCAAAAAAAAAAGCCCCCGGAGCGGGGGCTTTCCAAAGAGGCCGGCTTTCCGGGAATTCCTCAATCCGAGTGCTCCTGCTTCACCACATTGCCGGCCGCGTCCCATTTGACGTGGAAGCGGTGCAGGATGCCGTCAGGGGCCTTATCGGTGAGGATCACGTCGATGAGCTTGTTTTCGAAGCGGCCCGCCGCTTCTCCGGCATGGCCGTTGGCGAAGCTGGCGCTCAGCTCCAGGTCCCCGGTGATGGAAAGCTCCTTGGAGGGGACCGGGTTGTCCGGCGTGAAGACGAGCTTGGTGGTGACCAGGGAATCCTTCATCCAGGTGGCTTCCAGGGTGTATTTGATGAGCTTGTTGTCCGAATACTTTTTGGGCTCTCCGGACAGGACCACCTTGTAACGCGTGTGTTTCTCCACCAGGCGGGAGTCCGCGGGATAGAACACGTTCACGCCCACCACCACGGTATCGCCCGCCGCGAAGGTGGAGTCCGCGCCGTCGCGCGTGCCCTTCACCGAGAACACCACCTTCTTGCCGTCGTTCTCGTCGCGGGTTTCCTTGAAGGAGATGGGGTAGGTCTTCTGCTCCTGCTTGAAGAGTACCGCGCGCATTTTCTGGACAATCATCACCACCGATGGGCGCAGGACCGGGTTGGGAACCTGCTGGCGGAAATCCACCACGCCGGAATCTCCCGCCCCCCACAGGGTTCCGTCGCCGTCCACATCGGTGATGTCGAAGGATTCCACGGTATCGGCCGGGCCGCCCGCATTGGTGCGGGTGCGGGCATAGGCGTAATAGGCGGGACGGTTGTCGCCCGCGGCGGCGGCATTGCCCGCCAAACCGAAATCCCCGTCCGGCCCCGGCGTCGTGACCAGGACCTTGACCTTGAACCCCGCGGGCAGGATGGCGGGAGTCCGCTCGAAGAATATGGCGCGATCGAATCCTCCCGCCGAATCCGTGTTGAGATAGCGATAGGCCTGCCGGCGCTCCGTGGCCTTCCAGAGGTCCGCACCCTTGGACTCCAGGAGCAATTCATTGCCGATGATGTTGTCATTGGCCTTGTCGTCCCAGCGGTAGGTGAGGGTATCGCCTTTGATTTTGAAGACCGTTTCCTGTTGATGGATGCGGCGCGCCACCTTCAAGGTCGCGGTATCGGAGAGATCCCAGAACACGGTGTCCGAAAGCGCCTTGGTCCCGGAACCGGCGCCCGTCTTGGCGGAACCCGCGGCGCCCGCGCCGCCGGCGGATTGCGAGGCGGCGACCTTGGGTTTGGCCTGGCCCAGGCTTTCCGGAGCCACCACCAGGGATTCCGCGCTCGCGAAGGTGGGGAGGCTGGAGGGAATCACGGAGAATTGATCCCATTCCGAATTGTCGGAGATATGCTGGGAGGCCGCTTTGCCCAAAGCCACCGTGTTGGGGAAATCCTGCGCCCCACCCTGGGCGACCTTTTCGCTGGTGGAAAAGATGCATCCGGAAAGGCCGGCCGCCGCCAGGAAGAACGGGATCAGGTTTCGGAGAATGGGGATGCGCATAAGGCTATTTCCGCTTTTTGGTTTTGGGAAAGTACTGCAGGCTCAGTTGCATCAGCCCGGAAGGCGTGCCTTTGTCCTTGGCCACCAGGTCCAGCACCTGGCGGCGGAAAGTCTCCACCTGTTCCCGCAGCAGCTTGCGGGTTTCTTCGCTCACGGAAAGCAGCAGGGTGGAGACGTGCCGTTCTTCCGGAGAGTGGCGGAAGAGGGATTCCGCGGCCTGCAGGATCCATTCCCGGTTGAGGCGGCGCACCAGCGCGCCCATGGTTCCCGGCGGCTCCACGAAAGCCTCCGTCACGGTGTAGCGCCCGTCCGGGCCCTGCTTCACCAGTTCCCATTCGCACAATTCCCGGATGTATTTTTTCAAGGCGCCGGGCGCGATGGGCGGATCGAACACGCCGCCGAAGCTTTCGTAATCGCCGCGGAAGTCGAAGGCGTGCAGGGCGCTGTACACCAGGGGATAGTGGAAGTCCTGGTAGTACTTGACCAGGGAAGGGCTCAAGCGCGCGAAGCGGCTGCGGTTGCGGCGGTAGAGGATGTCCTGGTAGATCTCCTGGCGCTTGCCGTCCTTCTTGGACTGCCCGAAGTCCACCAGCAAGCGGAAGAATTCCGTCTCGGCCTCGTTGAGTTCGAAAGCGACGGCCGTTTTCTTCACCGCGTTTTCGCTCAAGGTGCGCTTGCCCACGATGACGTCGAGCAGATATCCGGGATTGGCGATGCCGGCGTCCTTGGCGAACTTCCGGTAGGAATACTCCCCGTCCTGATCCTTCCGATATTGGAAAACGTCCTTCAGGAAAATCCGGAAGTCGTCGTAGCGGTAGATATTCGGGGGCCCGGACTCTTCTTCCGGCGCAGGTTTCGCATCCATGAACGGCCATTCCTCTTTTCCTTAAAGATGCCGCCATTTGCCCGAAAAGTCAATGAAGGATAAGAATATGGATAACATTAAGTTGCGATTTTAGAGCCTAATATGGCCAATAATGGTTCCAAAAATGGGTTTTGCGATTTCTTTTGGATTTATCGTATCTGGGTATAGATAACATGTTTAGACCAGTTCCCGCCGCGCCCAAGTGATCAAGACGTACGAAGTTTCGTTCGAGGACTCACGAACGGGTCGTGGGCTTAAGCTTCCCTGGGCCGCAGGGGCGGTTGGGTCCTGGGCGCGGGGTCCGGCGCATTACAAGCGGCCGACGACCTTGAGGTGAGAAGTGAATTCGAAGTGTCGAAAGCCCGTGCGCCCGGCAGAAGACAAACACTGGATGCACGGGCATTCCCATCTCAAGGTCGTCAATCGGCCGCCAAGCATCGCCCAGCGCCGTTCGCGCCGGACCCCGCGACCAGGACCCAACCGCTGGCTACGCCCCCTGGGAAGCGCCGGCAAATCGCCCCGCCGTTTGCCCGAGGCGCCCTAGAAGTACTTCTTGAGCACCTTCTTGTTCGCGACGAAGTAGTCCACGCCCGAGAGCAGGGTGAACAGGGTAACGAAGGTCATGAGGGAATAGGGGATATAGGCCCAGATGTCCGGCCAATAGGGGAGGTGGGGGTAGAACCGGCGCAACAGGGTGTCCACGATTTCCAGCACCAGGATGGTGATGATGGCGGTTCCCTGCAAGCCGGTTTTCCATTTGCCGCTCCGACGCGCGTCGATGGTCACGCCGGAGGCGGCGGCCAGGGTGCGCAGGGTTTCCACGGTGGATTCCCGGAAGAAGATGACGGCCACCATCCACACGGCCGCATATCCGGAAGCCAGGAAGCACAGGAAGATGCCCATGTTGGAGATCTTGTCGGAGTAGGGATCCAGGTATTTGCCCAGTTGGCTCACTTCCCCGCGCTTGCGCGCCAGGTAGCCGTCCAGGCCGTCGCTGGCCACGAAGAAGATGGCGAGCAGGGCCGCCAGGATCTTGAAGGTCAGGTGATTGTCCTGGTAGACCAGGTTGTTGTCGTAGAAGAAGACCCAGATGAACACGGGAGCCAGCAGGATGCGGCTGAAGGTGACCTGGGTGGCCAGGGACACGGGCTTGCGCGACTCCACGTCCCGGTAATAGAAATACAGGTAGCCGATGCTGGTGGCGATGATCATCAGGATGGTGGAGACCATCATGATGCCGGACCAGTGCTCGGAGTTCCACACGTACAGGACCATGGTGACGTTCATGGCCAGGGTGGTGAGCTTTCCCCAGATGGTCTTCAAGGGCAGTTCCCGATGCTCTTTGAGCAGGGCGATGGAGAAGATGAGGTAGAAGATGTTCCTCAGGGTGATCGTGACCAGGCCCGCGCACAGCATGGTGGGGAAGGGTTCGTTGGGATCCCACAACAGGCGCAGGAACAGCACCAGGAAGATCAGGTTGCCGAGCAGTTTTTCCCCCAGCTCCAACCAGAACAAGGCCAGCGGGCGCTCGATATCTTCATGCTCGAGCTTGAAAGAGGCCCAGAATCCCATGATCAGGGAGGCCGACAGGAAAATGGTGGCCACCAGGGGGCGCTCCATGAACAGGCATACCAGGGTCGCGGCGAAAGTCCCCATCTTGATGAGGACCCATACGCGGCCGGCGATACGCTTGGGCTCCAGGCTTTCCGGAGGCGTCGGAGCGGCGGTTGCCGTCCCAACGGATTTGTCATCCATGCCTTATAAGTATAGGAATTTCCCTTCCCCGGGTCGCGTGGTCCGCTTCAGAGGGGCAGCGGAATATCGAAACGGAACGCGGTGGAGCCGCTTGGGACCCAACGCGTGGTCAAGGCCTGGGCGGTGAAGAGGATGGTATCCCACCAGGAGTGCACGAAGATGGATTCCGAGAGCGTCCACCCGTTCTTGTGGGTCAAATAGCCGAAGTAATATCCCAGCAGGGCCTGGGGCCAGGGAAAGGGGTTGTCCGAACTGTAATGGACGGCGCCGAACAACAGGGCCTGGGCGCCGTTGGCGAGCCACCACCTTTCCCCCGTGTATTGATAAGCCACCGGCAGCAGCCAGCCGCGGAATACAGCTTCTTCCGTAAGGCCCGCGTTGTAGCCCAAGGGCCAGGAGAAAAGCAGGTCGTCCGCGGAAAAGGTCCAATCGGAGCCGCGATGGGAAGACCGGTAGTCCGTCACCAGGTAGGCGGCCCCGCCCGCCAGCAGTCCCAGGGGAATGAAGCTGGACGGTTTCTTGAGGTGGTCGAAGCGCACGGGGGAAACCATCATGTCCGCGATGGATTCGTTCCCCGTCAGGAACTTGTATTTTCCGTCCTCTTCCTGGAAGCGCGGAACGGAGCTGCGGAACACGGAATAGGCGCTCAGGAACCCGCTGCCCTGGACGGCCATGGATCCCAGGATGATCCTGCGGACGGCCCAGGATTCCGGATCCGCGGTGGGGTCGGTGGCAGAAGGGGAGTTCAGGATGCTGTCGCCCAGTTCAGCGACGCCGCTCAATGCCAGCAGGTATCCGCCCACGGCCACGCCGGTGTAGACCCCGCCGGTCCAATCGCCCTGGAAGTATTGGCCGAATCCGGGAAGGAGCACGGAGGGAAGGGGAAGCCAGATATCCGATTTGAAATGGGGATGGTGCCGGACCCGTTCCACGCGGGCCGGCGGCGTCGCCTTTTCGATCCGGGACGTATCCAGTTGTTCAATGGGAGCGGGAACCGGCGCCACCGCTTCGGCGGTGGGGATTGCAACCGCGGTGTCTGGCTTGGGTGCCGGCATGGGCGTCGCGGCGGATGAGGTTGTCGGAGCGGGGGCCGGCGCCAACGCTTCGGCGGCGGGCAGGACGGCCGCCAGACCCAGGAAGGCGGCAGCGCAAGCATGACGGAAACGCAAGCGCGGAAGACGCGCGGGATTCCCTGCGGCCGTCCGCGCCGGGCTCAAGCCTGCGCCAACAATTCGCGGGCGTGCTTGAGGGTGGCCTGGGAGCTTTCGTCGCCCATCATGCGCGCCAGCTCCTGCACCCGTTCCTTGGGGGACAGGGGTATCACCCGGGTGACCGTGCGTCCGCCGTCCAGCTCCTTGACCACCTTCTGCTGGCGCGCGGCCTGGGCCGCCACCTGGTGCAGATGGGTGATGACGATGAGCTGATGGTGCCCGGCCAGTTCCTTCAGGGATTCGCCCACCCGGTTGGCGGTGACGCCGCCGATGCCGGTATCGAGTTCGTCGAAGACCAGCAGCGGGCGCGGATCGCTCTGGGCCAGGGCGGATTTGATGGCCAGCATGATGCGGGAGATTTCGCCGCCGGAGGCGATTTGCTTCAGGGGTTTGGCGGGCTCGCCGGGATTGGACGCCAGGAAGAACTCAAGCTGATCGTAACCGGTGGCGGTGAGGGAAGCGGAATTCTCGGAGATGATGCGTGTCTGGAACACGGCGCCTTCCATGCCCAGGGCCTGCAGCTTCAGGTTCACTTCCTTGTCGAAGGCGCGGCTGGCGTCCTGGCGCTTCTTGCTGAGGCCGCCCGCCAGGGACGCGGCGCTGGCGAATGCCTCCGCCAGCTTGGCCTTGAGATCGCCGATGTCCGCCTCGGAGTTTTCGAAGCCTTCCAGCTCCCCTTTGCGGCGTTCGCGCAAATCCACCAGGCCGGCCATGTCGGTGTGGTATTTGGATTTCAGTTTCTGGATCAGGGCCAGCTTGGCATTGAGTTCATCCAGGCGGGCCGAGTCGGCGCTTTGCGGCAGGCGGAATCCGCGCAAGGCGCCGCGGAGATCCGAGAGCCCGTCCTTGGCCGATTCCAGCGTCTGCAGATGGGCCTCGAAGGGATTGGGCGAAAGGAACCGGCCCAGGCTCTGGATATCCTTCTGGAGGCGGACCAGATTGCCCAGTACGTCCCCTTCCTCGCCTTCCAGGATGGAAAGGGAGGATTGCAGGCAGGTCCCGATTTTCTCCAGGGAACTCTGCATCTTGAGCTCGGACTCGATGCGCTCTTCTTCGCCGACGGCCAAGGGGGCCTTTTCCAGTTCCTTCCATTGGAACTTGAGGAAGTCGTATTGCTCCCGGACGCGGCGGGCTTTATCCTCGGCATCGCGCAGGCGATCCCCGATGTCCTTCCAGGCGCGGTAACCGTGGTGGTACGTCTCGCCCTGGGCTTCCAGCTTGGCGAACCCGTCCAGGAATTCCAGATGGGTGGAGGGGTCGATGAGGGATTGCTGGTGGTGCTGTCCGTGCAGGTCCACCAGGAAGGCGCCGATCTCCTCCAAGGCTGAGGCCGTCACCACCGATCCGTTCACGCGGCAGCGGTTCTTGCCGGCCGGGGTCAGTTCGCGCTCCAGGACGATGTCTCCGCTTTCGGGATCGATTTCCAGCCGTTCCAGCGCGGCCCGCAGGCCCTTGGAAGGCGGGATGTCGAAGACCGCCTCCACCCGGAGCTTGTCGGCCCCCTGGCGGATGAGATCGGATTTCACCTTGGCGCCCAGGATGAACTTGAGGGCGTTGAGCAGGATGGATTTTCCCGCGCCGGTCTCGCCGGTCACGGCCGTGAATCCGTCGCCCCATTCCAGGTCGGCGGATTCGATGATGGCCAGGTTGCGGATTTTCAGTTCACGCAGCATAAAAGCCTCCGATGGCGGCCATGGGCCGGGTGACGGGTACGGTCCAATCCCGGGGGGCGCCGTTCATACGGTCCCGGCGGCGTCCCGCGAGCGGCGGGAACCGGTCCAGCCCAGCTTGGAGCGCAAGGCATCAAAATACGAAGAGCCCTTGGGGCGAACCAAGCGAACGCCTTCCTTGTGCTTGCGGATGAGCACGGTATGCTCGGGCTTGAGCTTGAACTGGTTGCGTCCGTCCACGAACATGTTCACTTCCATGTTCCTGCCCAGGTTGCTGCGCACGCTGACCAGCATGTAGTCCGGCAGGATCAGGGGCCTTACCGACAGGGAGGTGGGGTTCATGGGGGTGAGCAGCAGGGAATCCGCGGAAGGATGGATGATGGGCCCGCCGGCGGAAAGGGCGTAGGCGGTGGAGCCGGTGGGGGTGGAAACCAGCAGGCCGTCCACCCAGTAATCCGTGAGGAACCGTCCCTGGGCCGTTACCCTAAGGTCCACCATCTGGTGGCCCATCTGGCCGGTGAATGCCACGTCGTTCATCGCGATGTCCTGCAGCAGGCGTTTGGTGCCCTTGTAGACCTCCACCTCCACCAGCATGCGCTTGCGGTAGCTGTATTCGCGCCTCAGGATCTCGTCCAGGATGCGGGAGAGATTGTCCAGGGTCACGTCCGCCAGGAAGCCCACGCGGCCCAGGTTGACCCCCAGGATGGGCGTGGCGGCGCCCCGCACCAGGCGGGCCGCGGAAAGGAAGGTACCGTCCCCTCCCAGGGAAAGCAGCAGGTCCACCTTGGAGCGCAGAAAGGAGTCCGGTTTGGCTTTGATACCGTCATGGGCGAAAGGCTTGAGGTATTCGTTGATGAAAATGCTGATGGAAGGATTCTCTTCGGCCCAGCGGTTGAGGATGTCCATGGCCGGGGCCATGTTGCCCGCGAAGGCCACCACGCCGAAGCAGCGG
This sequence comes from Fibrobacterota bacterium, assembly GCA_028287505.1. Classification (GTDB taxonomy): domain Bacteria; phylum Fibrobacterota; class Fibrobacteria; order UBA11236; family UBA11236; genus Chersky-265. The sequence continues at coordinate 1,987 of JAQBPN010000002.1, read as the reverse complement.
ACGTCGCGATCCGGATAGGTGATGTGCAGATCGGTGGCGGCGATGGAATCCTTGTGCGGTTCCTTGGCGGCCTTTTTGGACGCCGCTTTTCCGGCCGCGGCCGCGGTGCGGACGGGTTTCCGGGTCATGCCTTGTCTCCGGCGGCCAGCACGGCCATCTGATCGAACAGGCCGGGATAGCGCCCATCCAGGCAGGATGCGCCCTTCAAGGTGGAGGCGCCATGGGATTTGAGGCCCATGACCAGGCAGGCCAAGGCCAATCCGGGATGCCCCATGCAATCGTAGGCGCTGCCATCATAGTCGGGTCTTCCGCGAATCACCACGCCGTCTTCGATCTCGCCGATTTCCACGCCCGCGGCCTTGAGCGCGGCGGTGAAGGCCTTGAGAAGGTCATGGTCGTGCTTGCGCAGGTAGGTCACGTCCCGGAGCACGGTCTCGCCTTCCGCGCATGCGGCGGCCACCATCAGCAGGAAAATCTCGTCCCGCAGGCCGGAATGGTTGTCCGCGGCGAAGCGCTTGCCGAACAGGTCCGCGGACCGCACGCGCAGCAGTCCCAGGCCTTCCCCGTTCTTCTCGCGGCGGCTGACCACCTCGATGTCCGCGCCCATGCGGCGCAAGGCGGAGATAAAGCCCGCCCGCGAGGGATTGAGGGGCACGTTTTCCAAAGTCACGTCGGAACCCTTGATGAGCGTTGCGGCCAGGCAATAGGCCGACGCCAGGGTGATGTCCGCGGGGATGGTGTAGGTCTGGGTCTTGAGCTTGGCGCCGGCGGACAGGCGGATGCGCGTCATGGCTTCCGTCTTGCCCGCGGCGCGCATTTGCCGGGCGATGCGGCGCGCGAGTTCGTCGCCTTCGGGCGCCTCGTTCTTTTCCACGCGGATGGGCCCGCCGAACTGGGCCGCCAGGGTTTCCAGCCAATCGGGCCCGCTCTTGGAAAGGGACAGGTCCAAGGCCTGGCCGGAAGCCAGATGGAAGGAGAGCAAGGTGAGTTTGGCCTGGTATTCGTCCCAGCCGAAATCGGAGGGTTTGCAGACGGCGGATGCCGAACCCGCGGGCCGCAGGAGCGAGGCGGTCTTGGGCGTGAGGCCGGTGGGGGCGGCCAGCAGGATGACTTCCTGGTTGGGGGCCGGAGCGGCTTCCAGGGATCCGGCGCTTCCGGGTTCCGCGGCGCGGGAAGCCTTTTTCCGTTTTCGGGAGACGCCGGATTCAGGCGCTTCCTCTTCTTCCGCTTCCCCGTCCTCTTGCAACAATCGCATGGCCAAAGCCGAGGCGCTCACCGAGCCCTCGTCTCCCACGATGCCGGCGTTCTCTTCCGCGTACGGATCTTCCATGGGCGCTTCCGGCGCGGCGGCCTCCGCGGCCATGCCCGCCTCGGCGGCGCTCACCAGTTCCGGCGGCGTTTCCAATTTCAGGATCCGTCCCAGCAATTCCATCGCCTCGCCGGAAACGCAGGCCGGATCGATGGCGAGGGTGCGCCGGCAATCCTTGGCGGCCAGGAACCCGGCCAGGGTCAGCAGTTCCGCCTCGTGGCGCACGCGCAGGGGTTCGGGACCGGATACGGGCGCGCTGCCCCCGTGGATGGTCCAATGTCCGTCCAGAGCCTGCTGGGCATAGCCCATGCGGATGAAATCCTGCAGGATGTCCCGGAACCAGGGCGAATCGGGAAGGTTTTCCAACCGCGTGGGGCCTTCCGCCAACGCCCCCATCAGCAAGGCCTGGAAGCCGGTCAATCCGTCCCCCTGCAAGACCGGCTGGCCTTTGAGGCGCTTGCTCCTCTTGATCTCCACCGCATTCTCCAACAAAAAGACCTCCATCAGAACGCCATAAGAAAAGAAGGGTAGGGAACCGGCAGTATGCGCAGAGGCCGGCTGCGCGAATTTTGCATTTCGTCGGGCGTCGGGCGTCGGGCGTCGGGCGAAAAATCCAAGAGAAAGCAGGAAACGAGCAAAGCTCCGTCCCTGCTGCTGGATTTTTCTTTACGCCCGACG
>JAQBPN010000006.1 GCA_028287505.1 Fibrobacterota bacterium | reverse complement strand
AGGGTGGCGCGGTCAGGAACCAATGAATGCGGGGTTTTCCGGCTCAGGATAGGCCGCAGGGTACGCGTGCCTTGCGGGTTACATGCGGGAAGGGTCGGGGCGGTTGCGGCCGGCGCGGGGAAGGCGCCGGGATGTTTCCTTGCGGAGGCGATCGCCTATACTATATAGGCGCGTTCCCGGCCGATTCGCCCCGGACCCTGGGCGAAGGCATACCGCTTCTCCGCCCCGAGGCGCCGTGAACCGGATTTCGCGCGGGAAAATCCGGAGGGCCGGGGTCTCTTTCTATTTAGGCGCGGTCATGGCGGTTTCCTCCCGCACCGCCGCTTCGATGATCTTCACGACTTCCTTGGGTTGGGACGCTATGACGGCATGGTTGGCTTTGATCTCGGTGATGTGGGCGGACATCCGCTTGGCCATGAAGCGTTGCAGGTCCGGATTCAGCGCATGATCTTCGGTCGTGACCAGATACCATGACGGAACGGTTTTCCACGCCGGATCCTTGCCGGGGGCCGCGAAGGTCTCTTTGAAAATCGGCTTTTGCACCGCGGCCAATACCGCCGTCTGCTTCTCGGACAAATCCTGGGCGAAGACAGGGCGGAACTTGGCGGGGTCGATGTACAAGAACCCCGCCGCGTCCGGCACCAATGCGTCGGCAAGCTGGGTCTTGGGGAACTTGGCGTTCAGATCATTGGCCGACTCGCCGATGTCGAGCGCATAGGCCGCGATATAGACCAGGGCTTTGACGTTGGGATTCTTTGCCGCCGCCTCCGAGATGACGCCTCCCCCATAGGAATGCCCGACCACGACCACTTGGCCCTTCTGCCTTTCGATCAACCGCTTGGCAAACGCCACATCGTCGTTGAAAGCGGTGAGGGGCAACTGCGCGGCCGCCACCGTGTAGCCGGAGCGCTGGAGGATGGGGATCACCTCCTGCCAGGAGGAACCGTCCACGAATGCGCCATGGACGAGAACGATGGCGGGTTTCTCTCCCGCACCCGTCTTGGGGGCCGCCGCCTGGGCCCGGGTTCCGGCGGCCAGGGGAAGCATGAAGGCTGCTAAGAGAATCAGGACTCGGATCCGGGATTTTCCGATCTGCATAGGGTCTTCCTTTGTGAAGGTGCGATGTTGAAAGAAAGGATGTGAATCGGGGAAATAAATATTATTCGGATCCGCGAAGCAAGGAGTTGTGTCGTCGCGGAACCCTCCCTGGCCCGTGTGGATTGGGCTTTTGAGGGCCGGATCCGTGTTCCCTGACTGGAAAAACCTCTCCAGGGCCAAATCCGCCCGTGAGCGTTATCACACTCCGGCTGGACGCGCCCTCACGGGGGATATATCTTTTGCCCCTCAAGGGCGTTTTAAGCCCTTTAACAGGTAAGGCCGCATGCTGAAATCGATACTTTCCCTGCTTTCGGGCACCCTTTTGCTGCCGGCGCTGGCTTGTGCCGCCGCCGCCGCGCTTCCCCTCGATCAGGAGGCTGTGCGCAGCTATTACGGCGACGGGGATTTCGGTCCCGCCATCGGCCTGATCGAGGATTTCCAAAAGACCCACTCGCGCTTCACGCGGGAGGAAAGTCTCACGGTCTACAAATTCCTGGGCGTCATGTATTGCGCGGACCAAGCCACCCGGGAAAAAGGCAAGACCTACTTTTACAAACTCCTGCAGGTGGATCCCCAGGCCAAGATCCTGGATATGTACGTGAGCATCATGGTGCAGGAAATCTTCCGGGGCACCTTGGATGAGTTGATGGGCGAGCAATCCCAGCGGCCCGCCGGCCAGCGGACGGCGGCGGTTTCGGGAATGGGCGCATCGGATGGCGCGAAGACTGCCGGCCCTGCGTCCAACGCGAATGAGACGGGAACGCAGCCGGCCCTGGTACGTCCCAGGCATCCGGCCTGGTATTGGTGGGCGGGGGGCGTGGGCCTTGCCGCCGGCGCGGCCGGAGGCTTCTACCTTCTTGCCCAATCATCCCACAGTTCGTCGAACGACACCGATATTCCCGTCAAGCCCTGAGCGGCTGAGGACCCAATGAAATCGAACCTGACCAAAATCCGGCTTTGTCTTTTCGGCCTTCTCGCCCTTCTCGCCCTGCTATGCATGGGGTCTTGCACCACTTCCGATACGGAGGGGGATCAGTACCTCACATGGAGCCTGAGCCCGTCCCTTTCGGAATACGATAGCGTAACCATCGTCCTGGTGAAATCCGGGGACACCAACGTGGTGCTGGAGCGCGTTTTCGCCGGCAAGCTGTCGGACCCGGTCAACTTCCCCAAGTACAAGCTGGGCGAAGCCAAAGGCAAGGATTTCACCATCCAGATCCGCGCCTATAATAAGAACCACGAATTGATATTGGCCAAGGATGTCGACGTCAAGTCCAAGACTGCCTCCCCGACCAAGGTTCTGCAGGCGGACATGCGCCTTTTCCTGCTATCCTCCGCGACCGGGACGCTGAAGCCGGCTTTCGATCCGGCCGTGTACGGTTATTCCATCGACCTGGCGGATACGGCGGCGTCGGTGAAATTCACGGTGTTCCCCATGGACGTGACCAATACCCTGTCCCTGAACAACCAGGCGCAGGCCTGGGGCCCGCTTCCCGTCCAGACCCTGGAAAAGGGGGATAACTTCTACTCCTTTACGGTCGCAAGCAAGGATGGCAAGGTTTCCAAGCTCTATCAGGTGGCGGTCACCCGCGGCGCGCCGAGCGTGATCGATACTTCCACCAAGCTCGAAAGCCTGGTGATCCAGCCGAAGTCGCTGCGCATTTTCGTCGGGGATCCCTCCACCATCATGAGCGCCACCGCGGTTCCCGCGCAATCCAGAATGCAATGGTCGAGCCTCAACACCGGCGTGGCCAAGGTGGATCGCTTCGGCAACGTGACCGCCGTGGAAGCCGGTACCACCCAAATCATCGTCCAGGCCGGCGACAAGGCGGATACCGCTTCGGTGCAGGTTGTGAGGGACGCGCCGGTGGTTTCCGTGGGCGGCAACCTGGCCGTGAAAAAGGGCACGGAGGTGGGTTTCAGGATTTCCGTGACCCAGGAACACGGCACCATCGTGGCCTTCAAATACGATTTGGACGGGGATGACGTCTGGGACAATGCGGATTCATCCAGGGTGGTGGACAGCCTGAAGCATGTCTACGGCGCGGTCAAGACCTATACCGCCAAATTCTACGTACGGGACAGCGAAGGCAACGTCGTGATCGCGGCGCGCACCATCAACGTGACCGACGAGGCCCTGCTGGTCTCCATCATCTGGCCGGGACGGGACACCATCCTCAACATCACGCCCCTCACCGTCCGGTACACGGTGGACAACGGTCCGGAGCTGAGCAAAGAGTTCCCTCTGAACGAAGGGGTCAACAGCCTCACCGTGGATGCGGTGAACGGGGCCGATAAGGGTTCCGCGAAAATCAAAATCACCCTCGATACCAAGGCTCCCGTGGTGTCCATCACCTCCCCCGTGAATGGGACCCTTACCCGGGAATCCTCCCTTCCCGTGGCCTGGAAGGTGGATGGCGTGGCGCAAAGCACGCAACTGAGCGAAGATCTGGGAACCACGGAAGGGGAACGTTCCATCGTCCGCGAATCCAGGGACTCCGCCGGAAACGTGGGCCATGATACCGTGCGGGTTACCCGCGACAGCAAGGGCCCGCTGGCTCCCAAGGTTACCGGAGCCACTCCCACCAACGCTCAGCCCAGGTGGATGTGGACCACCGGCGGCGGAGGCGGTTCCGGCGTGTTCCGCTTTCAGCTGGGTTCGGGGGAATTCCCCGCGTCCGTGGCCGAATCCAAGGACACGGTCTATGCCCTCGTGGCGCCCGCTTTGTCCGGGACCAAATACACTCTCTACGTGGAGGAACGCGATGCGGCCGGCAACTGGTCGCCCGCTTCCAGCCTGGAAATCCTTTTCGATACTTCCACGCCCGTGGTGGGCATCTTGGCTCCCCAGGCTTCGGGAACCTATGTCACCAGAGCCGGGCTCATCACCCTTTCCGGCACGACGGGCGGCCCCAATGCGGTGGCCACGGTGACCTATAAAGTAAACGGCGCGGACAAAGGCGCCGCCACCTTCGCGAGCGGAACCTGGACCATCCAGGATCTTGCCGTGGCGGAAGGCGTGAAAACCGTGGTGACGGTGGTCTGCACGGACGCAGTGGGCAACCATGGCGAGAGCGCGTTGACGATCTTGCGGGATACCACCGCGCCTGGCGCGCCCACCCTGGGCGCCACTCCCGCGACTCCGACCGGCCTGGGCAAAGGCACCTGGAGCTGGTCCGCCGGGAGCGACGGGACCAACGGCAGCGGCCTCAACGGCAAGTACCGACACGCCTTGAACGGCGGGGCCTGGACCGAATTGTCCGCGACCTCGGTTTCGGATCTGGTCTTGATCGAAGGGAGCAATACCTTCGCCGTGCAGGAACAGGATGCGGCCGGCAACTGGTCGGCTTCCGCCACCCATAAGGTCGTTTCGGACCGGACGGGCCCGGTGGTGAAGATCACCAGCCACGTGAGCCCGGCCTCTTCGTCTTCCACCCGCATCACCCTTTCCGGAACCGTGGCCGATTCCGGGTCTGGCGTGCAAACCGTGGTGATCACGGGACAACAATCGGGCAGCGGCGCGGCCGTCATCACGGGCGGAACGTGGGCCGGCGGAGAGGTGGTGCTCGGGCAAGGCGCGAATACCCTGACCGTCACGGCCACGGACAAGGTGGGCAATCCCTCCACGGCCATCCTCGCGGTAAGCGTGAACGTGAACGCACCGACGGTGTCGATCACCTCTCCTTTGCCCAACGCCATCACCGGCAAGGACACCATCACGGTCAAGTACAAATCGAACGGGAAGGACACCTTGAAGCAGTTCACCCTGTCCGAAGGATCCAACACGCTCACCGTGTACACGCCTCCGAACGAAATCGGTGTCACGGGCAGCGCTTCCGTGGTGGTAATCAAGGATGCGACGCCTCCGAACGCGCCGACCCTGGCCGCATCGAAAGCCCTGACCAAGGACGACCCCGTCTGGAATTGGTCGTCTAACGGCGACGTGGCCGGCGGCGGCGGGGTCAACACCCCCGGGACCTTCCAGTACAGCCTGAACGACGGAGCCTTCACGGCGATCACGGCCCTGACGTTCACCATGGCCTCCGCCACCGATGGAGTCAAATCCCTGGCGGTGCGCGAAGTGGACAAGGCGGGCAACGTTTCCGCCGCCTCCACCAAGGTTTCCATCACCGTCGACAAGACGGCTCCCGTGGTGGTCATCACCTATCCGGCGGATGGGTTCGTCACCAACAAATCCTCGCTGACGGTCAACTACACGGATGCCGGCGTCGCCAAATCCAGCCCGGCCATTACCTTGGGCAACGACAATGGGGTGCCCAACACCGTCACCATCACTTCGGCCCCGGATGGGGCCGGCAATGTCGGGACCAAGTCCATCACGGTCTACCTCCGCTCCAACGTCCGGTTCGTGAAACCGGGAGGAACCGGCACCGGCTCTTCCTGGGCCGATGCCTCCGGCGCCATCCAGCCCGCTTTGGACGCCTCGGCAAGCGGCCAGCAGGTCTGGGTGATGGGGGGAGCGGGAGTAACCTATGCCTCCGATGCCACCGCGGACGGATTCGTGATCAAGTCGGGAGTCTCCCTCTATGGCTCTTTCAACGGCACGGAGAACAGCACCTCCGGCCGCAGCTTTACCGCCGCCACGAATACCATTCTGAGTAATACGTCCGGGAATACCGTTACCCTATCGGCAAAGACCAATGTCACCATCGATGGATTCGAAATCCAATATCCATACCGCGACGGCGTGGATATGTTCAATTCTTCGGGAATCGCCATCAATAATTGCAACATCGCCCATGTGCTCCTGACGGGCAGCGCCATTTATGTCGGCAACTCCAGTTTCTCGTGCACCAATACCAAGTTCACCAAGCACGGTTTCGAGGCGGCCGCGATTCATGGGGACGGGGGAACCGCCACGTTTACGAATTGCGAGTTCTCGGGGAACAGCTACGCCGCCGCTTCCTATGCCAAAATGGTGGAACTGGATTTCGACTACATCACCTTCACGGGCACGCATTTCAAGGATGTGCATTCTTATCCGGAAAACCGGGAAATCATCGCCACCAAGGTGGGAGGGTCTCTGACCGTGAACGGATGCTACTTCACCGTCGCGAACATCGACGCGGCGGTCACGAATGAAACCCTCAATGCCACGGTAACGACCGTACCGAACCTGTTCAATCAATAAGCAATGCCCTGGCGCCCTGCCGGGACATTTCATTTCCGGTCCCGAGGCCGCCGCTTGAAAACGGCGGCCTCGCCCGTTTCGGCCCGCAGGTTCCAGAAATAGGGGTGGGGTCTGTCCGAATCCCCGGGCGGAAACGCCCTCCAGGGCATAATATTGCCCTATCTTGTTGCACCCCGGATCCAAAACCTCAAGCCTCCTTTGCGGCCTCTTCCTGGCCGCCGCCGTTCCGTCCCGGGCCGGTTGGGGACAGGCCCCGCCCAACTGGGGCGACATCAAGTTCGGCCTGGTCAACGACGGCAAGGCGCTCTACAACGACCGCATGAAGGCGGCCCTCGCCGACGGCATCCAGCTCGGATACCGCTACGTCTATATCAACAACGGCGTGCAGGTGAAGGCCGATCCCGCCAAGAACGCCTATAGCTGGCTGTTCAGCGAGTGGAACGATTATGCCGCGACCTCCAAGGCCATGGGCCTGAAATCCGCCTTCGTCATCTACATGCTGCAAGAGGATCAGGGCACCCCCGCGGCCACGCTGGCGGCGAATGCCCAGGATCCCGTCTTCATGGCCAACTACTTCACCACCCTCAAGCTTCTTGCCGAGAAGGTCAAAGGCGAGCAGGCGGTTTTCGTGCTGGAGCCGGACACCTGGGGCTATGCCATGCAGGCGGGGGTGGATCCGACCCAGGCGAAAGCCGTGGTCAACAACCTGGGCGGCGCGTTTTCCTATCTGTCCGATTTGCCGAATACGTATACGGGCATGGTGCGGGGAATGGTCCGCACCGTCAAGCGGTCCGCCCCGGATGCGTATGCGGGTGTCCTGATGTCCCACTGGACCCCGGATTCCTACGATTGCCCTCCGCCCGACATCGCCAACAGCAATTATGGAATGCCCTGGCGTTCCCCCGAGGACATCGATTGCTCCGCCGACCGGAACGTCGCCTTCGCGAAGAAGCTCCTGGGCGACGGCGCGGATCGGGGCGATTTCATAGGCGTGGAAAAGAACGGACACAGTGCGGGCTATTGGTACGCCTTGGACGCGAACAAGGATGCGTTCGCGCGCCGGTATTTCTGGAACGATCAGCAGAACGCCAATTGGATACGTTGGTGCAAGCGGTTGGGCCAGGGAGTGGACCTTCCCGTGCTGGGATGGCAAATCTCAATCGGGTCCGCGGGCCTTGCCAATACCTGCGCTCCCGGGCCCCTGTCCGCGGCCTCCGGCCTGGGCGCGGAAACCGGGAACTGCGCCTTCGAGGACACCTTCTTCCCTTACTTTTTCAAGAACGTGAAAGCCTACGTCGACGCGGGATTCATCGGATTCCTGGCGGGCAAGGGCCTGTCCGATGATGCGGACTTCACCCATGCGGACAAGGATCCGCAAATGGGGGACAAAGGTTGGTTCTTCCGGCAATTGAAGGAGTTCGACAAGGCCCGCCCGTATCTGGGGACGGCCACGGGCTTGGCGGAGGGAAAGAAATCCGGAAACGGGTACGGAGAAAACGGCCTGGTGCGGACGTCAGTGGGTTGGTCGCTGCCGCGATCGGCCCAGTCGGTGCCGCCCAGGGTGGTGGACTCCCAAGGCCGCGAGGTCGGCCGCATCCTTCCCCAAGGGACGGATTGGGAGATCGGTTTGCAGGGCCTGGAATCGGGCGTGTATTGGCTGAACCTGCAGGGCCGGCCCGCTATCGCGCTTCCCCGTTTCTAGCCCAACCAGAAAAGACTAACGGGGGACGCGGCCCAGACGGTTCCCCTTGGCGTCGTATAGCTGGAGGGACGCATCCTTCAGCGGATCGATCCCCAGATGGAAACGGACGCCGCCGGCCATGCCTTGGCCTCCAAGGAAGGTCTCGCGGCCGTTACGGTCATGGCCGTGTTTCCCAGCCTGGGCCAGCACGGAAACCGCCCCGGTATACCTCACCTTGAGCACCGATCCCGTCCAGGGGATGTTCTGGCCGTTGATCTTGAGCATGTACAGGTTCCCGTCCGGTCCCACGTCCAATTGGATGATCTGGCCGCTGGTGGCGTCGAAGTCCACCATCTTGCCGTCCTTGTCGCGCCGTTTGATCCAGGAGGCCCCCCAGTCGGCGAAGAACAGCGTGCCCTTGTATTCGGGCGGGAACGCGTTGCCCTGGTAGAACGCCGCGCCCGTGATGCAATTGCCCACGCTGTGCGGATACGCCAGCCAGGGATTTTCCATTCCCGCCTTGGTGCAGGCGCCTTCGCAACCCGCTTCGTATCCGTAATTGGCGCCCGGCTTCAGGAGATCGATTTCTTCCGGACCGCCTTCGCCCACGTCCAGGAACACCATGTCCCCGGTCACCGGGTCCACGTCGCCCGTGAAGGGTTCGCGGAAGCCCAGGGCGTAGATCTCTTCCCGGTACCCGGCCTTGCCCACGAAGGGGTTGTCCGGAGGGATGATATTGGGATAGCCGGCGGGATTGATGCGCAGGGCCTTGCCCGAAAGGCTGTTGGGGAGCTGGGACCCGCCATGGGCCGAGCCCGCGTACAGCATCCCGTCCTTGCCGAAAAAGAAGGCGCCGCCCTGGTAACCCCCGTCCCCGATATCGTCCAGCAGTACCAATTCCCCCGAGGCGTCCGCCAGATCGGGATTTTCCTTGCTGGCGGTGAGGCGCGAGATGCGGTTTTTCTGCTTGGGGCCGGAGTAGTAGACGTAGACGTACCCGTTCTGGGCGAACTTGGGATCGAAGGCCACCCCGAGCATGGATTCGCGATGGGCCCAGGTTGTGATGGTCGCGAAAGGCGCGGGGAGCAGGATGCCGTTCTTGACGATGCGGATTTTCCCGGCCTGTTCCAGGACGAACAGGCGTCCGTCGGGAGCGAATCCCATGGACAGGGGGGAGTTGAATCCGCCCACCCAATCCGTGCGTTCGAAGTCGGCGGGCAGGCTCCAGGCCGCGTGGATGGCCAAAAGCGTCAATGCCAGCCCCGCTTGGATCAGTCTGTTCATGGCGATTCCCTTTCCCTTGATCATGATAGCGTATTTCCTCACCACAGTCCCAGCTTCCGGCCTGCCGCGTCGAAGGCGTTTCCGCGGCGCGCCAAGGACGCGCCGACCGCTCCGGGGCCCCTTCGCCCGGGAGCGGTGAGACGGATTGCCGCCGTCTCCGGAAAGGATACCAGCTTGCCGCCCGGCCGCTGGTTCTCGTAAGTCAGTTTGGCCCAGTCCGCGCTTTGGCCCACGCGCAGGATTTGGACTTCGTCCAGGTAGCCGTCGAAGTAGCGGGACTTGTACTGGCTGTTGAAGCCGAGCGCCACATCGTCCTCGCTGTTGACCACGCTTCCGGGCATGGGCTGTTCGTCTTCCTTGACGCCGTCCACGTACATGTACAGCTTGGGACCTTTGGCCACGCCCGTCACCAGATGCCATACCGGTGCGTCGAAGGTGGTTTTGGTATCGGCGATATCGTGGTCCTTGAGGGCCGGATTGGTCTTGATGTTCCGGACCGCGAACTCCAGCACGTTGCCGCCGCCGCTGCGCGACATGCGCCAGGAACGATCGCCTTTGGCAACGGTCGTGTAGAAGGCCCCGGGATTGGACTGTACCTTGACCCAATGGGACAGAGTCATGTCCCCGGTCCCCTGGAATTCGAAGCGCGTCCGGGCCGCGCTTTTGATGGTGATGGATTGCAGGCTCGCGGCCTTGAATGCCTGTCCCCGGCCGACCACGCCTTCGATGCGGTTCTCCGCTTTCATATTGGCGCCCTGGCCGTGGGCTCCGTTGCGGGATGCGTCGGCGTATCCATCCACCGTTGTGTTGCCGGTTTCTCCCAGATGCCAGGCGGAGACGTAGCCGTCGGCGGTGTCGAAGACGGCGCCCGCATTGGCCGAATCCATGGCATTGGCCTCGCCCCAATGCATGGTGAAGGCCTGCTCCTGCAGGTTACCCCGGACGGTATCGGCCTTGACCCAGATTTCCGCGAGTTGCAGGGCCTTGTCCCAACGCTCGATCTGGTAGGGGAGCGGAGAGCCGTCCCGCCTGGAAAAGCGGAGATCGGCGCCGTCCGCCTTGGCCTGGGTGAAATTGAAGTTGGCGGCGTTGAGCCGGATCAGGACCGGGAAGGCCGCTACCGTACCGGACACGCCGGCTCCGGAGGCCGTGGTATTCAAGGCCACGGGACGATGGAAGGACCACATCGCGAAATCCTCCATGGCCCGGGCCGACATTGCGGACAACAGCAAGGCCCAAAGCGGCGAAAGCATGGCGGCGGATCGCGTCATGTGATGGAATCTCCGAATGGTCCGAAAGTTGACCGGACACCAGCCCCACGCCGGTCGCGGGAGACGGCCTCCGCGCCTACCCAAGATAGGCGGGGCGGACGGCCGGGAGTGTGGAAACAGTTCTTACGTTATCCTAGGTTCGGCGGGAATCCCTGTTTTCCTTATCCACCTCAACATCCTCTTTGCGGACGGTCTCGGAAATGTTCTGCCGCTCGCTCTGGGATTGTTTGCGGGCCTGGACCTCTTCGGTGACGCGGGCCGATTTGGAAACCTCCGGCACCTCCTTGCGCAACGGGATGAAAACGTCTTCGTCGCGGAATTCGGCGGAGGTGGATTTGCCGGCGTCCGGGGCGGGAACCTTTTCCACTACCACTTCCTCATGGGACAACTCCACCGGTTGATCCACGGTTTCCGTCCGGATCACCTTGCGGAGCCGGACTCCTCCTGCCTCCACCTCGCGTTTGCCGATGTTGACCTGTTCCTCCTTCAACTCCATGGACGCGCCCCGGGCATCCGGGGATTCCCCGGCACGCGAAATCCGGTCGACGCGCGCTGCGGTATCGGCCTCCCGGGCTGCGGCCCCGGCGTCCTGTCTGTCGGCCTCCTTATCCGAGAGCGCGTTGTCCCGGGCTTCGGACGGCACGGCCCGCCAATCGGGTGCGGGCGATTCCGTGCTATAATTGCCCCGCACCCGGTAATATCCATAGATGGCGATTTCGGTCCCTTCGTCGATATCGGATTCCGATTCGAAATCCGGCGCATTCTTGATCGTGTCTTCATCATACGGCAGCCGTATGGTTTTGGAGGACTCGCTTATCTCGGCTTCGTATACGGGCACGAAGTGGCTCCGGCCCATACCCAGCCAGCCGGTCTTTATCGCGATGATGGCGGGCTGGTCGGTGCGATCCTCCCAAACCCCGTGAACCGTCCCGATTTTCCTGTCATTCCTGTCCTTCACCGAGTAGCCTGTCAGGTTCCGGGCCTCAACGGTCATTCCGATGCGATCTTCTTTCATGGTAAACCTCCGTCCTTGGGCCTCGTACCGGCAGGAGCCTGGGGCCTTGGAATTGGGTGCGTTGCAATGCGGTTATTCTTCTAAAAAAATCCCTGAAACCGGGAATTCAAAGGGGAATGTCCGGCGGGGGCGGACTATGTAAGCTATTTTTCAGGGGGAAGCAGCGGATGCGGGCAGTGTAAGGCGTACGGTACGACCGGGGGAACCGTTTCATGCAGATCAGCCACGTCAAATATTTCCAGAACTGGATCCCGATCATCGCGAAGTGGATCTACGAGGAATGGTCCTACGCGTTTCCGTTGCGGACATTACAGGACATCCAGAAAACCCTGTTCGGCCGCATGAACGAAAACGAGATGCCCATCACCCTCATCGCCCACGACGAGCGCGGGGTGCTCGGCACGGCCTCCCTCAAGGCTTCCGACATGGAAATCCTCCCGGAACTGACTCCGTGGCTTTCTTCCGTATTCGTCCATCCCGATCATCGCGGAGAGGGCGTGGCGACCGCGCTGGTGGGCGAGATCGAAAAGATCGCGCGCCAACAGGGTTACACCAAGCTCTACGTGTTCAATCCCATCACCCAAGGCGTTTTCGAAAAGCTGGGCTGGTCCGTGCTGCAAACCGTGGAGTACGGCGGCAAGGAGTTGGCCATCCTGGTCAAGGAAACCCAGGCTCCCGCCTAGTCCCCGATCCATTCCCTTCCAAGCGCTAGGTTTTGAGGATGGCAGCGCCGTCCGGCTGGGCGGGCTGCCCAACCTGCGCTTGCGCCTGAGCTGTTCCGGAAGCCCCCGCCTGGGGTGGCGCGATGACGGGTTCCGTTTCCTTCCAGGTGGCCATGGTGATGAGCCGGGCGCCCCGGTTGAAGGTCAGGTAGGACCAGGCCCAATTGATGAGCACGATGACGCGGTTGCGGTGTCCCACCAGGAGCATGATGTGGACGAACAGCCATACCAGCCAGGCGATGAACCCGGAGATCTTCAGCCGGCGGATTTCCGAAACGGCGAAGCTGCGGCCGATCACGGCCATGGTGCCTTTGTCCACGTAACGGAACGGTTTCCTCGGCTTCCCGGCCACGTCCCGCAGGATGTTCTTCGCGGCGGCCGGACCTTGCTGCGTGGCCACGGCGGCCAGGCCGGGCAGGGGGCCGTGGGGCGTATCGAAATGCGCCTGATCGCCGATGACAAAGACCTCCGGATGGCCGGGCAGGCTGAGGTCCTGATCCACCACCACGCGCCCCTGCTTGTCCAGCGGCACACCCAAGAGCTTGTTCAGCGGGGAGGGCTTCACGCCGGCCGCCCAGAGCACCGTGCTGGTTTCGATGAATTCGTATTCCAGCCTCACTCCCTGGGGAGTGATCTCCTTGGCCATGCGGCCCAGCTTGACCTCCACGCCTTTCCGCTCCAAGGCCAGCTTGGATTTTTCCGAGAGCTCGGGCGCGAAGGTCGGCAACAGGCGATCATCGCCTTGCAACAGGATCACCCGCGCGGTATGGTGTTTGATGTTCCGGAATTCCGTGGCCAGGATGGACAAGGTCAATTCCGCCACCGCGCCGGCCAGTTCCACGCCCGTGGGTCCTCCACCGATGACGACGAAGGTAAGCAGGCGGGCTTGCGCCTTGGGATCGTCCTCCTTCTCCGCCTGTTCCAGAGCGGTCAGGAGGCGCCGACGCATTTCCAGCGCCTGTTCCACGGTTTTCAGGCCCGGGGCCAGGTTTTCCCATTCGTTGTGGCCGAAATAACTGTGGGTGGATCCGCAAGCCAGCACCAGGTAATCGTAAGGATGGCGATCGGAATCCGTGATCACGGCTTTGCCGGCCAAATCCAGTCCGGTGACCGTTTCCATATGCACATGGATGTCCTTGTAGGGCGCCAGGACCTGGCGGATGGGCACGGCGATGTCCGACGGGTTGAGGGAAGCCGTGGCCACCTGGTAGAGCAAGGGCTGGAAGAGATGGTGGTTCCGCTTGTCCAGGACCGTGATCCGGATTTTTCCGCTGCGGCCCAAAGTCTTGGCGGCGCGGAGCCCGCCGAATCCTCCGCCAATGACTACGATGCGTGGTTTCATGCTCCCTAAGGTAATTTTGCGCCGGGCCCCGTGCCAGTTCCGGAACGAAGACTAAATACCTATTTTTTCCGGCGGTCGGGTTCCTCGAATCGGAAGGGTGCGGCATGGAAACGGGCAAAAGCGGCGAAACTACGGGCAAATCCCTGGAGGCCATCGTCAAGGCGAAGCGGGATTTCGCAAGGGCGCTGGGCGAAGACATGGTGGCCGTGCTGGCGGTGCTGCCGGGCGATTGGCCCGCGAAAATCAAGGCCCACTTCGATCCCAGCGGGCCGACAGGTCCCAATCTCTGGGAGATCGCCAACCTGCTGGGAGCCTGTTTCAACGCCAACCCGCTTTCCGAACATCTGCGGGAGGCTTGCGTGGAGTTCATCACCCGCATCCGCGAGTTCCAGGGCAAGCTGGCGCGGGAGTCGGATGTGCCCACCACCGTGGTGTTCGGCACCTCCGGCTGGCGCGAAGCCATCGGCGAAGGCTTCACGGTCCTCAACGTGCATAAAGTGGCGCGCGGCATCATCGCCATGATGAAGACCGGCGAGTTCCTGCGCACCAACGGCTACGAAAGCTTCGAACAGGTGAAATCCGCGGGCGTGGTGCTGCTTAGGGACAACCGGTTCATGGGCGATGAATTCATGGCCTGCGCCATGCGGGAACTGGCCGCCGAGAACATCCGCATCCACGACGCGGGCGAATGCCCCACGGGCGTGGGCTCCGCCATCCTTACGGAGCTCAAGGCCGCAGGATCCATCAACTTCACGCCTTCCCACAATCCCATGGAATACGCCGGCATCAAGTTCAACCCGGCCGACGGCGGTCCCGCCGACGTCAATCTCACTTCCCTGATCGAGGAACACGCCAACGCCCTGATGCGTTCCGGCGAAGCCTTCGCGAAAGCGACGGCGGATTTCCGCCCCTTGCGCAACGTGGTGGACGCGGCCGACATGTTCACGGCCTTCGTGGAAAACAAAAGCAAGGTCTTCAAACTGGACGCCCTGAGGGCCTGGCTGCGGGAGAACGCGAGCGACCTCTTCATCGCCGTGGACAATATGCACGGGTCTTCCCGGGGTTACATCCAGAACCTGCTGGGCGCGGCCACCTTGGGCGCCCTGGAGGCTTCCGGGTCCATCCGCTTTTACAACACGGAAGACGATTACTCCTTCCACGGGGTGAAGCCGGAGCCCAATGCCAGGAACCAGGCCATCCTCATCGAGGAACTGCGCAAGGCCGGCCGCAAGCTGTCCCTGGCCGCCGCCCTGGATCCGGACGCCGATCGCATCCGCTTCGGCGACGCCCGCCTGGACATCGACATGAACCGCTTCGCCGCCATCGGCTTCGCCAATCTGCTCCGGCGCGGCCTGCACGGCGGTCTCGCCACCTCCGTGCCTTCCTCCGGCTTCGCCTCGGAAATCGCCCGCAAGCGCGGCGAAAAGGTTTTCGAAACCGCGGTGGGCTTCAAGAACTTCCGCGGCCCCCTCTCCCGGGGCGAAGCCATCATGGCTTACGAGGAAAGCGACGGCATCTCTTTCGCCGGGCATACCCTGGAAAAGTGCGCGCTGGCGGGATTCCTGTCCGCGGTGGATTCCATGGCCTCCTCCGGACGCAACCTCTCGGAACTCTATCTGGAATTGCGCCGGGAATACGGCTGGTTCTATCCGGGCAAAGGCGGCGCTGACGTCAAAGGCGTGACCGTGGAAGCCTGGCAGCGCTACAAGGACGCGGTGATGAAGGCGCTGGAAGGCGGCCTGGTCAAAGAGGGCGATCGCCTCAAGGTGGGCGCGCAGGAAAAGACCGTGGCCCGCACCAATATCGCCGACGGCCTCAAGATTGTGTTCACGGATCGCAGCTGGATCCTGCTGCGGCCTTCCGGAACCGAGCCCAAGTTCCGCTATTACTACGAAGTGGTGGGAGAGACCGAGCTTGCCGATGCCGACGCGTTGCTGTCGGCGTACGCGCAGGCGGCGGAGGAAGTCCTCAATCGCGCTCGGGAGAAGGCCGGTCCCGTCGGGTGAAACACCCGATACGTCGGGTGAAGCACCTGGTTCGTCGGGTGACGCACACGATAGGCCAGGTGACGCGCTCTCTTCGCGAGTGAAGCGCTCCGCGGCCGGTCAGGCGCGTGGGTCGCACAGGGGGAAATGGATCCGGAATTCGGTTCCGCGCTCCAGGGCGGATTCCACCGTGATCCAGCCTCCATGGGCCTTGACGGTCGCGGCCACGTTGGCCAGGCCCAGCCCGCTTCCCAATCGTCCCTTGGTGGTGAAAAAAGGTTCGAAGAGCCGGGCGCGGACCTCATCGGTCATGCCGGCGCCCGTGTCCTTGACGGACACCACCAGCACATCCGGCACGCCTTGCAGGCCCGGGAGGATGCCGCGCAACAGGGACGTTTTCACGGTGATGTCTCCGCCGCGGGGCATGGCGTCCCGGGCGTTGAAGAACAGGTTGATGAAGATGTTGTGGAGCAGGCCGCGGCAACCTTCCACGCTCGCGGATCCCGGCAGGAAATCGGACGAGATGGAAATGCGTCCGCCCATGGCTCCGCGCGCCATGCCCATGGATTGCATCAACACATCGTGCAGGTCCAGGATTTCCTTTTCGCTGCCCGGCTGGCGGGTGAAGACGCGCAGTTCCCGCACCGTGGATTGACCCGTGGCGGCCGCTTGCAGGATGTGCCGCGCGAAATCGGTCACGGATTTCCGGTTCGCCCCGGGGCGATCGTCCGTGGTGAGGATCAGTTCCGCGAAGCCGGAAATGGTGGCCAGGATGTTGTTGAAGTCGTGCACCACGCCTTCGGTGACCTTGCCCAGGGTTTCCAGGCGCCACACGCAGTCGGCGGGGTTGTCGCACAGCCCGGCCGGATTGCGGTCCGTGCCTTCGCTCTCATTTTCGCGGAGTTCGATCATGGGTTCGCCTACGGCAGTTCCAGGCCCAGCAGGAATGCGTTCTGTTCCCGGCCGTCCCCGGGTTCGGGCTTGAGTTCCCGCCAGATATTTTCCGCCATCTTGTCCACGGGACCCAGACCCTGGGAGAGAATAGTCTCGTTCGGCTCTCCTTCCGAGAGGATGAAAAGTCGATCCCCGCGGTTGAAAGGCACTTCGCAGGACGTGAACCCGGGTTCCGGGACCAGGCCCAATGGGGACCCGGCGAAAGAGAGAATGCGGGGCTTGGCCTCCCCCAGGCCCAGGAACCACTGGGTGGGGTAACCGGCGGGCATGATTTCCAATCGTCTCCCGGCCTGGTGGATGCGGATGAAAATGGCTCCCACGTCCTGCTTCCTGAGGGCGCCGGCGAGGATGACCTGGTTCAACTCCCTCAGGAATTCCATGCTTCCCAGTTCCCGGGATCGGCACTTGTCGAAAAATGTTTTGATCAGCACGGAAACGTAGAAGCTCTCGGCGTCCGAGCCTCTCACGTCCGCCAGCAGGATTTCGAAACTAGTTCGCTTGCGGCAGGCCATGACCAGTTTGTTCCGGGGCGACTCGTCCAGCAACCGGCACAAGGCGTAAGGAAGACCCAGGTTTCCCAGGTCGAGCACGGTTGCCGCCCGGAATGCGGGTCCCGTGGGCTGGGCTATGGGGGCGGCCGATTCCTTGCGGCGGCGCAACGCTTCGTTGGCGATGCGATGGACCCGGATTCTGAATTCCTCCACGTGGATGGGTTTGTCCAGGAAATCCGCCACGCCATGCCGCAGCAATTCCACCACCGTGTTCTTGGAGGCGAACCCGGTCACCACCATCACGGGAATGTCGTGCCCGCGCTTGCGCATTTCCATAAGCAGTTCGATGCCGGAAAGATTGTTCATATCCAGGTCCACTACCATGAAGTCCACGCTGGGAGGGTTTTCCTCCGAGTATTCCAGGCGCTCCAGGGCATTCTGGCCGCTCTCGGCCGTGGAAACCAGATAGTCGTCCATTTCCAGGATCATCCCCATGGTTTCCAGGGCGGCTTTGTCGTCATCGACCAATAGGGCGTGAATGCTTTTCATGATGCTGTTCCGTGGTATGCAGAGCGTTCCATGCGTTCCGGGATCAGAAGTCTTTCAACTCGTCGTCGCTCAGGGGCAGCACGGTTTCGGGTCTGCGCTCGCGGCCGCCGGCCAAGGCGAGTTCTTCCGATCCGGAGTCCCGGGATTCTTTCCGGGCAGGGGATTTGTAGGGGACGGATTCTTTGGGCCGCCTTACGGGAGCGCGGGAGGGGACCGAATGCGCGACAGCCTTCTTGGGGGCGGGAACCGAGGCCGGTTCCCTGTCCGCGATGGACGATCCGCCTTGGCCTTTCACGACGTTAATCAGGGCCGTGACCATGTCGCTCAGTTCCTTGGCCTGGGCGTATAATTCTTCGCTGGCGGAAGCGGATTCTTCCGCGTTGGCGGCGTTGGACTGGGTCACCTTGTCCATCTGCTCCACGGCGATGCCGATCTGCCCGATTCCCTTGGATTGTTCTTCGCTTGCCGCCGAGACCTCGCCGATCAATTGGGCCAGCTTGCGCACGCCTTCCACGATGCGATCCTGGATGCCGGCCACTTCCGCCGATGCGGTCACGCCCTGTTCGGCGTTCTTCTGCGATTCTTCTATGAGAGCGGAAGTGCTCTTGGCCGCTTCCGCGCTGCGGCGCGCCAGGTTGCGCACTTCCTCGGCCACCACCGCGAAGCCCTTGCCGGCATCGCCCGCGCGGGCCGCTTCCACGGCCGCATTCAGGGCCAGCAGGTTGGTCTGGAAGGCTATCTCGTCGATGGTCTTGATGATCTTGGCGGTTTGATCCGAGGATTCCTTGATCTTGCCGATGGCCATGCCCATGCGTCCCATGGCGTCCTTGCCGCTTTCGGCCGCGCCGCGGGCTTCCTCGGCCATGACGGTGGCCTGGCGCGCATTGTCGCTGTTCTGCCGGGTCATGGAGGACAACTCCTCCAGGGAGGCGGAGGTCTCTTCCAGGGAGGAGGCCTGTTCGCTGGCGCCTTCGGCGAGTTCCTGGCTGGATTGGCTGACCTGTCCGGACGCGGAGGAAATCTGCGTGCTGCCGGATTCCAGGGATTGGATCACCCGGTTCAGCGCCCTGCCGATCGAGACGCTCAGCAGGATTCCGATCGCGGCGGCCAGCGCGGCGGCGATGAGCAGTCCCACGATCAAGCCTTCCCTGGAGGAGGCGACGGCGGCCTTGATCTGGGTGCCGGCGGTATCTCCGTGATCGGCATTCCATTTCTCGAGCTTTTCGATGGCGCCCAGGTAGTCCTTGAAGAGCGGACGGATTTGTTTGGTGAAGGCTTCATTGGCTTCCTGGGTTTTGTTGTTCCGGCTGAGGGATTGGAGAACCTGTTCCCGGACGGCGATGTACTTATCGCGCAGGGGCTTGATGGCATCGAACTGGGCGCGGTCCTCCGGCTGGGTGATGGTCCCTTCGTAGGCTTTCAGCTCCTCATCCATCTTGCCGCGGTAGGCGAGCATCTGGGCCTCTACGGCCTGTTTCCCCGCCAGATCCTTGGCGATGATGTGTTCCGGAATCAGTTCGTAGTTCTCGCGGGCGAGCGACACGATCTTGCTCACGGACGCCATGCCCGGCAGGCAGTCGCCGGTGATGATCTTTTCCAGGGCGTCGACGGACTGGAGCTTGGTGAAGAGATAGCCGCCCAACGTCAAGAAGACGGCCAATACGGCGCCGAAGCCCAGGTATAATTTTGCGCTCAATCCCATTTTTGCGAACATTTTCGAACTCCTTGCGATGATGATTAAACTTCCGAACCGGACCATCGATACCCTGCTATGATGGCAAGTCCCGTGCCAGAGGCCGCGAGCCGGCGAAAATCCCGTGCCCGCCCGCTTCACCCGGCATTTTGCCTCGGAAACGCGGGCCCGGATTCCGGAGGTGGATCCGGAGGCGTATTCCAGGCGGGGACGGAAGGGTGGATGATTTCGGTCCCCGATCGGGCCGCTTTCCCGCTAACCTCTTGCATCGGTTGGCTTTATGGGGTAAACCGATTTTGGCCGGGCATGGATTCTGGCCGCCGGTGCCGGAAAGGTCTTTGGAGTAAACCCCCGCGGCAAGTTTTATCTTTCCTTGAATCCACGCGAGGGTCCATGGAACTGCGATTGAATACCAAGAGGATCCGGATCGATCTGGAGGAAAAGCCGGACTATCTGCTTTTCTTCGTGACGGGGGAGTACAACCTCGAGGACTTCAAAATCCTGGTGCAGGGCTGCCGGGACGAATGCGTAAGGGCGGGATTCGTCAAGGCAATGGTGGATATCCGCGAGGTGCTGGGAGACATCCCGAACTTCGAGAGGCACACTCTGGGACAGATGTTCGCCGAGGTTTGGGGCGGGCGTTTGCGGGCGGGAATCCTTTCCCCCCGCGACCGGGTCAACAAGCTGTTCGAGAACACCGCCGTGAACCGCTACGCGCAGGTCATGGTGCACAACGAAGAGCAGAAGATCCTGGATTGGCTTTCGGCCCCCTAGGTGTGGAACGGCCGCGGGCCCCCTCGGGAGCCAGCGGGACCGGCGGTTGAGGGTCGATCCCTGCATCCATATTCAGAAATCCTTCAGATCGTCTTCCGACAACGGCAGAATGGACTCCGCCCTGACCGAGGGGTGGTGTCCGTTGCGGGAGGCCTTGGCCGCGGGCTGCGGGGACCAATCGCCTTCCGGAATGGGCTTGGCGGCTTTGTGGGCCGCGGCCGGACGGGAGGCCTGGCTGCGGGATGAATGGGTTCCGGACCCGGATGCGAGAGCCTGCGATTCCCCGCCGCCCCGGACGATGCCCACCAGCACATGGACCATGTCTCCCAGCTCCTTGGCTTGCGCGAACATCTCTTCGCTGGCGGATGCGGACTCTTCCGCGCTGGCCGCGTTGGATTGCGTCACCTTGTCCATCTGGCCCATGGCCGCGCCGATCTGTTCGATCCCGCGCGCCTGCTCATCGCTGGCCGCCGACACGTCGGCGATCAGCAGCGCCAGTTTCTGCACTTTTCCCACGATGCGGATGAGAATATCCCCCACTTCCTTGGAAACGGAGACTCCCTGCGACGCATTGCGCTGGGAATCCTCGATGAGGGCGGCCGTGCTCTTGGCCGCTTCCGCGCTCCGGCGCGCCAGGTTGCGCACTTCCTCGGCCACCACCGCGAAGCCCTTGCCGGCATCGCCCGCGCGGGCCGCTTCCACGGCCGCGTTCAAGGCCAGCAGATTGGTCTGGAAGGCTATCTCGTCGATGGTTTTGATGATGCGGGCGGTCTGATCCGCCGACTCCTTGATCTTGCCGATGGCCTGTCCCATGCGGTCCATGGCCGCGCGGCTGCCTTCGGCTTCGCCCCGGGCTTCACCGGCCATGGCATCCGCCTGGCGCGCATTGTCGCTGTTCTGTTTGGTCATGGCGGCCAGTTTTTCCAGGGAGGAGGACGTGTCCTGGAGGGAGGAGGCCTGCTCGCTGGCGCCTTCGGCCAAAGACTGGCTGGATTGGCTCACCTGTCCCGACGCGGAGGAAATCTGCTCGCTCCCGGCGGTGAGGCTGAGGATCACCTGGTTCAAGGCCTTGCCGATGGAGGCGGCCATGAAGAATCCCATCGTCAGGCCGGCGAGGGCCGCGGCGATGGAGAGCACGAAGAGGAGATTGCGCGTCGCGGCGTAGGTGGCCTGCGCATTTTTCAGCGAAGCATCCACCAGGGTCTGCTGGATGCTCCGGATCCGGGAAATGTTGGCGTCGAATTTCTTGACGAGGGGACGGCCGTTTTCAATCCAATAATCCCGCGCCTGGGTCTTTTTCCCGCTCTCGGAAAGATATACGGAAGCGTCCTTTTCCTTTTGCAGGGACAGCCAGAGCACGCGATTGTCGGCGAGCAGCGTGGCGGACTCGCCTTCCCCAAGGTCGGTTTTGAGATTGTCGAGGACCAGGAGCAGAGAGTCGCCGCGCACTTTCATTTTCTTGGCCTGTTCCGCCATCTGTTCCGGCACCACGAACAGGATGTGCTCCACCACGGCGCGTTGCCAATTGTTTTCGATTTCCTTGATCTCCTGCACCCGTTGGGCGTGGACGAAGTCCTTTTCGCCGACGGTTTTCAATTGCGCATTCAGCGACTTGGCGGCCAGGATGCCGCGGGCGCCCATGAAGCCGATCATGGCGGCCAGGACGGAAAAGCCCAGGAGAAGTTTCGCTTTGATGCTGAAAGTATTGAATTTCATGATGTCCCTCTTTGGATTTTCTTGTCGGTGGGTTGTGGTCGCCGGGTCTATTTGATGTTCGAAGTCATGCGCAGGCCGAAGGATACCGCGTTCCAATCCGCGTCGGCCGGATCCGAATAGCAGCCCGCATCGATCCTGAAACGGCCCGCGGCTTTGCGGGCATGTATGTTGAAAAGCCATTCCTTGGGCTTGCCGGCGGCCTTGCGGTCCGCCAGCCACTCGGCTTCCAGGGACAGCAGGTCCAGGACCTTGCCGGCGTTCGGCTGGATGCCCAGCAGCAAGGGGCGGTCATCCTCGCGTCCGGCGGCCTGCAGCAGCGCCGCCTCGGCGAAGGTTTTCCATCCGCCCGGCAGCTTCCAGGAGACATTGGCGTCGTAGCGTTGGAGGGTTTCGTCGTCCGGATACTTGAAGCCGTCGAAGAGGTTGGCGCGGAATCCCACGGCCAAGGCGACTTCCGGGATGGGCGAATATTTTTCATACAGACGCAGGAAGCCGCGGTTGAGCTTGCGGTCATTGGTGCCGATCAGGGCGGATCCGGAAACCGGCCCCACGGGCGCGGTCAGCTCCACGGCGTTGTGCACGGCGGGACGGCTCATGAATTTGCCGCTCGGCGCCAGGTCCACATAGTTGCCGAAGTTTTCGCTTTGCGTTTCCACGGTTTCGAAGCGGCCCACCTTGAGTTTGGTGATGCCGACGGCGTATTTGGCCCAGGCATGGTTGATCACGATGCGCGAGCTCGGCTGGGTTTGCACCTTGAGACTGCCCTGGCCCGCGGTGTCGAAAGTGGCTCCCGTAAGCGGTTCGAATCCGAAGCCTTCCGGATAGATGCGGATGTTCACCTTGGATTGGAAATCCCCCTGGTTGTATTCGGCGCCGAAATTGAGGCGGCCCCAGAAATCGTCCAGGTTGTCGCGGTTGGACTGAGTGGTGAGCTTGCGTTCTCCCTGGATCTGGATATCGCCCTTGAGTTCCAACCCGGAGGCCGGAAGCGCGGAAGCGGCGGCGTGGAGGGAAGAGGGGGCGGGCATGGGCGCCGGTGCGGAGGTTTTTCCCCCCGTTCCCGGCGCGCTCTTGATTTGCGCGGTCCGTTCCTGCTTGAGGAGGGCCGTCAGGGCGCGGATCTGTTCGACCAATCCGGCGTCTCCGTCGTTTCCGATGGTATCCGCTCCGGCCCCGGTGGCCGGGGTTTTCACCGCCTGGGAAGCGGTTTCCAGCGACTTAGTCCGCAGGAGCAGGGAATCGATCCGTCCGGAAAGAGCTTGCAGCGCCGAGTCGGAGGGGGGCGTCTGGGCGCCCTGGGGGGCGGGTGCGCCCCGTTTCAGCTTGCCGGTCTCCGCTTCGATTTTACCTAGGCGCTTTTCCAGATTGTCCAGGCTTTTAAGGATGACCGTGGGCTCCTGCGCCGGAGCGGACGCCGCCAGCGGAATTCCCGCGATCATCAGGGAGGAAAGGAGATTGCGAATCAGAGTGGTCATCAGAATGCCTCCGCGGTCTTGTGGACGGGATGTTCGAACGATTTCACGACTTTGCCCGCCTTGTTCCGGGTCCGGACGGGATGGGAATGATTGTCACGGGACGGCGGACCATCGGATCCGAATACTGATCCGGCGTTATCCCCGCCGCCCCGGACAATGCTTACCAACTCCTTCACCAACACGCCCAATTCCCGGGCCTGGGAATAAAGCTCTTCGCTCGCGGAAGCCGATTCTTCGGCGCTGGCGGCGTTGGACTGGGTCACTTTGTCCATTTCCGTGACCGCCGTTCCGATCTGTCCAAGGCCCTTGGATTGTTCGCTGCTGGCGGTGGACACTTCGTTGATCAACTGGGCCAGCTTCTGAACGCTTTCCACGATATGGGAAAGGATTTCCGCGACTTCGCCGGATACGGTGACGCCCTGTTCGGCATTCTTCTGCGACTCTTCGATCAGGGAGGACGTGCTCTTGGCCGCATCGGCGCTGCGCTGGGCCAGGTTGCGCACCTCTTCCGCCACCACCGCGAAGCCCTTGCCGGCATCGCCCGCCCGGGCCGCTTCCACGGCCGCGTTCAGGGCCAGCAGGTTGGTCTGGAATGCGATTTCATCGATGGTCTTGATGATCTTGGCGGTCTCGTCCGAGGACTTCTTGATTTTGCCGATGGCTTCGCCCATGCGATCCATGGCTTCGCGGCTGCCTTCCGCGGCGGTGCGGGCGGCCGTGGCCATGCCGTTCGCCTGGCGGGCGTTCTCGCTGTTCTGCTTGGTCATGGAGGAGAGCTCTTCCAGGGATGCCGATGTCTCTTCCAGGGACGAAGCCTGGGTGCTAGCGCCTTCGGCCAGTTCCGTGCTGGCCTCCTTGACCTGGCTGGAAGCGGAGGCGACGTGCTGGCTGCTGGTGTCCATGGCGGTGACCACGCGCAGGAGCTTCGAAGTGATCGAACGGGTGATCAGAAAAGCGGCCACGCAGATGATGAGGCAGGCGGTCAGCGCGAGGCCGGCCAACATCAGGCTCGCACGGGCCATGGTCTTGCCGTTCTTGACCACGAATGCCTCCGCCCGGTCCTTGAGCAGGC
Source organism: Fibrobacterota bacterium (assembly GCA_028287505.1). GTDB lineage: Bacteria > Fibrobacterota > Fibrobacteria > UBA11236 > UBA11236 > Chersky-265. The sequence continues at coordinate 138,348 of JAQBPN010000006.1, read as the reverse complement.
CGGTCAGGGTGCTCTGGGCCTTTTCCATGTCTTCGAAGGTGCCCAGGAACTTTGGAAGGCGCTGAGCGCTGGCGGCGCGATCCTTGTAGCTTGCGCCCAGGGTGGTTTCCGCGGCCTTGATATAGATCTCGAGCTCGGGGGCCAGCTTGGCCAATTCGGATTTGATCTCCGGGTCGAGGGGCAGTTCCGTGTTCTTGCGGAGCATCTCCCGGAAATTCGCGGCATGCTCGCCCATGGCTTTGCGGCAATCCTCCCAATCGGATTCCTTGCCGGCGGCCAGGGAGGAGAGTACGTCTCCGCGCAGGGCGTCGTGCATCATGTCGCCCTGCATGTGGTTGAACTGGGCCTGGGAAGCCATGGACTGGTCCCGGATCATCTGGACCGGCTCCTTGAGCAGGCCGTATCCGACCATTCCGGTTATGAGCACCATGGCCAGGCTGATGGCAGCCAATCCCATCAGTTTAGCGCGTATCGACCATTTCATCGGAGTTCCTTTTCCTGAGTTGTATTCGTTAAGGGTTCAAGGATGACCGCGAAATCAATCCTGCGTCAGGGTCTTCCGCTGGAAGCCCGGCAGTTCCAAAGTGGATTTCAGGCCTACCTGCAAAGCGATTTGCCGATCGGTTCCGGTTCCGGCGTCTTCGCGCTGGGAAAATTCGCATGCCGCGAAAAGATCGTGCTTGAGGCTGAAGGTCATTCCGGCCGCGTTCCGGTACGCTTGCAATCCGGAAAAGGTTCCGGACATCAGGCCGTCATGGCGGAAGGCGACGGACAAGGCGCCGCCCGGATGGTATTCCGCGCCCAGGTAGTATCCGGAATTGCGTTCCTGCGTGTCCCAGACGGGAAGGCGATCGAAGGCTTCCGCGTCCAATTGCAGTTTCCAGACTTCCCAGGACAGGGCGGCATCGGCATCGGTCGCGAATCTGGATACCGCGCCCGAGGCGCGCAGAAGCAGCGGGCCTTTCCGCCAATCGAGGCTGGGCAGCAAGGCATAGTCCTTGGAGGTTTCCTCTTCGCGGACCGTTTCCAGGACCGCGGCGCCGGCGCCCAGGGTGAATTCCCCCGTTGCGTACGATGCGGAAATCCCGGGTTGGGTGATTTCCACGAAGTGCAGGATTTCCGGATCGCTGATCAAGCGGGTGGAGAGCAGACCGTGGTTGAATGTCTGCTGTCCGAAAAGCAGGGTCCAATCCGTGCCCTCCGGCTTCAAGGAAGCCACGGCCTGGTCGAAGAAAATCCGGTCCAGGGCTCCTTCGGCCTTCAAGAGCACCGAAGCCACCACTTCCCTGCTCAGAGTCACGTTGGCGCCCAGAGCCACCTGGCTCAGGCTCAGATCGGGATTATCCGTCATGTCCAGGCCGGAAGTATGATCCAGGGAAACCAGGCCCCCCAATTGCAGGTTTTCGTCCAGGTCTTTACCCGCTTCCGCGGGCTTAGAGGTCGATTCCGGCATCGGCACCGGCACCGGCACCGGGGCGGGCGCGGCTTTGGGCTGCGCAACCCTTTGTTGTTCGAGGAGCATGGTCAGGGTGCGGACTTCTTCCGCCAGCTTCGCCTTGTCGGCGGCTGCGGAAACGGGCTGCGCGACGGCGGGGGCCTGAAGCATGGCTCCGGCCAACCACAAGCATGAGAGACCGGATGCGGCGCGTTTGCCGGCCGCCGGTCGATTCGCTCCGCTCATGCCGCTGCTTCCTCCGCCACGGCCTGTCCGGACCCGATGGCGGCCAGCTCCTGGCTCATCAGGATGCGGTCCGCGTCCAACAGCAGCACCACTTTCTGGCCCACCTTGCCCATGCCCATGATGAAGGAAACGTCCACGGCCACCCCGAAGCTGGGAGGCGGTTCGATTTGCGCCGTGGTCACGTCCAGCACTTCCGAAACCTCGTCCACGATGATGCCCATGGTAATGACGGTCCCGGTGGATTGCAGCTGCACCACTATAATGCAGGTGCGATCGGTATCCTGGCGCCCTTCCATGCCGAACTTGAGGCGGAGATCCAGGACCGGGATGACCTTGCCGCGGAGGTTGACCACGCCGCGCACGTAGGCGGGCGTGCGGGGCATGCGCGTCACCGCCATCATGCCGATGATTTCCTGGACCTTGAGGATGCCTATCCCGTAGGATTCGGGCCCCAGTTTGAAAGTGAGATATTTTCCAGCCGACATATTGTTCGCCCTTTCCTATTCCGGTTTCAAAATCCGAGTTTCATCAGGCCGTCCATATCCAGGATCAGGCCCACGCATCCGTCCGAAAGAATGGCCCCTCCGGACAATCCGGGAATGTCCTGGAAGGCCGTTTCCAGTTTCTTGATCACGATCTGTTGTTGTCCCAGCAACTCATCCACCGGGAAGGCCGCCCTGCGCCCTTCGCTTTCGGCGATGACAATCAGGGGAGCGATCTTCTCTTTGCCGCCGCCGGTGCGATGGAAGTAATCCTTCAGGGGAAAGAACGGGACCAGCTCCCCTTGCACGGAAAGCATCTCTCCCTTGCCCTTGACGGTCATGCGGTTCTTTTCGTCGAAGGGGACGATGCAGACGATGGACAGGGTGGGGAATACGTACCGCTCTTCCGCGATTCGCACCACCATGCCGTCGATGATGGCCAGGGTGAGAGGGAGCCAGATGCTGAAGGTGGTTCCCTGCCCGGGCACGGAATGGATGTCGATGCGGCCCCGCAGGATTTCGATATTGCGCTTGACCACGTCCATGCCCACGCCGCGGCCGGAGAGTTCCGTGACCTGCTTGGCGGTGGAGAACCCGGCTTCGAAGATGTAGCCCCAGACTTCCTTGTCGGGAGGATTGGGATCGTCCTTCAACAGGCCGCGTTCGCGCGCCTTGCCCAGGATGGCTTCCCGGTTCAGGCCCTTGCCGTCGTCGGAGATCTCGATGCAGACGTTGCCGCCCTTCTGGAAGGCGCTCAATTTCACGGTGGCCATGGCGGGCTTGCCTGCGTTCAGGCGTTCCTGGGGGTCGGATTCGATGCCGTGGTCCAGGGAGTTGCGAAGCATGTGCACCAGCGGGTCCCCGATTTTCTCCACCACCGTCTTGTCCAGTTCGGTCTCTTCGCCCACGGTGAGGAAGTTGACGCCCTTGCCGCTTTGCTTGGAGAGATCGCGCACCAGGCGCTGCATCTTCTGAAAGGTGGGGCGGACCGGGACCATCCGCAGGGAAGTCCCCATTTCCTGGAGTTCCCGGGTGATCTTGTCGAGCTGTCCCATCTGCTGCACCAGCCGGGGGGACACGCGCCCTTTGAGTTCCGGCGATCCCTGGATCATGGATTCGGCGATCACCAGCTCGCCGATGGTGTCCAGCAGGCGATCGAGGCGCTCGGCGTCCACCTTGACGGTTTCCTTCATGGCTCCCATGGGAACGGAGGAGGCGCTTTTCTGGGTGCGTAACGCCTGGGCTACCTGCTTGGCTTCGGCCTGGCCGGATTCGACCAGCATTTCCCCCAGCTTGAGGGTGTTGTCGGGCTGCGCCTGCTTGATCAAGGCTTCCGCCAGGGTTTCCGGGGCGATGGCGCCCGCGGCCACCAGGATGTCGCCCAACCTGGGTTCCGGGGCCTTGCCTTCCAGCAACTGGCGGATGCGGACGCGCAGCGCGGCGGATTCCTCCCGGGCGCGGAGGTCGTCCGCGTCGTTCACGCCTTTTTTAAGGTCCGCGACGGCTTTTTTCAGGAAGGCCACCGCGTCGAATACGCAGTCCATGACCTGGCCTTGCAGGCCCAGGCGTCCGTTGCGGATCTGGTCGAGCATGTTTTCCGCTTCGTGCGAGAGAATCTTGATCCCGTCCAGGCCCAGGAATCCGGCCACGCCTTTGATGCTGTGGAAGGCGCGGAACACGGCGTCCAGCAGGTCCCGGTTCCCCGGATCGGTTTCCAGGCTGAGCAGATGGAGATCCGAGGATTCCAGGTGTTCGGAGGCTTCCATGATGAAGTCGCCCAGGATGCCGGTATCCGCGTCGGATGGCAGCAGGAAGGAAGCGTCATCCCCGTGGGTCCCGTGGGTGGCGGTCTGTCCGGACCGGGAGCTTTCCCCGCTCATGCTTTCACCCCGGAGGCGGACCAGGAGCGGGTGGCATGCAGGTTATCCAGGAAGTTGATGACCGTGTCCAGGATGAAAGGCGCGTCGCCCTCCGGAGCCCGATCCAAGCGTTCGATCACGGAGGCGAGGGCGCGCGAGGTCATGAAGATGCGGGCCTTGCCGCAGGCGCGGGCCAGGGTGGAGAGCTCCGTGAAACCGCGGGAGACCTGTTTGAGCGCGTTGGGATAATCCATCGCGATGCCCGCCAGCACGGACAGGCTGCGCGCCAATTCCGAGAGTTCGGCTTCCGCCGCCGTCGTAAATCCCTGGGTCAGTTCCGCAGTCGCCATGATAAGCCCTCCCTTTTCCCGCGGTGGTGAAACCGCCGGGTTACGGGATGGCTACTATGGCAAGGTCCGTGCCATATGTCACGCGCGTCCGGAAATGGGGGTTGGCGCCGTCAAAAAGGGGTTTTTGGCGGAGTCGGAGGGGAAAAAGGGGTGGATGAATTCGGATCGCCCGGCTGTCGGACTTGGCGCAAATCCCTAACGGGACCGGGGTTAGGCCGGATCCCGATTTTGACCGGGATCCGATTTTGGGCGGAGGTGGACCTGCCGGCGGCGCGCGGCCGCGGCGGATTCAATCCTGGGCTTCGGCTTCCGTGGACGCGTTGGCGGGGACCACGCCCATTTCCTTCACCTTGGTGCGGAAAGTCTGCCGCGCCATCCCGATCATTTCCGCCGCCAGGGTCTTGTTCCCGCCTGTCCGCTTGAGGGCTTCCAGGATCAAGGCGCTTTCGGCGTCCTTGATGGACGGCAGGGGAAAGGGGAAGGCGAGACCGCCCGGCCTGGACGGAGGCTTGGGCGCGGAGAGGTTCCCGGAGTGTTTCCCCCCGATGGCGGTCTTGAACGAGGAACAGGAGAGGACGCCGCCCTGGTGCCGGCTCACCGCATCGTACACCATGCCCCGGAGTTCCCGGACATTGCCGGGGAACGGGTAGTTGGAAAGCAGGATCTCCAGCTCCGGCGGGGCCGTGGGCTTGGCCTTGTTCTGCTCCTGGGCGCATTGGGCCAGGAAGCGATCCGTCAGGAGGGGGACGTCGTCCATGCGCTCGCGCAAGGGAGGGATATGCACATGATGCGCCTTGAGGCGGTAGAACAGATCCTTGCGGAAGCGGGGATCGGCCTGCAACTCGTCCAGCGAGCGGTTGGTGGCCGCCACGATGCGCGTATTGGTGCGTTCTTCGGTTTCCTGTCCCAGGCGGTAATAGGTGCCTTCCTGGAGCAGGCGCAGCAGTTTCACCTGGGACTCCGGCTTCATGTCCCCGATCTCGTCCAGGAAAAGGGTGCCGTTCCGGGCCCGATCTATCAGGCCCTTGCGGTCCTTTTGCGCGCCGGTGTAGGCTCCGGAAGCGTGACCGAACAGGGAGTCGCTGAACATGGCGTCGTCGATGCCGGCGCTGTTCACGCACACGAACTCCCCCGTCCGCCCGCTGGCCTGGTGCACGGAATTGGCGAACAGTTCCTTGCCCACGCCGGTCTCGCCGGTCAGGAGCACCGGCAGGCCGGTGGGAGCCACGGCTTCGATGTATTTGAAGATGTTCAACAGCTTGCGCTCCCGGGTCACGATGGATCGGAAGCATTCCGGCCGCGCCAGGGTATCCTCCAGCACGCCGCGCGCCAGCCGCAGGGATTCGGCGTGGGCCGCCTTGTGATCCAGGGCCCTGCCGATGCTGGTGACGAAGCGGTTCTGGTCCACCGGTTTCAGGAGATAATCGAAGGCCCCGTTCTTGAGGCAGCGCACCGCCGTGTCCACGTCGTTGAGGCCGGTCATCATGATGGCGGTGACATCGGGATGCTGTTCCGTGATGCGCGCCAGCAATTCCATCCCGTCCATGTTCGGCATGGTGATATCCAGCACGGCCACGCAAAAGGGATGCTCGCGCAGGATTTCCAGGGCCTTCCTGGAATCGGAACACGTGATGACATTGGTATGCCCGTTGATCTGGAGCGCCAAGGCTTCCGAACCCAGCATTTCCTCTTCGTCGTCGACTATCAGAACGGGTATTTCGTTCCTCATGATGCCATCCTCGCTCTGTTCATTTGGATTCCTTCAGGGAGGGAATGCGGATTTCCACCGTGGTCCCGCGTCCCGCTTCCGATTTGAATTCGATTTCGCCCCGATGCTCGCGGATTATGCCGTAGGTCACGGAAAGGCCCAGGCCCGTGCCGCCATGGTCGCGCTTGGTGGTGAAGAAAGGATCGGCCACCTTGTTCAGCAATTCGGCGGGTATGCCCTTGCCTTCGTCCTCGACGCGGATGCCCACCAGGCCGGATTCCCGTTCATGCCAGGTGATCACCCGGATGGCCTTGGAGCGGGTCTCCAGGGCCTGGCAGGCGTTGGTGATGAGGTTGATGACCACCTGTTCCAGCTTCTGGAAGTTGCCGCGTATGCGGGGAAGCCCCTCTCCATGGGCCACGCTGAAGCTGTCCGTGGATTTCTTGATAAGGTTCTCGACGATGGCGACGGAGGCCTCCACCACCTTTTCCATGGCCACGGATTCGGAAAGGTCGCCGCCGTCCATGCGCGCGAAATCCTTCAGGTTGTCCACGATGCGCTTGATGCGCTTGGACCCGCCGGAGACGCCGCCCAGCAGGGTCTCGAATTTCCCTTCCGCGTTCCCGTAGGGGATGCCCGCGAGTTTCCAATCCGGGTTCCGGGAGACATGGTCCCGCAGTACCGGCCGCATGTGCTTCCAGAAAGTATCCATCACGTCGCCGTTCAGCATGATGAGATTGTTGGGATTGTTGATCTCATGGGCCACGCCGGAGACCATCAGCCCCAGGCTGTTCATCTTGTCCGCCTGGATCAGGCGCTGCTGATGCTGGCGGGCTTCTTCCTGCGCCGTCTTGTATTCCGTGATGTCCGCTATCACGCCTGCCACCCGGAATACTTCGTCTTTTTCGTCGCGGATGAGGAACGAACGCAACCGCAGCCAGCGCATCTGGCCGTCCGGCCGGTTGAAACGGAAATCCTCGTTGAACGTCTGCTTGTGCCAGGCCCCGTCGACGAAGAATCCGATGCGGATCTTATCCTCCGGATGCACGCGATCGATGAAGGCGAAAGGCCGGTTGGCGATGTTGGAAACCGGTATGCCCAGGATGGTCTTCGCCAAAGGGCTCAGGTAAAGCATCCGTTCCGTGGCCCGGTCCAGCAGGAAGAAAATCTCCTGGATGTTCTCGGCCATCTGGCGGAAGCGCGCTTCGCTTTCGATCAGGGCGCCCTCGATGCGCTTGCGCTCCGAGAGGTCGCGGATGACCACTTGCAGCATGCGGGTGCCGTCGATGGTCAGCATGGTCAGGGCCGTTTCCGATTCGAAGGCCGTTCCATCGGATCGCAGTTGCTGCCATTCGTAGGTCTGGGGCGCGCCCGCGAGCGCGGCCTCGCGTATCCCCCGGAGTTTGTCCAGGGACCGTTGTCCATCGGGTTGGAATTCCCGGAAGCCCCGGGTGACCGGGGAGCCGATCAACTCTTCGCGGGCATAGCGGAACATTTCCGCGCAGCGCTGGTTGCAATCGAGGATGATTCCGTCCCGGGACAGGATGATGGCGTCGCTGGCGGATTCGAACAACGTGCGGTACCTGGATTCGTTCTCCAGGATGGTCTTCTCCATCGTTTTGCGCTTGGTGATGTCGCGGATCACGGCCATGACCACCCGCTTGCCTTCCAGGGTCACCCCCACGAAGGTCATATCCGCATCGAACGGGGTGCCGTCCAGGCGCTGCATCTTCCATTCGAAGAATTGGGCCTTGCCTTCCATGGCCGCGCCGCGGAACTTGGCGATTTCCAAGGCGGCATCGGAACCGTCTTCCAGGGTGGGGGGGAAGAACCGCGAAACGTGGGAACCGATGCACTCCTCCCTCGTGGCGCCGAAAAGCTCCAAGGCCTTGTCATTGCATTCGAAGAGGATGCCGTTGTCCCCCAGGACGATGCCGTCGGAGGCGGACTCGAACAGGATCCGGTATTTGTCCTCGCCCTCGCGGACGGTTTCCCGCATGGCTTCCCATTCGGCGATGCTCTTCCGGAGATCGTCTTCGACCCGGCCGCGGGTTTCGATTTCCTGGATCATGTCGCTCAGGGCCCGGCCCACCACCAGGGCCGCGAAGCAGAGCGTGGCCAGGTTGAGGTTGACCTTGAGGATGTCCGATTGCGCCATCATGGATTCGGTGAAGCGGTTGGACAGCATGGCGGGCAGCGGGAGCGTGAGAAAGATGGTCCAGACGGACGCCAAGGCGGCCAGGCCGAAGCCGAAACGCAGCGCGGACCAGATCAGGAAAACGCCATAGATGAACCAGTATCGGTCCAGGGACACGTACAGGCTCAGCGCCAGCAAAGCCGCGAAGACGCCCACGGCTTCGAAGACCATGGAACGTTTGAGGCGGCCGGACAGGACCAGGGCGGGCCGGGGATAGGCGCCCCGCGTGAGCGAAAACCCGTTCCTTTCCATCCATGAGGTGGCGAACAGCAGGATGGGCACCGTCAGGGCGAATGGGCTCAGGATATCCAGCACGAACTCCACGTAGGTGTTCCGCACCAGTTGATCCCTGCCGATGTCCCCGAAGGCCAGGAGCTGGATTTGACCATAAAAAGTGGCGATACCGCAGGGCAGGATCACGCCGAAGAGCAGGAATCTCCAGGTATTGGAAAGATTCGGAAGCCAGGACTTTCCGTTCATCATGCGGGTGAAAAGCCACCAGGAAAGCGCCACCTTGAGCGTCTCGGGCACCGCGTACAGCGGCCACAGCCACCAGCGGTAAAGTCCCCAATATCCGGCGCACAGCATGGCATTCAGGAAGAGCCCCACCAGCACGCGCGGTCCCCACCACTGGATCAGGATCATGCCGAGCGGCACGGGGAGATACCAGAGGGACATGCCCGGGGAAATCTGGAATCCCAGGGACAGGCCGGTGCCGAAATGGAATACCAGGAGCGGTACCACCCAGGTCCACCAAGGCAATGCGGGCTTGTCGGCCATGTATCCCTTCATCCGGATGTCACCGGATGGTTTACCCCGGGAATTCTATTACTTTGCCCTCGGTCCATGCAATGATAATGCGGCAAACATAGCGTTTTGCAACATCCGGAGAGAATCCGGAAAAGCCGGGCGGGATATGTTACTATTACGCTATCAGCCACGAGTTGAGGTCTGCCATGTCCCCATACTTCCGCAATTCCCGCACAGTCGTCAAATTAGGCTCTTTGGCCATGGTTTTCCTGCTTTCCTTCTGCCTGTACGGTCTGTATTGCATCAATACCGTGAAGGAAGTCAAAATCAACGGGCCTTACTACAAGCGGATCGTGGAAGGAAAGGATGTCATCGCGGACATTCTGCCTCCTCCCGAGTATCTCATAGAGGCCTACCTCACCGCTTTCCAGATGTTCCACAACCGCAATCCCGGGGATTTGGCGGCTTTGATCGCCCAGTCCGGCAGGCTCAAGGCCGAGTACCTGGCCCGCCACGCGTACTGGGAAGCCGCTTTGCGGGAGGACGCCCTCAAGAAAGGCCTGGTGCGGGATTCCTATGCGCCCGCCCAACGCATGCTGGAAGCGATTGACGGCGAATTCATTCCCGCCATCAAGGCCGGTGACAACGCCAAAGCCGAATCGATACTGGATGAAAAAATCCAGCCGGCCTATCGGGAACATCGCGGTTACATAGACAAGGTGGTGGAGCTGGCGAAGAAAAGGAACCAGGATGACGAGGCCCGCGCGGCCGTAGCGGTCGACAGCCGGACTTACGGCCAAATCGCCTTGGGGCTTTTCCTGTTCTTCCTGCTTTCCATCTACTCCTCTTACGTGATCCAGCAGGTGGAAGTCGCCGGACCGGATGCCCCGGATCAGGAGCCCGCGGGCAAAGCGCCCAAGGACCCGGCTTCCCGGATACGCGCCTAATTTACATCTCCGGCTAAAATCGGGATCCGCGCTAACCGCCGGGTCCATGCGGGTTTGCCCTGGGCAGGCCGCCACCCCCATCCAAAAATAGCCACCCCTTTGAACGCCTGATTCCCGCTTCCGCGGCTCCAAGGCCCTCCGGACAAGGGCTTTCCGCCCGTTTCCCGGCTTTGGCATGGCGATTGCCATCTATGCCTCCCATGTCGGGTAGGTCCGGGGCGTTCCCGGGTCCACCCGGAGGAGCGCGGGAATCATGGATCTGAAAACCAAAGAGTTCGAAGAGTTCCGCACCCTCGTCTACGAGACGAGCGGCATCAACCTGGGCGAGGGAAAGGAATCCCTGGTCAGCTCCCGCATCGGCAAGCGCATGAGGGTGCTGGGAATGGACGATTTCCGCTCCTACCTCGATTGCCTCAAGCACGCTTCCGGCGGCGACGAGATGGTCCACATGCTGGACGCCATCTCCACCAACGTGACCAGCTTCTTCCGTGAGCCGGAGCATTTCGACTTCGTCCGGGACACGGTCACGGAATGGATGCGCAAGGGACAGAAGCGCTTCCGCTTCTGGTCGGCCGCATCTTCCAGCGGAGAAGAACCCTATACCCTGGCCATGACCCTGGCGGAATGCGGCCTCACCGCCGACACCGACACGCGCATCCTCGCCACCGACATCTCCACCCGCATCCTGGCTTCCGCCCGGGAAGGCGTGTACTCCCAATCCAAGCTGGCCGGGATGCCCGCCGGATTCGCCGGAAAGTATTTCTCGCCGGTCCGGGGGGCGTCCCCCGCCGGGTCCGCCGTGCAGGACCGTCTCAAGGCCATGATCGTTTTCAAGCGCTTGAACCTGGCCTTTCCGCCTTTCCCCATGAAGGGCCCCTTGGACATCATCATGGTCCGCAACGTCATGATCTATTTCGACAACAACGTGCGCAGGAACCTTTTGGCGGATTGCTACCGGCTGCTCAAGCCCGGCGGCTATCTGCTCGTGGGCCATGCGGAAAGCCTCACCGGCCTGGTAAAGGAATTCAAATGCATCCGTCCCTCCATCTATCAGAAGCCCGCGCCATGAACGTCACGGTCGGGATTTCGGAGATGAGGGTTTCGGCCGATCCGGCCGAGACCTTGATCACCTATTCGCTCGGATCCTGCGTGGGCCTGGCCCTGTACGATTCCGTGGCCCGGGTGGGCGGCCTCATCCACAGCATGCTGCCTTTTTCGAAAATCGATCCGGACAAGGCCAAGCGGCTGCCGTGCATGTTCGTGGATACCGGAGTGCCGGCCCTGCTCCAGGCCATGTTCGATTTGGGCGCGCAGAAGAAAAGCCTCATCGCCAAGGTCGCGGGCGGCTCCCAGATCATGGACGAGAAGGGGATATTCAACATCGGGGAGCGGAACTACGCCGTGCTCCGCAAGCTCCTCTGGAAGAACAACATCCTGGTGTCCGGCGAGGACGTGGGCGGCTCGGTTCCGCGCACCATGTACCTGCGCATGGAGACCGGAAAAACGATCCTGAAGGTTTCGGGTCGGGAAGTGGAGATCTGATATGGCTTACAACATCCTGTTGGTCGACGATTCGCAAACCGTGAAAGCCGTGATCACCAAGGCCCTGATCATGTCCGGCGTGGACCTGGGGACTTTGTTCAAGGCCGGCAACGGCGCGGAAGGCCTGGAAATCCTCCGCCGGGAGAAGGTGGACCTGGTCTTCGCGGACATCAACATGCCCGTCATGGGCGGCGTGGAAATGGTGGAGAAGATGAAAGGGGATCATACCCTGCGCGGGATCCCCATCGTGATCATCTCCACCGAAGGCAGCGCCACCCGCATCGGGGAATTGGAGGCGATGGGCATCGCCGCCTTCCTGAGGAAGCCGTTCCAGCCCGAAGACCTGAAGAAAACCGTGGAATCCATCCTGGGAGAGTCCCATGCATGAAGACAAACTGCCGGAAATCGCGCGCGTGTTCTGCGAAGTCCTGGAGAAACAGGTTTTCCTTTTTCCCGAACCGCTGGCGGGGGAGGAGTTGATCCCCGGTCCCGACGGATTCCTGGTCGGTACCATGACGTTCAAGGGCCCGGCCCGCGGGGGCCTGATGCTGGCCTTGCCGGAAGCCATGGCCCTGGAGATGGCGGCCAATTTCCTGGGATTGGAACCGGAGGATCCGTTCGTGGCGGAGAGTTCCCGGGATTCCCTGGGAGAGATCCTCAACGTCACCTGCGGCCACATGCTCACGGCCCTGTACGGCGAAACCGAAGTCTTCGATCTTTCCATCCCCCGGTCCTTCTCGCTGACGGGCCTGGAAGTGGCGATCCTGTCGCGCAAGCCGGGCAGCATGGCCTTTTCCGTGGACGACCACCGGGTCCTGCTGCAAGTGAGCTTCTGCAACAAGTGTCCGGGGGAGGGCGCCCATGCCCCTAAGTAACCCGCAAGGTACGTCGGTTCCGCGCCGGATAAAAGTCCTGCTGGTGGACGATTCCGCCATCGTCAGGAAGGTCCTCTCGCAGGAGCTGGCCAAGGATCCGGAAATCGAAGTGGTCGGCGCGGCTCCCGATCCCTTCGTCGCCCGCGACATGATCCTGGCCCTGAAACCGGACGTGATCACCCTGGACATCGAAATGCCGCGCATGGACGGCCTCACCTTCCTAAAGAGGTTGATGCGTTTCTATCCCATGCCCGTGGTCATCGTCTCCTCCCTGACCCCGCGCGGCGGCGACGTGGCCCTGGAAGCCATCGATCTGGGAGCGGTGGAAGTGATGTGCAAACCCGGGGCGTCCTACGCCGTGGGGGACATGGCCGTGGAACTGCGCGACAAGGTCAAGGCCGCCGCCCAGGCCAGGGTGATGGCGCGCGGGGCCGTTCCCCAAGCCACCGTGCCGCCCCTAGGCCGGCTTTCCCTTCTGCGCACCACCCATTCCGTGGTGGCCATCGGCGCGTCCACGGGAGGGACCCAGGCGTTGCAATCCCTGTTGTCCTCTCTGCCCGCCAATTCGCCCGGCATCGTGATCGTCCAGCATATGCCGGAGCATTTCACGCGCTCTTTCGCCGATAGGCTGGACTCGCTCTGCGCCATCAACGTCAAGGAGGCGCAGGACGGGGATTCGGTGCTGCCGGGCCTGGCGCTGATCGCTCCGGGAAATTACCACATGGAGTTGGACCGCTCGGGCGCCGTCTACAAGGTGCGGGTGACCGCGGGCCCTCTGGTCAGCCGGCATCGGCCCTCCGTGAACGTGTTGTTCAAATCCGTGGCGAAATACGCCGGCCGCAACGCGGTCGGGGCCATCCTTACCGGCATGGGAAGCGACGGCGCGGAAGGCATGGCGGAGATGAGGAAAAACGGGGCGGCCACCATCGCCCAGGACGAGGCGACCTGCGTGGTTTTCGGAATGCCTAAGGAGGCCATCGCGGCCGGCGGGGTCGATCACATCCTCCCCTTGGACGCCATACCCGCCAAAATCCTGGAACTGGCTTCCGCCAAAGGGACCGGGACCTGAAATGGGCCAGACGATCAAGGTCGAGCATATCACTCCGTTCATCGATGCGACCATCAAGACATTCGCTCTCATGGTCTATTCGGAAGCCAAGCCGGGAAAGGTGGGGCTGATCGCTTCCGCCGGAGCGCGCTTCGACGTGTCCGGGATAATCGGCCTGAGCGGCAAGGCCCAGGGAACCGTGGCCCTGAGCTTCCCCCGCATCACCGCCCTCAAGGTCTGCAGCGCTTTCGTGGGAGCGCGCGTGCTGGCCCTGGATGATATCGCCACCGATGCCATCGGCGAGCTGGCCAACATCATCGCGGGGGCGGCCAAAGGCGAATTGTCCCGATACCAGATCCAGATATCCCTGCCCACCGTCATCCTCGGGGATGATCATGAGCTGGCGGGGCCCAAACACATCGTACCCATGGTGGTTCCCTTCCAGTGCGCGCAAGGGAATTTCAACCTGGTGGTGCGGTTCAAAAGCGAAAGCTGAAGGCGGAAAAAATGTCGCAAATCAAAATCAAGGTCGAACACATCAACCCGTTCGTCACGTCCACCATCGAGACCTTCCGGAAAATGGTGGGTCTGGAAGCCAAGCCCGGGAAGCTGATCATCAAGCAGGGCAACGCCGACGACTATGACATCTCCGGGATCATCGGGATCTCGGGAGGGGCCAAGGGCATGGTGTCCTTGAGCTTTCCCAAGGAGACGGCCATCAAGGTCACCAACAAATTCATCGGCGCCTCGTCCGCGGACGTGACCGACGATACCATCGACGCCATCGGCGAGCTCGCGAACATAGTGGCCGGCTACGCCAAAAAGGGATTGGGGGAATTCAACATCACCATCTCCCTCCCCAGCGTGATCACGGGCAGCAACCATCGCATCAAGGAACCGAAGGATGTCTTTTCCTTCATCGTCCCTTTCGAAACCGAATTGGGCGGATTCCATCTGGCGGTCAGCCTCAAGAGCGTAGAGTAACGGGTCTGCGCCGCGGTTTTTTTCACACGGAACAATTCTGAAAACGGAGATGATTCATGAAAATCCTACTGGTAGACGATTCCAACACCATGCGCCGGATCGAAAAGAACACCTTGGAAAAGATGGGCTACACGGACATCCAGGAGGCGGTGGACGGCGCCGACGCGATCAGCAAACTGACCGCCGGCGGCTTCGAGCTGGTGCTGATGGACTGGAACATGCCCAACATGACCGGCATCGAAGCGCTTAAGGTCATCAAGGCCAATCCGGCCACCAAGGGAGTCCCGGTCATCATGGTCACCTCGGAATCGGAAAAGACCCGGATCATGGAGGCCATCCAGGCCGGCGCGGCCAATTACGTGGTCAAGCCTTTCCAGGCGGAGACCTTGCAGGAAAAGATTTCCGCGGTCACCAAGAAAGCGGCATGAAGCTGGTGACCACTCCGGAGGGCCCCTTTCTGGAGCATCAAGGACGGAGCATCCGATTGGATGAGAGGGATTTGCTCCATCTCACCCGCATGACGCCGCTGGGCCGCAAGGTATATTTCGCAAGGAAGGGCAAGGTCATACTCGCCGTAAGGACCCAGGATGCCGAAGCCGAATTGCTGCTGGCCTGGTCCAGGATGCCCGCCCGGGAATGGAGTTTCCCCGCTTCCATATAAAGGCCCGGCGGAAAAATCATGTTTACCATAGTAAACAATTTTATCCGGTACTCAGACCGATCGTCGTCCTGTTTGCTATTCAACCAGCGGCCCAAAAAACACAAGCCGATTAGTTTTTCCTGAATTAATGCCTTAAAATCGCCAATATAGCCTTTTTTATTTGGCCTTTGAGATATCGGCTTGACATTCGACTGTTTCCCGCTATCTTGAATCGCATCGGGTTTGTTTACCAAACCGGTGCAAAAAATGAAATCCATCTACGAATACACCGATTACAGGCTTTACCTCAAGGACTTCTATGAGGATCGGAAAGCCACGGAAGGATTCACCTACCGCGACTTTTCCCGCCTGACGGGAATGAACTCCACGTCCTGGCTTCTGCACCTCATCAAAGGCACCAAGAATCTTTCCGCGGACTCCGTGATCCGCGTGGCCAAGGCCCTGAAGCTGAACAAGGCGGAAGCGGATTATTTCGAGATGATGGTGCCTTTCACCCAGGCGCGCACCAACGGGGTGAAGGATCACTATTACCAGCGCATGCTGGGCCAGAAGCGTAAGCTCAAAATCGCCAAGATCGGCGAGGAACAATACGATTATTACACGAAATGGTACCATCCCGTGGTCCGCTCCCTGGTCTCCAAGGTGGACTTCCGCGACGGCCGGCGCGGCCATGATTTCGGCGCGCTGGCCCGCTGCCTGGTCCCGCCCATCTCCGCCCGGGATGCCAAGAAGTCCGTGCAGCTCCTGGAAAAGCTGGGCCTGATCGTGCTCGGCAAGGACGGCGCATATACCCAGAGCAGCGCCATCATCTCCACCGGGGATGAGGTGGCCTCCCTGAACATCGTCAATTACCATAAGCAGGTTTCGCGCCTGGCCGAAGGGGCCCACGATCTTTCCTCCAAGGAGGAACGGGACATTTCCGCCCTGACCCTGGGCATCAGCGAGGAGGATTTCCTCCGCATCAAGGCGCGCATCCAGGCTTTCCGCAAGGAAATCATGGACATGGCCATGGCCTCGGCGTCCCCCGATCGCGTCTATCAATTGAACTTCCAGCTGTTTCCCGTGGGCAAGGCGGGCAAAAAATGACGCGCCCCGCCCATTGGATCGCCGCCGCCCTGGCGGCCTGGCTGGTTTCCGCATGCGGACAGAAAGTGGCGTTGGGGGGCGACGCCACCGAGACCGGTAACGCGCGCGTTTCCGGTCAGGTCGTGAGGGAGGATGGGCTTCCCGTCGTGGGGGCGGAAGTCACCATCCTCGCCTCAGACTTCAATCCCGCGGGGGGAACCGCGGTTCCCGATTCGCAGAAGGACACCACCGACGTCGACGGCCGGTACCGGTTCGCCAGGTTGCAGGACGGGAAATACAATCTGCTGGCCAGGCATGCGGAAACCCGCACCCGGTCCATCCTCTTCGACATCGACCTGGCGGCCGCGGATTCCGTGACCGTTCCCGAGGATACCCTGCATGCGCCCGGGGCCATCTCCGTGCCCCTTCCCGAGACCCTGGATTCGGGAGTGGGCTATGTCTACGTGCCCGGAACCACCTACCGCAAGCGCGTCGATTCCGAATTGCGCATCGTGGGCTCCGTGATCCTGGATTCCCTGCCTCCGGGCCTGATGCCCTCCGTGGCCTACGGCAAAGGCGATGCGGATTCGCGCCCCATCGTGCTGGCCGCGGACGTGGCCGTGCATTCTTCCGAAGTCACCTACGTGAACGCCTATGCCGTCTGGTCCCACTCCGCCAAGCTGGCTTTGAACACGTCCGGGTCCGGCGCGGCCACCAGCAAGGATCAGACGGACTTCCCGCTCCTGGTCCGGCTGACCGCTCCCGCCTTCGACTTTTCCCAGGCCGCGGCCGGAGGCGCCGATTTGCGCTTCGCCAAGCGGGACGGCACGCCGCTCACCCGCGAGATCCAATCCTGGGACGCCAAAGCGGGCCGGGCGGAAATCTGGGTGCGCGTGGACACGGTGCATGCCAACGATGCCTCCCAGTTCATCACCATGCATTGGGGCGCCCAGAATGCCGCCGCGCCCCGGGCCCGCCGCCCCGTGTTCGACACCCTGGCCGGCTTTTCCGGCGTCTGGCATCTGGAAGAGGATGCCGCGGACACCGCCGCCAACGGACTGTACCGGGACGCGACGGGAGCGGGCGGCAACGGCAACGATCGCATCGCCAACGTTTCCCGGAGCGGCCTCATCGGCGCGGGCCACGGCCTGGATTCCGGCGATTACATGGTTGCTCCCAAGGTCTACGGTGGCGCGAAGACCTCGGCCGTGTTCACGCTTTCCATCTGGTTCCGGACCTCGGGCAAAGGCATGGGTCCCGTCGGAGGCGAGATGATCAGCCTCGGAGACAATTACGGAATCCGCGTCAACGGCGACGGCATGATCCATCTCTGGTATTGGCCTCCCACCCAGCCCGCCGGCCTGGCCACTCCCTGGTATGAGGTCAATGTCAAGGACGCGAAAGCCACCGACGGCAATTGGCATCAGGTGTTCGGGACGTTTGATGGCGCCAATCTGCGCCTTTATGGGGACGGCGAGGAGTTGGGGAATGCCGCCACGCCGGCCCCGGTGGGATTTCTTTTCCCCGTCAACGTCACGCTCGGCAAACACGGCAACGGCAAGCCCGGCTACGAGTACAAGGGCGATCTGGACGAGGCCGAAGTCCATTCGGCCGTGCGGGATGCGGATTGGATCAAGATGAGTTTCGCGAACCAGAAGGCCGGAGCGGTGTTTCCGGCGATATCGGGGCTTTAAAGAGGGTGATCCATATACGCCGCGGGAGCGCGGCCGGGAACCAGGTTGGGCGCGCGGCAATGCGCCCGCAGGGAAATCCCGGGCAGACGGATTCAATCGTGGGGGAAGAACATGGATGCGAAGATTGGATTGGGCGCCGATGCGCCCGGGACTGAACGCAAGCGGCGGCTGGAGACAAGGCGGGGAACCTTAAGGGGTGCCACCGGCGCCATCTGGGCGCTGGCAGCCGCCGCTTGCATGCTTGCCGCTCCGGCGAAGGCGCAAACCTGCGCGGAGCCGAAGGCCGCGGATTTCAAGAAGACCATCCTGCTTTCTTCCGGGCTGGATCATCCCGTTCACCTGGCGGTGGTTCCCGACGGCCGCGTGTTCATCGGGGAGATGACCACGGGCAACATCCAGGTCTACAAGCCGGGGGCGACCGCGCCGGTCCTGGCCGGAACCGTGGCCACCCGGTTCGAGAACGAGGACGGCCTGCTCGGCATCGCGGCGCCGCCGGATTTCTCCCAGAGCCGCTTCCTGTATGTAATCTATTCCGACCCGGACAAGGTGAACCGCGCCCACGTGGTGTCGCGCTTCACCGTCAACGGCGACAAGCTGGACATGGCCTCCAAGGTCGAGATCCTGCGCTTCGCGCGGGTGCCCGGCGGCATCTACCACGCCGGCGGCGGCATGGTGTTCGACGACAAGGGAAACCTGCTCATCTCCACCGGGGACGACACCAACCCCCACGACGGTCCCAACTGGGGATTCGCGCCCATCTATTGGAAGGAGCCCGGAAAGGACGCGCAGAAGTCCGCGTCCAACACCAACGATCTGCGCGGCAAAATCATCCGCATCCATCCCGAGTCCGTCCCCGTGAACGGCAAGAACTATTCCATCCCGGCCGGAAACTTCAAGGAAGCCTTCGCGTCCTTCTATTCGGCCGCCGAACTCGCCAAGGTGCGGGCGGAAATCTACACCATGGGAATGCGCAACCCCTACCGCTTTACCGTGGACAACAAGACCGGCTGGGTCATCTGGGGCGAAGTGGGGCCGGACGCCAATGACGACAGCGTGCAACGCGGCCGCATGGGGCACGATGAACTGAACGTGGCGACCAAGCCCGGCTTCTTCGGATGGCCGTATTGCAACGGCAACCAGTTCGCATACAACAACGTGGATTATTCCGGCGCGGCGGGAGTGCCCGGGGCAAAATTCGATTGCGCCAATCCGGTCAACAATTCCCCCAACAATACCGGAGTCAACAAGCTGCCGCCCTCCCAGCCTCCGGTCATCTGGTATGCGGGCAACAACAACACGGATTTCAAGGTCATGGGGAACGGCGGCGAAACGGCGATGGGCGGTCCCATGTACCGCTACGACAGGAACCTCAACTCGGCGACCAAATTCCCGCCCCAATATGACGGCCGCCTTTTCTTCTGGGACTGGTCGCGGCAGGTGCACAAGCTGGTGTCCTTCAAGCCCGACGGCAAATTGGATTCGATCTACGCTTTTCCGGACGCCACTTTGAAGAGCGACGTTTCCGCCCAATACGGTCCGGAGGGCTCTCTTTACATCCTGCAGTACAGCGAATCCGGATATGGGGACACCAAGAGCGCGCTGATCCGCATCGATTATACGGGAGCGCGCAATGAAGCCTGCATTCCCTTGGCCATCGCGCCCTTCGCCGCGCGCCGCGCCGCCAACGAGCGCCTTTCGGTAATGGCCGGATTCTCCGCCATCGACCTCCCGGAAGGCGCCTCCGGATTCCAGGCCTTCGATATGCATGGCCGGAAAGTGTGGACCTACGTCCGCGCAAGGGCAGAGGGCGGTTCCCGCGTGGAACTTCCCGCGCGCATCGCGGGCGGACTGCTCCGCATCAGGTTCCTGTAGCAAGGGGAAGCCGGCGGCCCCCGCGCGCCTTCAGGCAGCGCGCGATCGGGGCCGCCGGGGACTGTTGGCGCAGATCAGCTTGGCTCAATCATCCGGGGATTCCGGCGCCGCCTTGGGGGCGTCCGCCGGTGCCGGCAATCGGGAAACAGGGAGTGGGGGGTAGCATGGGTATGCATGGGTTCATACGGACTTTGGCGGCGTGTTTGGTTCCGATGGCGGCTATGGGCGTGGGCTCCGCCGCGGCGGCGGAGGATTCGGCATGGATCCGGCTTTTCAACGGCAAGGACCTGAAGGATTGGGATTTCAAGATCCGGCACCAGGATCTGAACGCGGACACCCTCCACACTTTCAAGGTGGTGAACGGGAATCTGTTCGTCGACTATTCCGAATACAAGAACTTCGACGGGGAGCCCTTCGGCCATATGGGCTACAAGCTGAGGACCTTCTCGCATTACCTGCTCCGGTCGGAATACCAGTTCGTGACCGGCGGACAGGTTTTGGGAGGACCGGGATGGGCCAAGGAGAACAACGGCTTCATGCTGCATTCCCAATCCATCGCCAGCTTCGGCAAGGATCAGGATTTCCCGATCAGCCTGGAAGCCCAATTGCTCGGACCCGGCAACGGCAGCGGGACCATGAACCTGTGCACCCCGGGAACCAATTACCATGACATGGCCGGCAAACTCGTCACCGAGCACTGCACCAATGCCACCGCGAATGCCCGGCTGCCCGCCCCGGCCTGGACCACCGTGTCCGCCTTGGTGCTGGGCGACTCGCTCTTGAAGTTCATGGTCGGGAAGGATACGGTATTCAGCTTCACCAAACCGGAGACGGGAGGAGGCAACGTTTCCGGCAACACCCTTCCCATCGTGGAGCACCAACCGCTCAAAGAAGGGTATATCGTCATCCAGTCGGAAAGCGCTCCGGTTCTGTTCCGCAAGATAGACGTCCTCGATCTGGTCGGATGCATGGACAAGTCCAAGCCGGCCTACCGATCCTATTTCGTGAAGAACAATGCGGCGGCCTGCAACGCTACGTCCGTGGCGGCGGTCCCGGAAGCGTCGGATTTCCGGATTGTCCTGGAAGGCGGCGCCCTGCGGGTACGCGGTACGGGCGCTTACATCGATGCGGTGCGCCGCGTGGACGGTTCTCCGGCCGGGGGATCCCCTGTGCAGCGCGGGGCCAGGGCCTTCGTACCCCGCGACCCCGGGATCTACCTGATCACGGTGAAGACCGGCCTGGGAACCTCAACCCGGAGAGCGGCCTTCTTCTGATCGCCGCTTCGTCCCCCTTTTGGGGGGTTCGCTCCCCTATATATATAGGGCGGTTTGTTCCGGTTTCCCTTTCCAACGGGGTTTCCAACCCGAAGTCCCCGGGAGTCGGGGAATTAAATGCCCCGTCTGACGATTATTTTACCCTACATTCCGCTTCAAGTTTTCCTCCAGCCTTGCCACCGTACCTTTCCGGTTACCGTATGATTTCGCGGATTGAGGGGATCAATCTTCAGGAAACCATGGCGGCGCGCTTGAGGTTTCCCGTTAAGTTCCGGTGGAGCTTCGACTTATGGAAGGTATTCCGGAAAAAAAGTCCTCAACCCCGGCAAAAAAGAATCCGAAGAATGTGTATAAGCCGGGAGGGAGTCCCGGTAGTACCAACGCGAAGCTGCAAGGACGTAGCCTAGCGAAATAAATAACACGGAGGTTACTTACCATGCGCATCAACCATAATATTTCCTCGATGATCGGCCAGGGAGCTCTCAACACCCAACAGGCCTCGCTCTCAAAGTCCCTTGAAAAACTGTCGACCGGATTGCGCATCAACCGCGCCTCCGACGACGCCGCCGGCCTGTCGGTGTCCGAGTCCCTGCGCGGCAAAATCCGCGGCATGGGCCGGGCCAAGTCGAACGCCGAAGACGGTATCGCCCTCATGCAGATTGCTGAAGGCGCCACGGGGGAAATCAACAACATCCTGCAGCGCATGCGTGAATTGTCCATCCAGAGCGCCACGGACACCATGACCACCACGGAACGCTCCTATACGAACAAGGAGTTCGGCCAGCTGATGAACGAAATCACCCGGATTTCGCTTTCCGCTTCCTACAACGGCATGACGCTGCTCGATGGCGGCTCCAGCTCCTTCGGCGTTTCCGGCGGCGCGGCTTCGGTTCTGCACATCGGCGCCGGTTCCAGCGCCTCCGTGGACCGCATCAGCATCACCATCACGTCCATGACCCTGGGCGCCTTGGGCATGAACGCCGCCACCACCGCGGTGAGTACGGCCACTTCGGCCTTGGCCACCCTGTCCCTCATCGATGCGGCCGTCAAGTCCGTGAACACCATGCGTTCGGACATGGGCGCTTACGTGAACCGTCTGGAATTCGCCATCTCGAACCTGTCCAACCAGGTGTACAACACCCAGGACGCCGAGAGCCGCATCCGCGACGTGGACTTCGCCCAGGAAACCACCGAGTTCACCCGCGCGCAAATCCTGTCCCAGAGCGCGACCTCGATGTTGGCGCAGGCCAACCAGGTCCCTCAGGGCGTGCTGGCCCTGCTCGGACACTAAAAGAACCAAATCCCGAACCCTCCCCATGTCGGGTGAAGGCCCCGCGTCCATTGGACGCGGGGTTTTTCTTTTTGCGGCCGGGTAGCCGCGGCCATGCCGATACCTCACCATAAAAAAAGTTGAAGAAAAAATTAAAGTAACCTCTGAAGTCTGCCGATAATTAGACTGGGCGCGCCCCTATCCAAATTCAAGGCCGAGGTAAGGATGCCGCGGTTATGTCCTTAACACGGAGGTATTCCTCATGCGTATTAATCATAACGTTTCTTCGATGATCGGCCAGGGCGCCCTCAATACCCAGCAGACGTCCCTCAGCAAATCCCTGGAAAAGCTGTCCACGGGCCTCCGCATCAACCGCGCCTCCGATGACGCCGCCGGCCTGTCGGTGTCCGAAACCATGCGCTCCAAGATCCGCGGCATGGACCGTGCCAAGTCGAACGCAGAAGACGGCATCGCCCTGGTTCAGATTGCGGAAGGCGCGACCGGGGAAATCAACAATATCCTGCAGCGGATGCGCGAACTGTCCATCCAGAGCTCCTCGGAGACCATGACCACGACCGAACGCTCCTATACCTACAAGGAGTTCGGCCAGTTGATGTCGGAAATCACCCGTATTTCCAATTCCGCCTCCTACAACGGCATGACCCTGCTCGATGGCGGCTCCAGTTCCTTCGGCGTTTCCGGCGGCGCCTCCTCGGTGCTGCACATCGGTTCCGGTTCCAGCGCCACCACGGATCGCTTGAGCATCACCGTGAATTCGATGACTTTGGGAGCTTTGGGTCTGAGTTCCACCACCACGGCAGTCAGCACGGCGACATCGGCGCTGTCGGCCTTGTCCCTCATCGACACGGCCATCAAGTCGGTGAACACCATGCGTTCGGACATGGGCGCCTATGTGAACCGTCTGGAATTCGCCATCTCGAATCTGTCCAACCAGGTGTACAACACCCAGGACGCCGAGAGCCGCATCCGCGACGTGGACTTCGCCAAGGAAACCACCGAGTTCACCCGGGCGCAGATCCTCACGCAGAGCGCGACCGCCATGTTGGCGCAGGCCAACCAGGTCCCTCAGGGCGTGCTGAACCTGCTCAGCAAGTAATCGGGAATCCTCAAGTTCAAGTTAATCCGACCGCGCGGCCCTAGGGTCGCGCGGTTCTTTTGCGGCCCTTTTCCGCGCATTTCGGCCAGGCGCTCCAAAATCCTCCAATCCCGGGATTCCAGTGCAAATTAAAGTTTGCGGGAATGTTAAAGTATTTCGCGAGCCCCTCCGATGAATTGAAAGACCCGTCGCAAGCGGGACCCCAGAGCAAGGAAGCCCCGGGGAATCAAATACAACACGGAGGTTTTTTACCATGCGTATTAATCATAACGTCTCTTCGATGATCGGCCAGTCGGCCCTTGCCGGCCAGCAGGCCTCCCTCAGCAAATCCCTGGAAAAGCTGTCCACCGGCTTGCGCATCAACCGCGCCTCCGATGACGCCGCCGGCCTGTCGGTGTCCGAAACCATGCGCTCCAGAATCCGCGGTATGGACCGCGCCAAGTCGAACGCCGAAGACGGCATCGCCTTGCTGCAAATCGCTGAAGGCGCGACCGGGGAAATCAACAATATCCTGCAGCGGATGCGCGAACTCGCCATCCAGAGCTCCACGGATACCATGACCACCACGGAACGTTCTTATACCAACAAGGAGTTCGGCCAGCTGATGTCGGAAATCTCCCGTATTTCCTCCTCGGCTTCCTACAACGGCATGACCCTGCTCGACGGAGGCTCCAGCTCCTTCGGCGTTTCCGGCGGCTCCTCCTCGGTGCTGCACATCGGCGCCGGTTCCAGCGCCACCACGGATCGCTTGAGCATCACCGTGAACTCGATGACCTTGGGCGCTTTGGGCATGAGCGCCACCACCACGGCGGTGAGCACCTCGACGTCCGCATTGACTGCTTTGTCCCTCATCGATACGGCCGTCAAGTCCGTGAACACCATGCGTTCGGACATGGGCGCCTACGTGAACCGTCTGGAATTCGCCATCTCGAACCTGTCCAACCAGGTGTACAACACCCAGGACGCCGAGAGCCGCATCCGCGATGTGGACTTCGCCAAGGAAACCACCGAGTTCACCCGGGCGCAGATCCTCACGCAGAGCGCGACCTCGATGTTGGCCCAGGCCAACCAGGTCCCTCAGGGCGTGCTGTCCCTGCTCGGACACTAAGGTCCGAGTTCGCTCGGACACTAAGGCCCGAGTACGCTCGGACGCTAAGGTCCGGCATCGTCACCGAAAAGCCGGGGGAACTCCCCCGGCTTTTTCTTTGTCACGGAAAAAATCACGGGAAGTTCCGCTTCAGGTTTTATGGCAACCTTTGCCGTCCCGCCGGCGCGGGAAATGCGTTTTTCCGGCGGAAAAGCGAATCGGGGCAAAACCTGCCGTAGAAGCGAGAAAAAAGTTCCAGTGAACCTTAAAGTAGGCCCTCATTCCAGCCGATAAATAAGTACGGATCGGCATGATCGGTTCTGCCCAGGCAAGGATGCGGGGCGACACGGAAAAACACGGAGGTTTATTTCATAATGCGTATTAATCATAACGTCTCTTCGATGATCGGCCAGAGCGCCCTCAATACCCAACAGGTCTCATTAGGCAAATCCCTGGAAAAGCTGTCCACGGGCCTCCGCATCAACCGCGCGTCCGATGACGCCGCCGGTCTGTCGGTGTCCGAAACCATGCGCTCCAGAATCCGCGGTATGGACCGCGCCAAGTCGAACGCCGAAGACGGCATCGCCCTGGTTCAGATTGCGGAAGGCGCGACCGGGGAAATCAACAATATCCTGCAGCGGATGCGCGAACTGTCCATCCAGAGCTCCACGGATACCATGACCACCACGGAACGTTCTTATACCAACAAGGAATTCGGCCAGCTGATGTCGGAAATCACCCGTATTTCCTCCTCGGCTTCCTACAACGGCATGACCCTGCTCGATGGCGGCTCCAGCTCCTTCGGCGTTTCCGGCGGCTCCTCCTCGGTGCTGCACATCGGCGCCGGTTCCAGCGCCACCACGGATCGCTTGAGCATCACCGTGAACTCGATGACTTTGGGCGCCCTGGGCCTGAATTCGACGACCACGGCGGTGAGCACCGCGGCCACGGCATTGACTGCCCTGTCCCTCATCGACACGGCCATCAAGTCGGTGAACACGATGCGTTCGGACATGGGCGCCTACGTGAACCGTCTGGAATTCGCCATCTCGAACCTGTCCAACCAGGTGTACAACACCCAGGACGCCGAGAGCCGCATCCGCGACGTGGACTTCGCCAAGGAAACCACCGAGTTCACCCGGGCGCAGATCCTCACGCAGAGCGCGACCTCGATGTTGGCCCAGGCCAACCAGGTCCCTCAGGGCGTGCTGTCCCTGCTCGGACACTAAGGCCCGAGTACGCTCGGACGCTAAGGTCCGGTATCGTCACCGAAAAGCCGGGGGAACTCCCCCGGCTTTTTCCGTTTGTCCCCGCCCATGCGGTACGCGTCGCGTCCGTCGTCCACCCTGCAATTGTTGCCCGGCCGCGCGCGGGTGGGTCGCTCCGTTTTCCCCGGAATCGGCAGCTGGGGAAATTACTGCCGCGTACCCGAGAAAAAATTTCCGTAAACCCATCAAGAATGCGGCGGCTTTGCCGATAATTAAGATAGCCTGGACCAAGCGGGCGGCCGGAGCAGGGACGCACCGGAAAGTCGCGCAACACGGAGGTTTTCTTTCCAAGCGTCGTTACCCCGAGTTGGGCCCCTTGGGCCCCGGCTCGGGGGAAAATGTGATCTTTCTCACGCTCCGCCGGCCTTTCCGGCCCAAAATACCTTAAGAGCTTAAGCCAAAGCTCCAGCCTCTCTTAAAGTCTTTTCCGGATTACCCCGATGAAAGGAATAGAGAAACCGGAGGCTTAAGCCCATGCGTATCAATCACAACATATCTTCGATGATCGGACAAGGCGCCCTGAACATGCAGCAGGCCTCCCTGAGCAAATCCCTGGAAAAGCTGTCCACGGGCCTGCGCATCAACCGCGCCTCCGATGATGCCGCCGGCCTGTCGGTATCCGAGTCCCTGCGCTCCCGGATCCGGGGCATGGATCGCGCCAAGTCGAATGCCGAGGATGGCATCGCCCTGCTGCAAATCGCGGAAGGCGCCACCGGAGAGGTCAACAACATCCTGCAACGGATGCGCGAACTCGCCATCCAGAGCTCCACGGATACCATGACCACCACGGAACGCGCCTATACCAACAAGGAATTCACGGCGTTGATGAGCGAAATCACCCGGATATCCGGTTCCGCCTCCTACAACGGCATGACCCTGCTCGACGGAGCGGCGGGTTCCTTCGGCGTATCCGGCGGCGCGGCTTCGGTTCTGCACATCGGCGCCGGTTCCAGCGCTTCCGTGGACCGCCTCAGCATCACCGTCTCCGCCATCACCCTGGGGTCCTTGGGCATGAACGCGGTCACGACTTCCGTCAGCACGGCCTCCGCCGCCCTGAGCGCCCTTTCGGCGATCGATACCGCGGTCCGCTCGGTGAACACCATGCGGGCCGACATGGGCGCCTACGTGAACCGTCTCGAGTTCGCCATTTCCAATCTGGGCAATCAGCTGTATAACACCCAGGACGCGGAAAGCCGCATCCGCGACGTGGACTTCGCCCAGGAAACCACCGAGTTCACCCGCGCGCAGATCCTCTCCCAGAGCGCGACCTCGATGCTGGCCCAGGCCAATCAGGTGCCCCAAGGCGTGCTCGGCCTCCTGCAAGGCGGCCATTGATCGGAATCCGCCCGGAGTTACCCCCCGACCCGGGCTACCGCTTTTAGGTTCTTGAGATGATTTTGAGCCGAGCGGGCTTGGCGCGATCACGACCGGAACATTTTCCTCACAATATCCGCTCACGCCGGGTTGAAGCGGCCGGCCTCCAACCACTATAGTTATCAGAGAAACTTCTGTTCTGCGCGGGGTGCGGTTGGACAGGCAATGCTTAACACAGGTCGCATATGGCCCGAAACGGGAATTCCTTGAAAAAGAAGCGGGCGGAAAACGCCATCGCTCCGAATGCGGAACGGAACAATCCGGTGGACTGGCGTCCCGGCCTGAACGGAGGCGCTGATATGGAGAAGGCCGATCCGGGAAACGGATCCGGCCTCCTGGATCTTTTCCAAACTTCCCAGGAAGCCATGCTGGTCTGCGACGCCGGCGGCATCATCCGGTTCTGGAACGGCGGCGCGGAGGCCTTGTTCGGATATTCCCCCGCGGAAATCCTCGGGCGCGAAGCGTCGATATTGGCGGAAGGCGGATGGCCGTTTCCCGCCGAAGGAAGCGTCCTGGTTTCCCTGGCCCGCGAAGCGGCGGGTCTCCGCAAGGATGGATCTAAGGTTTCCGTGGAATTGTCCCAGGGCGCGTTCGCGCACAATGCGGCCGGGCTCAGGCTCACCCTGGTGCGGGATCTGTCGGCGCGGAAGGTTTCGGAAGTAGCCCTGCGGGAAAGCGAAGCGAAGCACCGCCAGGCCCGCGAGGAATTGCAATACCGGATCCGTTTCGAAAACCTGATCACTTCCATCTCCACCCACTTCATCCATCTTCCCAGCGATCGCATCGACATGGGAATCAACTATGCTCTCCACGCCCTGGGCGAGTTCGCGGAAGTGGATCGCAGCTACATCTTCCTGTTCTCGCCGGACCGGGCCACCGTGGACAACTCCCACGAATGGTGCTCCCGGGGCGTGGAGCCTCAGATTGGAAGTCTCCAGGGGCTGCAGGTTTCCCGTTTCCCATGGTTCATGGAGAAAATCCGCGGACTCCAGACCATCCATGTTCCCGATGTTTCCGCGCTTCCCCCCGAGGCGGGCGCGGAGAAGGATGAATTCGAACGGGAAGGGATCAAATCCATCGTCGTCGTCCCCATGGTGCATCGCGGGACCCTGCGCGGCTACCTGGGATTCGATTCCGTGCAACGCGAAAAGAGCTGGCCCGACGAGACCATCCAGGTCCTGAGGATGGCCGGCGAAATCTTCATCAACGCCCTGGAGCGCAAGAAGGTCGACCAGGCCCTCAGCGAAGCCAAGGCGAAGTACCTGAACATTTTCGAGAACGCGGTGGAAGGGATTTTCCAGACCACGCCCGATGGGCGCTTCCTGGGCGTGAATCCGGCCCTGGCGCGCATCCTGGGATACGCCGATCCCAGGGAAATGATGTCCTTGGTGACCGATATCGCCGCCACGCTGTATGTCGATCCGGAGCGGCGCGCGGAATTCGTGCGCCTGCTGGGCGAACGCGGGCGCGTCATGGAGTTCGAATCGCAAGTGCGCCGCAAGGACGGAGCCGTGATCCTGATTTCCGAGAACGCCCGCGCCGTGCGCAAGGCGGACGGCAGCCTGGACTATTGCGAAGGAACCGTGATGGACGTTACGCAGCGCAAGCGCATGGAGGATCAGCTGATCCACGGCGCCCTGCACGATTCCCTCACCGGCCTGCCCAATCGCACCTTGCTGGTGGAGCGGCTGGGACGCGCCCTGGAGCGCGCGCGCCGCAAGCCGGGTATCATGAGCGCCGTGCTGGTGCTGGATCTGGATCGTTTCAAGATGATCAACGAAAGCATGGGGCATCAGCAGGGCGACCGCCTGCTGATCGCCTTCGCCCGCCGCCTGGAAGCCTTCGTACCCGCGGGCACCACCCTGGCGCGCCTGGGCGGCGATGAGTTCTGCATGCTGGTCGAGGATCTGAAGGATTTCAACCACGCCACCATCCTGGCAGACAGGCTCCAGGAAGCCTTGGGCATGGGATTCGATCTGGAGGGACAGGAAATCTACGCCGCCGCCAGCATCGGCATCGCCGTGGGCGGGGCCCAGACTCCGGGCGCGGAAGAGCTCTTGCGGGACGCCGGCACCGCCATGCACCGCGCCAAGGCCGCGGGCAAAGGGCGTTACGAAGTGTTCGACGACTCCATGCACACCAAGGCCGTGCAGATGATGACCCTGGAGACCGATCTCCGCAAGGCCCTGGAGCGGATGGAATTCCGGCTGCATTACCAGCCCATCGTGTCCCTGGAGGACAGCTCCCTCATGGGCTTCGAGGCTTTGATCCGCTGGATCCATCCCAAGCTGGGAATGGTTCCCCCCATGGACTTCATCCCCCTGGCGGAGGACACGGGCCTCATCATCCCCATCGGGCGCTGGGTGCTCTGGCAATCGTGCAAACAGCTGGTGGAATGGCAGAAGATATTCCAGGACGGCCGCAAGCTGACCATGAGCGTGAACCTCTCCGGCAAGCAATTGCAGGACATGGACCTGGTGCGGCAAATCCAGGCCATCCTCAAGGAATCGGGCCTGGCGGCTTCATCCCTGAAGCTGGAAGTGACCGAAAGCGCCATCATGGAGAATCCGGAAAAGGCCGCGGCCATCCTGAACAGCCTGCGGGACATGGGCATCCAGCTGAGCCTGGACGATTTCGGAACCGGGTATTCCTCCCTGAGCTACCTGCATCGCTTCCCTTTCCACAATCTCAAGATCGACCGCTCCTTCGTCTCCAAGCTGGAAGCGGGCGACAAGGATGCGGAAATCGTGAAGGTGATCAATTCACTGGCCAAGAACCTGGGCATGGACGTGGTGGCGGAAGGCATCGAAACCGAAGGTCAGTGGGCGCTGTTGCACCGTTTGGCCTGCGAGTACGGCCAGGGGTATTTCTTCTCCAAGCCCCTGGAAGACACCGCCGCCCGCAAGCTGATAGAGTCGGGGGGATTCGCCTCTCGCGGTCCCGCCGAGGCCGGGCGCTAGCCGCTCAGAAGTTCCAGGTCAGCACGGGATAGATCCCGACGTCGTTCATCTGCATCTGCAGGCCCGCGGCAGATTCGCCGCCTTTGCGGTGCAGGTACGGCAGGCCCCAGCCGAACAGGGATCCTGCGGCGGCCCCCACCAGCACATCCGAGAGATAATGCTTTCCGGCCGCCACGCGCATGCCCGCCACCACGCTGGCCGCGCCCAGGCTGGCGGTCCAGATCAGGGCCTGATGGTCCGAATCCGGATTGCGGAGGGAATAGGTGTAGGAGAAATAGACCGCGGAGAGGAAGGCCGCGCTGGCGTGGCCGGAAAAAAAGCTTCCCGAGGCCTCTCCCGACAATCGATCTTTGGCCGGTACGTCCTTGCCGTACACCAGCGGGCGGGGATGGACGCGCAGCGATCGCACCAGCAGGTCCAGGGAGGAGACGAGGGTCAAAGCCTCACCGTATACCACCGCGTCCGAGAACGCGGCTTTCCAGGTTTGCCGGCCCCGATAGCTCTCCCAGCCGGTGGCCGCCATGGGGAGCGCGACCAGGGGCAGGATGGCGAAATCGCTGGCGAGCGAGATCTTGGGGGAATATAGGCCCGCGGCCCAACGATCCATCAGCCACAGATCCTTCTGCCTGTCCAGGGAGCCGGTGTCGGAAGGCGGCATGTCGTAGTACCGGATCTGGGCGGGGATGGACGCGAGGATGGCGGCGGAGATCCAGAAAAAATCCTGCTTTCCCAGGGCCAGGACTCCGGTGGAGGGCCCTTGCAGGGCCGGTCCGGACTGGGCCCGCGGGGCGCCGGTAAGGGCCAGGGCCAGAAAAAGCGGCAACCCGATCGCATTCAGCCTACATTTGCAAAGCATTCCTAAATTATAGGTAAAATGAAATCCCTCTTGATCGACAACTACGACTCCTTCAGCCATATCCTCTTCCAGTATCTCTGGGACGTGAACGGCGAGAAGCCGTTGTTCATCCGCAACGACGAATGGACCCTGGAGGAAATCCGCAGCGCCCGCTTCGACAATATCGTGATCTCGCCCGGTCCGGGGCATCCCGGGAACGCCCGCGACTTCGGCGTATGCGCGGAGGTCATCGCGGCCTTTCCCGATCGGCCCATCCTGGGCGTGTGCCTGGGCCTGCAGGGACTGGGATTGGGCGCCGGCGCCAACGTGGTTTCCGCTCCTTCCGTGCGCCACGGAAAACATTCCCGCATCCATCATGATGGGCAAGGCCTGTTCGCGGGCCTGCCCCAGGACTTCCTGGCCGTCCGCTACCATTCCCTGGTGATCGATGCCTCCGCAGAGGCGCCCGGACTTATCGTCACCGCCACCGCCCTGGACGACGGGCAGATCATGGCTATCCGCACCGCCGGCAAACCGTTCTACGGCGTGCAGTTCCATCCCGAATCCGTCGGCACCGAACACGGCAAGTCCTTGCTCGCCAATTTCCGCGACCTTTCCGCGCAATGGCTGCGTGGGCGGGGCGTGTCCGCCGTCGACCGTCCCACCACCGCTTTGGAGGTCCGTCCTTCCCGGCCGCGGGCCCCGCGTCTGTTGCACGCCCGGGAACTGCCCTGGCGCGATCCGGAGGCTGTCTTCGCCCGATTTTTCCGGGACCGTCCCGCCGCGTTCTGGCTGGATTCCCTGTCCGAGCCGGTGCCGGGAGAACCCCGCGTCACCTATATGGGAACGGGCTCCCGCCTGATCGAAGCCCGGGGCGCGCGCATCCGCGTGCTCGCGGATCCCGGGTCCGGCGTATTCGGGGAGGAGAGCGGGACGGATTCGGATCCCTTCCTTTTCCTGGACGCCTACCGCCGCAAGGCGGAAACCTGCCGGTTACCGGAAACCCTGGAGTTTCCCTCGGCCTTCCTGGGCGGGCTGGTGGGATGGTTCGGTTACGGGCTGAAACGATTCGCGGAGGGAGACCGCTTTGCGGACGGCTCCGGGTTCCCCGGCGCGGCGGGGGACGATCTTCCGGACGCCCTGTTCCTGCAACCCGATCGCATCATCGCCTTCGATATGGGCGCGCGCCGGGTCCGCGCCTATCTGCCCCTGGGGCCCGGTTCCGGATCCGGTCCGGCTCCGGAACCTTCCGCCGCCGATCGCGACTGGCTGGATTCCCTGCAAGCGCTATGGGACGGCATCCCCCCTTCGGATTTGGAATTGCGCCGGATTCCTTCGGGCCCCGCCGCGCAGGAGGATCCGATCCCGGGTTCCTCTCCGCGGCTGGACTGGCGGCTTTCCGCTCCCAAGGGGGAATATCTCGCGCGCATCCGCGCCCTGCAGGCGGCCATCCTGCGCGGGGAAACCTATGAAGCCTGCCTCACCAACGAGTTGCGGGCCCGCTCGTCCGCCGCTCCCTTCGAAGTCTACCGCCGCCTGCGCCGCACCAATCCGGCCCCCTATGCCGCCTATCTCCGCTTTCCCGGGGCCGGCATCCTGTCCGCGTCGCCGGAACGTTTCCTGAAGCTGGACGCGCAAGGCAACCTGGCCTGCCGTCCCATCAAGGGAACCCGCCGCCGCGGCGCCACTCCCGGGGAGGATGAAGCCCTGGAAAGGGATCTCGCCGGCAACGCGAAGGATCGATCGGAAAACCTGATGATCGTGGATCTGGTCCGCAACGATTTCGCCAAGGTCTGCGAGCTGGACACTGTGCGCGCGCCGGAATTGATGAAAGTGGAAAAGCATCCCACCGTGTGGCAATTGGTTTCCACCGTCACGGGACGGCTGGCGGCGGGCCGCACGGCCATCGATGCCGTGCGCGCCTGTTTTCCCGGCGGGTCCATGACCGGCGCGCCCAAGCTGCGGACCATGGAATTGCTGGAAGCCGCCGAGCGCCGCCCGCGCGGCGTCTTTTCCGGAGCTTTGGGATATCTGGGATGGGACGGCGCCATGGACCTGGGAATGGTCATCCGCACCTTGGTGCATGCGGACGGAGAGTATCGCGTGGGTTGCGGCGGAGCCATTCTGGCGGAATCCGACCCCGAATCGGAATTCGCGGAAGCCATGCTGAAAGCGGCCGCGCCCATGGCCGCCGTGGAATTGGCGGAATTCGGGAGGGGCGGAAATTGGGCTTCCGGGGCCACGTGACGCTGGTAATTCCTTTTTTAAAGGGGTATTGTTCCCGATATTGCGGGGCCGCGCCCCGGTGACTAGCTTTACCCGCTGTTCCGACACGCCTGCGTGGGGAAGGGATTGGAAATGACCAAGCCGACTGGATTCCCGTTATCCGCTTTCCTGTTCTGTTCCGTTCTGGTCTGCGCCCGCGCGGAAGCGGCGGACGCGAAACCTGCAGGCGCATCCGCCATTCCGGCCGCCGCCGCTTCCCCGAAATCCGCCGAAGAGGTCAAAAGCCGTTTCAAACGGCCCCCTGCTCCCCTCAAGCGCCTCACCTTTTCGGCCAAGGAAGGGTTCGCCCTGCGGATGGTCAGTAACCAGGATGTTACGGCCGAGATCCGCAACGGCGCCGGCCGCACCCTGGCGCGCACCGCTTACAAGCTGGAGGCCGGGGACTGGACCCTGCGCCCGCGCAACCTGGCCCCCGGACTGTACACCGTGCTGCTCCGGACCGGCGCGCAATTGCGTTCCATGCGCATGAAAATCGAGGACAGCGAGCGCGGCAAGGGCTCGCCGGAGTGGGTGCTGGAGAAGGTTTCCGATTCCACCCGCGTCGTCGATCCTTCCGCCCAGCGCGGCGCCTGCGTCTTTCCCGTCCGCCCCTGACCATGTCCGATCTGGTTTCCCGGGACCTCAAGCATGTCTGGCATCCCTGTTCCCAGATGCGGGACTATGAGGCCTTTCCTCCCCTGGAAGTGGTGGGCGCCCAAGGCTGCCACCTGCATCTCAAGGACGGCCGCAAGCTCATCGACGCCGTATCCAGCTGGTGGTGCAAGTCCCTGGGCCACGGCCATCCGCGCCTGCGCGCCGCCCTGTCGCGCCAGATGGATCGCTTCGAGCACGTGATCCTGGCCAATACCACCAACGACGTGATCGTCGGCCTGTCCGAACGCCTCGCGTCCCTGGCCCCGGGTCTCAACCATGTATTCTATGCCGGGGACGGATCCACCGCGGTGGAAGTGGCCGCCAAACTGGCCCTGCACGCCCGCAAAATCCAGGGCTCGGGGGAAAGCCGTTTCCTGGCCCTGGAAAACGGATACCATGGCGAGACCGCCCTGACCCTGGCTTTGGGCGACCTGGGACTTTATCGCGAAGCCTATCGGGAGGTCCTGCCTCCCGTCTCCTTTCTGCGCGGCCTTCCTTACGTGGACTCCGAGTCCCATCCCCTGTGGCGGGATTGCTCCGCGGTCTGGCCCGCCCTGGAAGCGCAGTTGGAGGAAAACCTGGCCGGCCTGTGCGCGGTGGTGATCGAGCCCATTCTGCAAGGGGCCGGCGGCATGCGTTTCTACAGCGCCGATTTCCTCCGCCGCCTGCGCGCCTGGACCCGGGCCCGGGGCGTATACCTGATCGCCGACGAGATCCTGACCGGTTTCGGCCGCACCGGAACCATGCTCGCGTGCGAACACGCCGGCATCGTCGCCGATATCGTCTGCCTTTCCAAGGGCCTGACCGCGGGCTGGCTCCCCATGTCCGCCACCCTGGTATCCGACGAGATCTACGGGTTGTTCTATGGGGACTACGGGCATGGGCGGGACTTCCTGCATTCCAATACCTTCGCCGGCAACGCCCTGGCCGCCGCGGTGGCGCTGGAGGCTTTGGACGTATACCGGGACGAAGACATCCTGGGGCAGGTGCGGCGCAACGGGCCCATCCTGGCCGCGGCCATGGACCGGGTGGCCCGGACCACGGGCAGGCTGAAAAACGTGCGTTGCCTTGGGGCGGTGGCGGCGGCGGAACTGCAGGGTCCGGGCACGGGCCACCAGACAAAGACGGGCCAGGATGCCCGGGCCGGTTTCCAGGTGTACCGGGAGGCCGTGTCCCGGGGAGCGCTTTTGCGTACCCTGGGCGATACCGTCTACTGGTTGTTGCCCCTGAATGCGGGTCCGGAGGTCGTTTCCGAGCTGGAAAGCATCACAACCGCGTCCATTCAGGCCGTTTTGGGATAACGACCCTCCCTTAAAGCTGAGGGGGCCCTCCTTTAAAGTGGAGGGGACCCTCCCCAAAGTGGAGATGATTTTCATTTTCGGCCCGGTCTTGTTAGATTTATGCCCTCAAACGACTTGGGTCGGTAGCGGATGCATTTATCCGCCCGGACCGAAAGGAATGCCGGGACATGAAATTAGTGGTGTTTTCCGAAAACAGCAGCCTCCGCAAACATCTGGAGGATCTTCTTACTTCCACCCCCCACAATTTTCAGACCTTCGACCTGGCCGCCGTGCTTTCCCGCGGCCGTTTGGGCGCATTCGACGGCATGCTGGTCGATCACCAGAGCTGGCAGCGCTGCGTCTCCCTGCTGAAGTATTTCGGAGTGCTCGAGGATATCAATCCCAAGCCCATCATCGTTTTCAGCAAGAGCAAGAAACTGCCTCCGCTGAAGTTCCGCAATCCCAAGGCCCTCACGGCCCATTGCAGCATCCCTCCCCAGACCGAGGATTTCTACGCAGCCTTGCAGCAGATGTCGGCCGCATTGGTTCCCGCTTAATCACTGCCACGCGGCGGCTGGAGCGCTTCCTCCCGGCCGCGCCCGCGGTTCCCGTGCGGACCGCCCGATGCCAAGTGGAAAATGAAACGCGAAAAAGGCAAAATGGAAACCCTCCATTTTGCCTTTTGATTTCCCCCCCGCGCAAATCCGGCCGCCCCCATGGATAGAGCCTGGTACAAACGCTGGTTCGGCGAAACCTACAAGCAACTCTATCCCCACCGGGACTACCTGGAGGCGGAGGTCCAGGTCCGCTTTGTATTGCGCGCGTTACCGGTAACACCGGAGTGGCGTATCCTCGACATCGGATCCGGGGCCGGACGCCACCTTGAGATCCTGCGCAAGCGCGGATACCCCAAAAGCTACGGATTGGACTACAGCCTGCCCCTCTTGCGCGATGCGCGCGCCGCCGGCCTGTCGGTGGCGCGCGGAGACATGCGCCACCTGCCCTTCAAGCCCGTAGGTTTCGATCTGGTAACCTCCTTTTTTACTTCCTTCGGGTACTTTGCTACCTTCGAAGAAGACGTGGAAACGCTGGCGCAATTCGTCTCCGTCCTCAAGCCGGGCGGCTTTCTGTTCCTCGATCTCATCAACAGAGGCCACTTGATCAAACACCTCGTGCCCCATGACCGCCGCACGGTGGAAGGCTCCGAAGTGGAGCAGCGGCGCAGCCTGGAGGGACCGGTATCGGGTCCCGGCACGGTGGTGGTGAAGGAGATCGAGATCCGCCGTCCCGGCGGCGAGGTGGAAAATTTCCAGGAACGGGTCCGCCTCTACGAACTCGATACCATGATCGCCCTGGCCGAAAGGTTTTCCCTGCGCCACGTGGCCACCTTCGGCAATGAAACCGGCTCGCCCTATCATCCGGACGATTCCCCGCGCATGGCAATGCTTCTGCAGGCTTCCGCGCCCGCGGCCGATGCCCCGGCCCCGAAGGCTCCCTGAGGACCATGCGCATCTCCCTGCATTCCCGCCTTCCCGCCGAGGATGCCGCGCAACGGGTCCTCTTCGCCTCTCCCGATCAGGGCGCGGGCACTTTGGGCGACGTCCCCCTAAGCACGGCCATCTATCCCGGCGGTCATTTCCGATCGGAAGTCCACGCGGCGCGGCGCCTGGCCCATCTCGACGCCCTGCCCGCCCGTCCGGGTCTGCAGGAATTCCTGCGCCATGAGAATGCCTTCGCGCCGCTGGCCCCGGAGCAGCGCGCGAACCTGGAAGCCGCCGGCTCCCGCCACGCCCTCTTCATGCTCACGGGCCAGCAGCCCGGACTCCTGGGCGGGCCCATCCTCTGGTATTACAAGGCCCTCACCTGCGCCGCGCTGGCCAGGGATTGGGCCGCGCGCCTCGACCGTCCCGTCATTCCCATATTCTGGGTGGCCGGGGATGATGCGGATCTGGACGAGTGCAACCACCTGGAACTCCTGGACCGCCGCGCCGCCGAGGTACGGGGAGAGTTGCGGCTCGCCTTTCCCGACTCCGGGCGCCCCCTGGCCATGGGCGAACGTCGCGTGGACCCGGACCAGTTCAAGAACCTGCTCAAACGCCTGGGCGCGATCTGGAATCCGGAAATCATCGAACAGTTCAGTCGCGCTTATCCGGTTCCCAGCAGCCTGAGCACCGGCTTCCTGCGCCTGGCCCATGCGCAGCTCGGCCGCGAAGGCATCCTGTTCGTGGACGGATATTCGCGCAACCTGCGCGCCCTGTCCCGGCCTGTGCTGGAGTCGGCGATAGGGGAGAGGGAGTCCTGGCAGGAGGCCTTGCGCAAAGGCACCGCCTCGGCGACCGCCGCGGGCATTCCCGCCCAAGTGGAGATCCGCGAAGGAGTGGTGCATGCCTTCGCCTTGCGCGGCGGCGAGCGCCACCGGATTTTCGGGGAACGGAAGCCCGGCGGGGAGATCATCTACACGCCGGAACGGCCCAACCATGATTTGCGCGCCGACCTGGCCTCCCTGGAAATGACCCACGATGTATTCAGCCGCCCGCTGGTGGCGGACGCCGTCTTTCCCGTGCTCGGCCATGTGCTGGGGCCGGCGGAGCTCCGCTACTTCGCCCAGATGGCGCCGCTGTTCCTGGCGGCGACCGGGGATATGCCGCTGGTCCATCCGCGCATGACCGCCGCGGTGGCGCCGGAAGCGGCTTTCGAACATTTCCTGGGCGAAGGCATGGACCTTCCGGAAATCGTGCGCTTCGGCCCCGCCGCCCTGCGCGCGCGCCTCACGGAACGCGTCTGGCGGACCCATCCCGCTTCTTCAGCTTTGTCTCCGGCGCATACGGACAAGTGGCTGGAAGGTTTGCGCAAGACCCACGCCCGCCATTTCAAGGACGCGGGACCCATCGAACGCTTCGAAAGGGATCTCGCGGCCTCCTGGAAACGCTACCTGCGCAGCCTGGAAAAGGCCGCCTACGCGGGCACGGCGCAACACAAACAGATTCTCTTCGATCATCTGCGCTGGCTGGGCAACGGCATGGGACAGGATCGCCATCTGGGCCTGGGATCGCTGCTGAGCGAAATCGGCAGGGATGGGTTGGCGAAGCTGCGGGCGGAGGTCGATCCTTTGAGTACCGAGTTGCAACTATTCAAGTACGGAGGGGATTGAGACATGGCACGGTTAATAAATGTTTCGTCGGGCGTCGGGCGTCGGGCGTCGGGCGTTAAGACCAAGACAGTAAAGAATGGGTCTCTTGCCGCTTGCTTTGGGCGGCTCGGGCCAACGGCAGAGCGTTCCGCCGCCGCTTCCCAGCCGTCCCAAAAAAAAGCGCACGCTGGTTCCACAGCACTCCCATTCTTTACGCCCGACGCCCGACGCCCGACGCCCGACGAAATCTATTTCGGAGGGCCGTCGCATGTCTAAATCCTCCCCCTCATCTACTTCCTCCTCTTCTGTTGACTTCATGGCCATCGGCGCCCACCCGGACGATATCGAACTCGGCTGCGGCGGCACGCTGCTGCGGCTGGCCTCCCTGGGCAAGCGCGGCGTACTGGTCGACATGACGGACGCGTCCATGGGCACGCGCGGCACCCCGGAGATCCGCGCGCGGGAGGCCAAGGCCGCCGCCAAGGTGCTGAAGGCCGAACGCGTCAACCTGGGACTGCCCGACGGCAGGCTCGCGGACGGATGGGAAGCGCAGAAGCGTCTGATCGATCAGATCCGGCATTTCCGTCCCAAGGTCGTCATCACCCACCATTGGCGGGAAGAACATCCCGATCATGAATTGACCTCACGCATCGTCAAGCAGGCGGTGTACAAATCCGGTCTGGCCAAGCTGGACGTGGCGGGAGCGCCCCATCGTCCCGGCCGGCTTTTCTATTTCGTGGGAGTGGAATTGCACGAACCGTCCTTCTGCGTGGACATCACCCCGTTCTGGGACGCCAAGCTCAAGGCCGTGCTCTGCTACAAGAGCCAGTTCCACAACCCCAAGGCCAAGGCATTCAAGGGCAAGACCGATTTGGCCAGCCCGGAATTCATGGAGTTCCTGACCATCCGCAACCGTTTCTGGGGTTCGCGCATCAAGCGCCGGTACGCGGAGGCTTTCGTCTCCACCGAGCTCCCGGAAGTGCACGACCTGACCGCCCTGGGCGGGGAAAGATTCGCATGAAGATCGGCATCACCTGTTACCCGACATACGGAGGCAGCGGTGTGCTGGCTTCCGAGCTGGGCAAGTTCCTGGCCAAGCACGGCCATGAAATCCATTTCATCACGTCCACCATTCCTTACCGCCTGCAGCGCGATTTCCAGGAGCGCATCTATTTCCATACCGTGGACATGGAACCCTATCCGCTCTTCGAGCACCCTCCCTACGATCTGGCGCTGGCCGCCAAGATGAAAGACGTGTTCGTCCAGGAGGGGCTGGACCTGCTGCACGTGCACTACGCCATTCCCCATGCCATCAGCGCCTACCTGGCATCGCAATTGATGCGTCCCGCGTCCATCCCCGTGGTCACCACCCTGCATGGAACCGATATCACCCTGGTAGGCCAGGAGAAGAGCTTCTTCGACATCACCCGCTTCAGCATCAACGAGAGCACGGTGGTGACGGCCGTATCCGATTATCTCAAGAAGATGACGGAAGATGTCTTTCAACCGACCAAACCCATCCACCGCGTGCACAACTTCGTGGATCTGGAACTGTTCCGCCACACCGCATTCGGCTGCCATCGCACCACTTTCGCGCGTCCCGAACAGATCGTCTACATCCACGTCAGCAACTTCCGGCCGGTCAAACGCATCCCGGACGTGATCAAGATTTTCGCCAAGGTCCGGGAGGAAGTGGATGCCGTGCTGGTGCTGGTCGGGGAAGGCCCCATGCTGCGCGAGGCCAAGGAACTGGCGGCCAAACTGGGCGTGCAGCAACATGTGCGTTACCTGGGCAAGCAATTGGACATCGTCAGCATCCTGGGCTGTTCCGACGTGCTGCTCTTTCCCTCCGAAGTGGAGAGCTTCGGTCTGGCGCCGCTGGAGGCCATGGCCTGCGAAATCCCCGTGGTGGCCACCCGCTCGGGCGGCATCCCGGAAGTGGTGACGCACGGCGTGGACGGATTCCTGGCGGAAGTGGGCGACGTGGACACCATGGCCAGGCATGCCGTGGCCTTGGGCAAGTCCAAGGAAATGCGCGCCGCCATGGGGAAGGCGGGCCGCAAATCGGCGGAGGCCTCCTTCCATCCCGATCGCATCGTGCCGCAATACGAAGCCCTGTACGCGAAGGCGCTCGGCCGCTAGGCCGAGTGCCCGCCCTGGGCCGTTAGGCCCAAGGTCCACCATAGGCCGCTAGGCCCAGAGCCCGCGCTCGACCGGTAGCCATAGAGACCGGCGATAGACCGCCAGTGCAATCGACCGGCGCGGAAATTTTTTTGTCAGGATGTCGGAATTCGTGACGGAATTTCCCGGCTAAAACTCCCCAAGTACCCGGTCAGGACATTCCATATTACGCGTTTTTTGAACCGGGAAGCCTCTTCCGGCGAATCAGCGGGGAAAAAAGCACGCTGTAACCCTTCCAACAGCTAGCTACTGGATTTGGACCGGCCCGTTGCCTTACAATGGAACCAGACCAGCCGAGGAGAAGGCCCATGGAAACCTCCAAGACCATTCTGGTAGTCGATGACCAGGAGTCCATTGTCCAGTTAGCCAAGACCATCTTGTACATGGAAGGCTATACGGTGATATTCGGATGCAGCGGCGAAGACGCCTTGTATGTCAACGAAAAGCATCCATTCCCCATCCACCTCTTGCTCACCGACATCCGCATGAATCCGGAATTGAACGGATGCGATCTGGCCCAAGCCATGCGCGTCCTGCGCCCGGACATCCGCGTGCTTTACATGTCGGCCTATGCGGACGATGATCGCGTGGCCCTGGAAGTGGAGTCGGGCGCGGCGGGTTTCCTACGCAAGCCATTTTCCCCCAGCGAACTGGTGGCCAAGGTGGCCCGGGCCCTGTCGGGCGAAATCCACTCTCAGACCTGAGACCGGTTCTAATACATCCGCAAGACGCCGCGGCCGTCGCGCCGCGCGTCCTGGCGCGAATACTCCAGGACAAGCTTGCGCGCATCCTCGCTGGTTTCCCGGCCCATCCGCATGGTGGCGGCCTTGGAGGGATTGGCGAACACGGCCCGGAAGGCGGTCCGCTGCAGGGAATCGTATTCGGGGAAGTTTTCCCGGTGGCGGATGATGAACTCGGCCGCCGTTAGACGCGTGGCCGGATTGGCGCTGCGGAGCAGGTAACGGGCCAGGTGCTTGTCCGCCATGAGGATTTCCGCCAGCCCCAGGAAGTGGTCCCGGTTCTCCAGCATCTGGCCGGCTTCTCCGCCCCGGATTCCGTACAGGGTTCCGGAGTAAGGCGTCATGTAGAAGGCCAGGGCCTCCCGCAGGGCGGGAGCCGGCAGGGAATCGCCGCCCAGGTTCAGGGAGTCTTCCGGCAGGGGCGCCGCCACCGCGGCCATGTTCCAGCGATAGGGTTCGGCATAGAGGTTCTTGGCGTCCTTGGCGGAGGTCTTGAAGGCGGGCGCCAGGATGGCCTGGTAACGCGCGCGTAACCCTCCGTAATTCATCACCGGCCGGGCTTCGAAGCTGACGGGCCGGGTCCCTTCGTAGACGATTTTCAACGAGAAGCCGAGCGTGCCCGCGGGGTTGATCCAGACTTCGCGCAGATGGCGTCCGAATCCCAGTCCGTGATCGCGCGACAAGGATCCGGCGGTCAGCGAATCGACGGATTCCGGGCGATGGACCAGGGCGTCCACGATGCGGACGGCGGCCAGGGAATCCTGCGCGTTCCAGGGGGATCCCGAGGTAGCCGCTGAAGCAGCGGTAGCCGCTGAAGCAACTGTAGCCGCAGAGGTGGCGGTCGTCGTGGCTTGGGCAGCGGGCGGGGCGGAACGGGAGCTTGGGGTGATGGACAAAGCCAACGCGGTGAAAACACAACAGGCCAGCGCGCACGCAGGCGCGAACACCATCGGGGAGCGGAAGCGGTTACGCGTTCGGCGTCCCCGAGTCACGCATTGAGCGTGCCTGAGTCACGCATTCAGCGTGCCTTTGGTGGAGGGCACGCCTTGCACCCGCCGGGACGGCGAGATGGCCATGGACAGGGCCCGGGCGAAGGCCTTGAACATGCCTTCGATGCAATGGTGGGTGTTGACCCCCCGCAGCAGATCGATATGCAGGTTCATCTTGGCGTTCTCGGCCACGCTCTGGAAGAAGTGCTGGATCAGTTCCGTGTCCAGGTTTCCGATGCGCGCCGTGGGGATGGCTGCGTTGTAGACGAACGCGATGCGGCCGGCCAGATCCAGGCAGCAGCGGGCCAGGGCTTCGTCCATGGTCACGTAATAGAATCCGTATCGCTCGATGCCTTGCTTGTCACCGGCGGCCTTGAGGATCGCTTCGCCCAGGCATATGGCGATGTCCTCGGTCGAGTGATGCATGTCGATATCCTTATCGCCCTTGCATTCCACGGTAAGCCCGATGCCGCCGTGCTTGCGGAACAGATCCAGCATGTGGTCCAGGAACGGCGAGCCCGTATCGATGGGTCCATCGATGGGATTGTCGAGATCAAGCGAGAGCTTGATATCCGTTTCCTTGGTCTTGCGCTTGATGTCCGCTTTACGCACGGGTTCCGCCTGGGATGATGGGTTTCCGGACCGGCTGGATCAGCTCTTGCCCGGAAGTTTGACTAGGGACTTCATGGATTTGGGATCGTTGGCCTTGTTGGGCGGCTCGATCACGTAGCGCTT
The DNA here is from genome assembly GCA_028287505.1 of Fibrobacterota bacterium. GTDB lineage: Bacteria > Fibrobacterota > Fibrobacteria > UBA11236 > UBA11236 > Chersky-265. The sequence continues at coordinate 95,474 of JAQBPN010000006.1, read as the reverse complement.
CTGGATGAAGCTCCCCAGTTCGCGCGTGCTCTTCTCGAAATCATTGGTGGCCAACGTCAGATAGAGCAGGGCGATCAGGAGCACCAGGGCGGTCAGGATGAGGATGGCGATGGTCATGTTCAGAAGGTTTTCAGGGTGTTCCCGTATATTTTAAACCTTTTCTTGTCCGGAATCACGGACTTGCCCGCGATGGTCACTTCCACGGCTTTGCGCTTGGAAATCATCACCGTGATGGTATCCGTATGGCTCACCTGCATTTGCTTGCCCAGGCGCAGGACGGTGGCGAAGTCCTCCTTGCCGAACCGCATCACCTTCACGCCCACGCTGTCGATAAGGGGTTTGATGACCGCCATGATCAGGTGGGAGGAATCGATGGCGGCCGAGGCGGCGCCGGGAACCGCGACGGTTCCGGGGACGGGGGCGACGGGCGGAACGGAAGCCGTGCCGGGAGTCACCGAAGCGGATCCGGCCGGAGCGGAAGCGGTTCCGGGCGCGACGGGTTTGACCGCGGGGGGAAGGACGGGCTTGAGGCCGCCTTTGGCGCCGCCCAGTCCGTGGGTCTCCCCGGAATCCGGAGAGGCTTTGGCCAGGGAGGAATCCGGCGCCAGGGACTTGCTTTCCAACAGGGTATCCTGGGCCGGAGCCAGGGTATCCGAGGTGGAGGTTCCGGCCAATGGGGGCGCGGCCTTGCCCGCGTCCGAATCATCCATGCCCAGCTTACGGAACAGCAGGAACAGGACGATGAAGAGCACGGCGAAGATGCCGATGAAAATCTGCTTATGCGTAGCGGTATGGGTCTGCGTCCGGTCCTTGTAGGGAGCGATCGAGGGAGCGGCATGCACGGCGCCGATCTCCTTGTTGTATCCCTGCACCAAGGCGGTGGGATCCAGTCCCAGGTAACGTCCCAGCGACCCCAGCAGGGCGCGGATGTACGGATCTCCGGGGAGCAGGTGGTAGTTCCCCTGCTCCAGCGCCTCAAGCGCCTGGGGCGCGATGCGCAGATCCGAGCAGATCTTGTTCACGTCGATATTGGCGGCCGCCCGGGCCTCGCGCAGGATCTTGCCGATGCCGGTCTCGCCGCTCTCTCCGCCCTTGGAAGGGTTTTCGCGCCCTTCGGGTGCGCTGCCGTTGAATTCGTCGCTCATGTCACTCCTGATGAAGATAAGGTCCGAGCATCCGCAAAGTCAGCTGGATGGGAAGGCCCATGACGTTGTAAAAGCAGCCATTCACTTTTTCCACCAACCGGGCCCCATGGCCCTGGATGGCATAGGCACCCGCCTTGTCCATCGGTTCCTCGGAAGCGGCGTATTCGCGCAATGCCTGCAAAGGCAGTTTGGCGAAAGTGACTTCCGTCAGCACCGCGCCGGAGTCGATCACCCGGCCCTCCCGGGCCAGGGCCACTCCGGTCACCACCAGATGGGTGCGGCCGTTGAGCGCCGTCAGCATTTCCAAAGCATCCTCGGATCCGGCCGGCTTGCCCAGGATCCGGTCGCCTATCAATACCACAGTATCCGATCCCAAAACAAGGGTATCGGGGCCCAATCCCGTCATGGACGCCGCTTTGCCCCGGGCCAGATGCTCCGGAACCTGTCTGGAATCCATTCCCGGCGGATTGATTTCCTCGTAGTCCGGCGTCCTGGCGACGAAGTCCACGCCAAGCATGCGCAGGATCTGCTCCCGCCGCGGCGAACGGCTGGCCAGGACCAGCTTAGCTTTCGGCATAAAGCCTTTCATACCAAAGGCTTGGGGAGATTTTAAAACCGGCCGACATGGCTATAAGTTAGTTTAAGCCGTTGGAGACGTCAGCGGACGGCGAAACGCCGTCTTGGGCCAATGCTGCGCATTGGCCATATGAACCGTTCCAATCCGCGCTCCCTTTTTCCATCACCGATTTAGCCGCTTGGTGCGCGTATCGCTGGTTGTCAGCTTCACGTCCGGCAAATCCGTGATGCGGATGTTGAAATTCCATCCTTCCGAGATGCCCCGCGGGGTCCACTGGAAGTCCATGACCCAGCAATGCAGGGTCCGGTGGAAGGCGAAGGAGTGCCGGGAGAACTTGCCGTCGGAAAAGTTGTAATCGGTATCGTAGGACATTTGCCACCCGGGGGTGGGATTCAGCTTGAGGCTCCCGTTGGCGGTGTGGGTGAGGGTGCGCTGGAAAGTGCCGTTGGCCCCGAAAATCCGCTCCAGGGAGGAGTTGTTGTCCCCGCCCACCCGGGTCGAGGAATAGTCGAAACTGTAATTGATGTCCCCGGACCAGGGGCTGGTCTCGAACCGATCGGTGGGGAAGCCCTGGGTGTCCTTGATGCGCGCGCCGGAATTGAAATTGCCGCTCACCTGGATGCCTTTGCGCCAGCCGAAGCCGTAGCTGGTCAGAATGGGGGAGACCAGCCGGTTCTGTTGGCCCACGGGCGCGAAATCATCGTACAGGGTGTGCCGGGTGTTGAGAGTGAAGGCCACGTTCTTGGTCAGGTAGACGCTGAACACGCTGGGGATATCGGACCATTCCCTGATGTCTTTGGCGAAATTGTAATTGATGGACGAAGTGGCCGAGAGCAGTTTGTAGGTCTCGCCCTTTTTGACCGGGGTTCCTCCCGCTGGTGTCGTTCCCGCCGGCGCGGTCGATCCCGCGGGAGATGCTCCCGGCGCCGCGGCTTGTGCGCCGCCTTCCGGCGCCAACCTCAGGTCCACGTCGTTGCCCAGGGTGAACCCCACGGTTTTCTGTTCTTCCTGGAAGGCCGTGCCGCCGATTTTGGGATTGGGAAGGAAGCGGGGATTGGAGTCGAGCTTGGGCGCATAGGTGAATGCCACCGTGGGGATGATGGTATGGCGGATGCCCGTGAACCGGCCCAGCCAGGGATCGCCGTCCGTCTGGGCGATGCCGTAAATGCGCGTGTCCAGGGCGGCGCCGGTATTGAAAAAGCCGAACCATTCGCCCAGATCCCCGGCTGAGGGATCCCAGGCCGTGCGCACCGGGTTGGCGGAATCGCCCCGGCGTTGCAGGCTCCAGAGCTGGCTGAAATTCACGGAAGGGGTGACGTTGAAATATTTGAGCAAAGGATATTTGCCGGAAAAGCTCAGGTGGTCCTGATAGCCCACGTAGGTGTTGGTATCGCCCCGCGCGAAAGGTTTGTCGGGCCGGCTCACCATGTCCACGTTGAACCGGTTGTCATAGTTGTAGGTGAGCTTGCGGTACCAGGGATCGTCGCCGAACTGGATGGCTCCGTCATCCTCGGCCTTCGGGAACAGGGGACCGCTCACGCGGAAACCCAGGTTGGGGATTTGCCGATCGAGCAAGGTGTCGGTAAGATTGTAGTCCTGGGTGAAATCCGCGTTCAGGGTGGCCTGGTTCCAGTCGAACTGCCGGCGGTAACCCAAGGTGGCGTTGGCGGTCTGCTTCACCTTCTCCTCTTCGTTCACGGCGTTCCTGTCCACGATGGAAGGATCGGATTGGAAGCGCCCGGTTCCCTTCAGGGTCTGCTTCTGGTCCGGCGTGATGTTCTGATCATGGGCGTAGTCGACGCTCCATCCCGGATTGGAGAGATCGAATTCGCTGACGTAGAGCTTGCCCCCCAGCGATCCGTTGAATGCGTAACGTTTGTTGTACCGGAACTGGGAGTTCAGGTTGGTGCGATCGAAGGTGCCCTGCTGCCCTTCGATGACGTCCCCGGAGGTCATGAAATCCGTGTAGTCGTTGATGGCCCAGTAATAGCCGAGGCCGGTGAGGTAGAATCCCAGGGACTGATCGCCGCCGAACTTGGGCTGCAGCAGGCCCGAACGCCGGCCGCTCCCCAGGGGCATCACCATCATGGGCAGGATGGCCACGGGCACGTCGCCCACGTTCATGACGATGGGGCCGGAAAGGACCTTGGACTTGGGCTCCAGGATCATGCGTCGGCTGTAGAAGAAATAGTGCTTGTGGTCGGGGAGATCGCAGGTGGAGAAATCCCCGCGGGCGATGAGGATGTCGCCGTCCTTCTGGCGGCGGATCTCCACGCCGTTGAAGGTCTGGTTCCCCTTCTTGGAGGATCCGTAATAGATCTCGCCCACCTTGGTCTTGAGGTTGTAGCGCATGCGGTATCCGAGGATGGGCGGGTTGGCCGGATCCTGGATCAGCGGCGCGCCCATGGCTTCCACCACGTTGTCCTGGCTGTAGAACACGATGGAGTCCGCCACCAGGGACGATCCCCGGTAGGTGAGGAGCGCCTTGTCGGAAAGGGAAAAGCGATCGCTCCGGTACCGGATGTGGTTGGCGGAATAGGAGACGGTATCGTCCGCGGATCCGGAGGTATCGTTGGCGGCCTTGGTGGAATCGGACTTGATGCGCAGGGAGTCGGCCAGGATCTTGGCGGCGATGCTGTCCTGGACGGACCGGTCCAGGGTGTGCAATTGCGCCCGCGCGGGAAGGGAGAAGATGAGTAATAGGAATGCGACGAAGACGGCCGGGCGCGAAAGGGTGTGCAGGGGGGCCGTCATGGCCCAGCTAAACTAGCAATTTACAGGAGTTTAAGGCGCTCTTCCGGCGACAGCAGGGTGACGATGCGGACGGCGAAATTCTCGTCGATGACGGCCACCTCGCCCTTGGCAATGCATTTGTTGTTGATGACCAGGTCCACGGCCTCGCCGGCCAGGCGATCGAGCTTGACGATGCGGCCCGGAGTGAGTTCCAGGAGGTCCTTGACGCGCATGAGCTTGTGCCCCAGTTCCAGGCTCACCGGCAAGGTAATGTCCTGGAGCTGTTCCATGCTGAGGCGTTTCTTGGTGGATCGTTTGTACTCAGTAGGCATGGTGGGCCTCTTGGGGATGAGGAAGAGGGCTTTGAATAGGGCGTGACGGGACTAGATACGGATGCGGTAATAGAAACGTTTCGTCGGGCGTCGGGCGTCGGGCGTCGGGCGTTGGGAAAAGAGCAGCAATGGGCAGCGATGGAGGCGCCCCTGCTTCTATGAAAAGCCAACCCCTTGGGTTTTGGCTTTTCGCCCGACGCCCGACGCCCGACGCCCGACGAAATTTCGCCACAGGCTCCCAGGTTTCAAGTGTCTGGCTCATCCAATTCATATAACCTCTTCCCATCGCCTTCAAAGCATTTCCAAAAAGGCCCGCGCCTTCCCGATCTCTTCTTCGGTCCTGAGCTGGAAGCGTTCCCAGCCTTCGGGTCCGATTTTCAATTCGGCGCGCACGGCGGGGTCTATTTCGTGGATGGCCGACAGGTCCGGCTTTCCGTCCACGAGGTGTTTGGAGAGGGAATCCGCGGCGTGCACCATATAGATGAGAGTGGTGGTGTCCGCTTGCGTGTTGGGATCCTGCTTGAGGGATTCCATGGGCGTGTGGTGGAAGCGCATCACGTCCACGTAGGGAATGGGAAGGTTCCATTTGCGGGCCAGCCAGCCGCCGATGTCCCCGTGGGTGAGTTTGAGCACCGACTGTTCGGCCTGCAATTGGCTGATGCCGGCCTTTTCCTTGACGAGAATCACCTTCTCGAATTCAGCCGTGAGCTTTTGGCTGAGCACGATGCGGCCCATGTCGTGGAGGAGCCCGGCGATAAAGGTTTCTTCGACGAAGTTGGCTTCCCGCTCCACGGCCAGGGAGCGCGCGATGGCGCCGGTCAGCAGCGAATGTTCCCAGAACTTCGCCACGTCTATCCCGTTCTGGGATCCGTTGCGGCTGAAGGCCTTGAGCACGGAGGTGGTGAGCACTACGTTGCGGATGGTGCTGAACCCCAGGATGACGATGGCCTGGGTGATGGTGCTGATGCGGCCGGGAAATCCGTAGAATGCGGAATTGACCAGTTTCAGGACCTTGGAAACCAGGGCGGGGTCGGAAGCGATGGCGCGCCCCAATTCTTCGGCCGAGGTACGCGGATCCTGCATGAGACGGGTGATGGTGGCCATCATGGCCGGAAGGGTGGGCAGGTCCGTGATTTTATGGACCAGGGCCTTCAATTCATTGGAATCCGGGTTCAAGCGACCACCCCTCCTGTTCCCACCCGGCAGCGGCGAACCGCTGGTCTTACCTGCGGCGTACCGCTGGCTTTGCCAACGGCGGGGTCCAGAGCCTCTATTTTATCTCCCAGCGGGGAGGACAGGCAATGGAAAATATGAGACAATTGAGGTTGATCGGAATTTTATGTCCAAACCAGCCCGTTTGCATCCGGCCCTGAGGTCCGCGGCGTTGCCCGTGGTTTTAGGCTTTTTAACCCCCCAATTGGCCGATGCCGCAGCCTCCCTGGAGGTGATGCAGGAACTTGGGAGCGGCTTCGGCCGCATCAGTCCCCTGGGAATGGCCCTGTGCGGCATTTTCCTGGTGGCCGTCCTGGCCGGGTTCGTGGTCTTTGAAATCCTCCGCACAGACAGCAAGCAGCGCGAGAAAATCGACATCGGCTGGCAATACTTCGCCGAGATGGCCGAGCAGAAACGGCTCACTCCCCAGGAGACGGACATCCTGCGCCGCATCGTGGAGCATGGCGGCATCAGCAGCGCGGACATGGTCTTCGATTCCTCCTTCATCTACGAAGACGCGCTGGAAGAATTCCTGAAGGACAACCAGAAACAGCTGGACCGGGACGAAACCCAATACGCGTTGCTGCGCGGCCTGCGCATGAAGCTGGGATACTCCCATCTGCCCCCGGAAGTCCCCATCAGCAGCACGCGCCAGCTGGAAGAGGGCATGCCCGTGAACCTCATCGACGGAGAGGGAACCGTCCGCAAGGGCCGCGTGCAGGAAGTCAGGGAAAAGCACTGGGCCGTGGTCCTGGAAAGCGAGATTCCCCCCACCGTGGCCGTGGGCGCCGCCGTGGAGTTGTCCCTGCTGCGATCCGGGGACGGCGAATACGTGGTCCGGCTTCCCGTCACGGCCACGCGCCTGGGATCCCGCGCCATCTTCGTGCCGCATACGCGCACCCTCGAACGCAAGCAGCTGCGCAACTGGGTGCGCATCGACGTGAACATTCCCTGCCGCGTCACCGTGATCGCCAAGCCGGAAGGCTGGACGCGGGAATCGGCCGGTCCCGCGGGCCCGGGGCCCGGTCTGGGGATGGTGCTGGAAGGCCGCATGCTGGATTTGAGCGGCGGCGGAACCTGCGCCCGCTTTACCTCCCCGATCCCCCAAGGCTACAAGCTTTCCGTGAATTTCGACCTGCCCGGGACGTCCCTGCGCGGCGTGCAAAGCGAAGTTATGCGGATGATCTCCGTGGTGAAGGGCAACCGCGAGGATTTCGAGCACAATCTGAAGTTCATGAGCATGGAAACGGCGGCGCAGGAAAAGATCGTGCGGTATGTTTTCGAAAAGCAACGCATCGATTCGCAGATGCGCGGACCGATTAGGATAGAGTAGGTTTAAGAGGCGCTTGAAGGGCCTTCAGAAGATCCCAAGCTTGAAAGCCTAGTAGATGCGTTTCGTCGGGCGTCGGGCGACCGGCGCGTGGGACTTCAACATTTAAAAAACCTAGGCTTGGCGCCTCGGCGTCGGGCGTAAAGAGAAGAGAGAGAAAAACCTCTCGAGTTCATTGGGGCGAAAAATCCAATTCCATAGTCTTTTGGTTTTTCGCCCGACGCCCGACGCCCGTCGCCCGACGAAAAGTTTCCCCGGGCACCGCCGCATCAAACTCTACCTCTGATTCTCAAAGCAACTCTTTTGTCTTACCTATCTCTTACCCCAATCCTCCCTGGTCCCCATAAGTCCCTGCGAATCATCGCGTTCCTTCGTTGAAATTCGTTTGGCCTCGGTGTTATAATAAATCGGTTGAGAAAATTCAGCCTGGATTGAGAAAATTCAGGATATCCCAATGCCGGGGGCTTTGACTTGGGCTTCAAGGAAAAAATTCTAAACGCAATCCAGGGCGAGCCCACCACGGTGGGCATCGATATCGGCAATTACAGCATCAAGATATCGCGCATAGCCCATAGGCCCGGAGGCCCGGTGCTGTTGGGCGCGGGCATCCACGTGCTGAAGCCGGACACCATCGTGGGCGGAGAGATCAAGAACCGGGACGAGCTGTTGCAGTCGTTGACGGCCCTGGTCCATCGCACGGATCCCACGGGAAAAATCAAGGACGTGATCCTATCCCTGTCGTGGTCGTACGGCGTGATCGCGGATCGCATCAAACTCAAGTCCAACAAGGGCGAGAGCGACGAAGAAGTGATCCTGATGGAAGCGGGCCAGCGCAGCCCGTTCGACGTGGACAACATCACGCTCGACTACAAGATATTGCACAAGAACGATGACGGCGAGGAGATGGAAGTGCTGCTGGTGGCGGCCAAGCTGCAGGTGATGCAGTCCTACATCGATCTGCTCTACGAGGCCGGCCTGCGTCCCGTGGTCATCGACGTGGACGCCTTCGCGGTGACCAACGCCTACCTCCTGTCCGCGCCCCAGGAAGACGGCAACAAGGTGGTCTCCCTGATCAACATCGGCGAGCACCTGACCAATCTGACCTTCCTCAAGAACGGCACCTACCATTCCACGCGCGACATCGCCACCGCCTGCGACTTCTTCGTGAAGACGATCATGAAGAACCTGAAGGTGGAGCGCGAAGAGGCCTCCAACATCCTGCGCGGCAAAAACATCGAAAAGTACAATGCGGCCACCCTTAACCGCAGCATAGAATTCTCGGCCGAGGAACTGTCGGTGGGCATCGACCTGGCCTTCAGCTATTTCCAGTCTTCGGAGAACAATCTGAAGGTTGAGAAGATGGTCTTGTGCGGCGGCGGCGCCTGCATCCGGGACCTGGCGGGCATCCTGGCCAAGCGCCACAACGTGGAAGTGGAAATCACCAACCCGCTCCAGCACATCGCCTACGACGAAAAGAAATTCAGCGGACCCATTCCCGAGAACATCTCCACCATCCTGACGGTGGCGACCGGGCTGGCCTTGAGGCGGATATAGCATGGCAACCTCGCTGCCCGAAATCAAAGCGCCCGATTTCATCCACGTAAACCTGCTCCCGATCGAATACCGGGTGGTCAGAAAGGATTATTCCTTCCTGATCGACATGCGCATCCTGATCTCCGTCACCGCCCTGATAGCGGTGGGGGCGGCCTACATGATCGGCCAGTCCTTCTTCCGGGCCAACCTGGAAAACAAGCGCGGGGCCCTGGCCGAGGTGCAGAAGGAAATCGGCGCGAACGCCTACGTGGGCGCGCGCATCAAGGAACTGGAAAAGCTCCGCGACGATAAAACCGCCAAGAACAACTCCCTCAAGAGCATCAGCGTCAGCAAGAAGAAATGGGTCCGTATCCTGGAAGGGATCAACAAGTCGATGCCGCTCAACATGTGGATCGAAACCATGAAACAGTCGGAAGCCAACGACAATGAAATGGAGCTCAAGGGTCGCACTTACATCTTCCCCGAGATTGCCGAATACATGCTCGAGCTGGAGAAAAACGAATACTTCTCCAAGGTGTTCCTCAACAGCATCGAGCTGCAGAAGGAATCGAACCGAAGCTCCTTCATGTTCACCATCCGCATCAATCTGAATCCCAACGTGGGCATCGACCATATGGCCGCGGATCCCGCAAAGCAGCCGCCCGCGCCGGCCAAGGAGGGCGCGTGAAGGGCCTGAACCTCAGTATGAACGCCAGGCTGTGGCTGTTCGCCGCGGCCGCGCTGGCCGCCATCGTCTATATGGGATACACCTTTTACGACACCGAGTACGTGGAATATTCCCAGAAGGTGGAGCGTCTGGACACCGACATCCGCAAGAAGAAAGGCGAACTCCGCCAGATCCTGGCCCAGAAGCAGCGGCTCAAGGACCTGGAATCGGAAATCGAGCTGGCCAACGCGGAGTTCACCAAGCTCCAGGAAATGTTCCCGGACGAAGAGCTCATTCCCCGCCGCCTCATCGATCTGACCGCGGTGACCCGGAAGTCCCTGACGGTGCCGACCAAGTTCCTGCCCCTGCGCGTTGAGGAAAAGGAATTCTACAAGGAAAACCATTACGCCATCACCATCTCCTCCAGCTACCACGCCTTGGGGATGCTTTTCGGCGAGGTCGCGAATTTCCGGTATCCCACCGCCATCAACAAGCTCCAGATCGAGAAGGCTCCCGATCTGGACAAAGAAGTCGAGGACGCCAAGGAACATGGCGAAACGCCGCGCACCATCGTGGCCAACTTCCAACTGACGACGTTCACTTCCAAACGGTGAAAATGAGAAACCCAATCAGAAACCGCTTCGCCAAGATCTCCGGCTCCGCTTTGCTGCTGGCGGCCTGGGCGTTTTTCGCATCCGCCCTTCCCGCTTCGGCGCATGAGCTCAAGGACGTTTCCCTGATTACCGCGGGCGGGCAGACGTATCTCAAGCTGGTCTTCGCCCCGAACGGGACCGAGGGCGACTATCCCCTGTACTTCCAGAAGACGGATCTGACCAAGGGGACCACCGTCCTCTCGTTCCTGGAAACGGAGACGGCCTATCCGCTGGGCCGCCATCCCCTGGAAGCGAGCAGTCCGGATTTGGAAGAAATCCTGCTCAAGAAGCTGACCACCCCCAGCGGCAAGAGCCTGCTGGGCCTGGAAATGAAATTCAAGCAGCCCCCCATGGGAGACGTCGTCCTCCAACCCGCCCCTAAAGGCGTGCTGAAGGTGATGCTGGGAAAAGCCAAAGGCAAATACTCCTGGTCCCTGTCCAAGTCCCTGACCGCCGAGGATGCCTACCTCTCGGCCAAGGCCGAAGCGCCCCCCGCCAAAAAGGGCGGCGCCAAGAAGTCCGCCGCCGACGCCGCCGGTGCGGCTTTCGCGGGGACCACCGTTCCCGCGCAGGTCCCAGAAGCCGCGCCCGCCGTGGAAACCTCCCGTCCCGAGCCGGTAACCCCCGCGGTACCCACGGAGCCGTCCATCCCCGGCCGATCCGATGCCGCCGCGGACGCGGGCGCCGACATGGGTAACTCCCAGGTTTCCCCGGGCTCCCTCGCGGAAGTGAAGATGATCGTGACCTCCGCGCAGGCCAACCTGCTCCTGGTCCTGAATCCCCCCGCGGCCCCCAACTACGCGCCGCAAAAGAACGCCAAGGATTCCTCCTGGCTGGAAGTGACCCTGGACAACGTGACCTCGGGCCTGGCCCGGAAGGATTACACCTTGCCCAAGAACCCCATCTATAAGCGCATCAAGACCACCGTCAAGGGAACCCAATTGGTGCTGCATATCCAGCTCGCCCGCGGCGAAACCGTGCAGATCACCCCGCAGGAAACCGGCCTGGCCGTCTCGGGCCTGGTCAAGGGCGATCCCGCTCCCGCCTTCAAGTGGACCACCCTGAAACCGGACGCCAAGGAAAGCGAAAGCGTGGCGGAAACCGTCGATCCCGTGAAGTCGGCCCATGAAGAAGGCGAGGCCCTGGAGTCCGGGATGGCCGGCAAGACCGGCAAAGGTTTGTCCTCCAGCCGGATTTTCTCCCTGTCCCAGGGCGGTAAGACCATGGTCCTCTTCAAGGACTCGGCTTCCCTCAAGACGGAGCCGGGCCCCAACGGCAAGCTCATCCGCAAGATTCCCATCGGGGAAAAGGTGGTGCGGCTGGACAACCAGGCCGGCAATCTGCGCGTGGTCTCCGGCGCCGATACCGGATTCATCCGCGCCGGAGATGCGGTGTATGAGGACGAGTTGACCAAGGCGCAGGAGAAGAGCATCGAGGGCCGCATCGAAGCCAAGCAGGCCATCATCGCCGCCGCGGCCGCCAAAGCCGCCGCCGCATTGGCCAAGCAGGAAGAGAAAGCCCGCAAGGCCGAGGAACTCGCGCACAAGAAGGAAGCAGCCGCCGCCGCGAAGGCGATGGCGAAAGCCGCGGCCGACTCGGCGAAGGCCGCCAAGGCCATGGCAAAAGCGCAACCTCCCGCCCAGCCCCAGGACCTCCAGGAATCCCAGGCCCCCTCCGCCGCCGGCGCGCCCAAGGTCGCGGAAAAGAATCCCTCCAAGGCGGAACCCGGCATGGATGCGGGCTCCCAGGCTTCCGGAGGCGCACCCAAGCTGGCCATCGCGGACAACCCCGAATTGGCGGCCAAGCTGGCCCAGGAAAAAATGGCGGCCGAGGACGAGAAGAAACGCATCGAACCGGAAGAGAACCGCATCTCCTACAACAGCTACGGCCGCCGGGATCCCTTCATCCCCGTGGAACAGGGCGCGACGGATAACGGCATCGACATCGATCAAATGAAAGTGGTGGGCATCATCTGGCAGTCGCAGCAGCCGATGGCGGTGCTGGAACACAACCGCGAAGCGGGCGTGTCCTTCACCATCAAGGAAGGCGATCCCGTGCACAACGGACGGGTCGCCCATATCACTCGGGACGCGGTGACCTTCGACATCAGCGAATACGGGATCTCCCGATCCTATAGCTTGAAATTGGTTTCCTCGAAGGAAGGGGCTAAAAAATGATTTCTTTGACTTTGAGGGGTCTGTGCCTGGCGGCCTGCCTCGCGTCCGCGGCGATGGCCGAGGAAACGTCCGGACCCGCGGCCCAGTCCGTAGGAGGGCTGACGCATCGCCAGAACTTCAACTTCTCCAATATGGAGATCCGTTCCGCGTTCAAGGCGCTTTCCGCCTCGGGCCGCGTGGACATCGTGGTGGCCCCCAACGTTTCCGGCCAGAACGTGAACCTGCAGCTCACGGACAAGTCCTGGCAGGAAGCCATGCTCATCCTGTGCCAGATGTACAGCCTGAAATACCTGGTGGAGGACAACTACCTCTACGTGCAGAACGTGGCCGACTTCAACAAGTCTTCCGTCGAGAACGCCGCCGCGCTGCAGCAGGCCGGTTCCATGGCCCCCCTGATGCGCGATATCATCAAGCTGAAGAACGCCAAGGCCAAGGACCTGGAAGAATCCGTCAAGGGCCTGCTTTCGCCCCGCGGCCGCATCAACGTGGTGGAACGCAACAACGCCCTGCTCATCTTCGACACGCGCGCCAACATCCATGAGATCCGCGCCGCCGTCAAGGATCTGGACATCGAGACCTACCAGGTGAATATCCAGGCCCAGCTCATCCAGGTGGATGCGGACGCCATGCGCGAAATCGGCGTGGACTGGCAATTCGGCGTGGGGAGCGGAGCCATCACCGCGCTGCGGGACAATGCGGGCAAGTTGCCCACCGCCAAATCCGACTTCAGCATGCTGGGGACCTCCAATCAGAGCGCGCAATCCTCCAGCAGCAGCGATGCGTCCTCCTCCGGTTCCGGTTCGTCCGGCACCGGAACCAGCGCGGGAAGCATCGTAGGCGGCGTGGCCGGCGCCACCACGCAATTGGCATTCGGACTGCTGAACGGCAACCTGGCCGTGGCGGTGGCCAACCTGGTCAAGAACCTGAAGGGCGAAGTGCTCGCCAAGCCGCAAATCACCACCATCGACAACGCGGAAGCGCGCATTTTCATGGGCGAACAGGTCCCCATCCGCGTGCTGGACGCCAATGGCCGCCAAGCCATCCAATTGCAGGACGCGGGCACCTCCTTGACAGTCACCCCTCACGTGACCGCGGACGGCCGCGTGCTGTTGGATCTGAATCCGGAGAAGAACTCCTTCCGCGTGGATCCGAGCGCGGGTACCATCCTGCAGAAGCAGAGCGCCAAGACCACCGTGGTGGTCAGCGACGGCGAGACCGTCGTGATCGCCGGATTGACGACCAAGGAAGAGACGGAAACGGAAACGGGCGTTCCCCTGTTGAAGGACATCCCCCTGATCGGCTACCTGTTCAAGCACACCGCGAGCGTATCCCGCAAGCGCGACCTGATCATCTTCGTCACCCCCCATATCGTGGCCCAGGCCAACCGGTCCGAGGAACTGGCCAAGTATGAGCCCAAGGAACTGAAGGATGCCGATGGCGTCTACGGAGACTACTCTCCCAAGGCCAAGGAGTCCAATGGCGGCGAAGGCTCCAAGGGAAAGACCCCGATGGACACGACCAGGGCGAGACCGGATTATCCGTAGGCCGCAGGGAGTTTGGGCCGTTCGGTGGGATGATTTTAAGAGTCGTTGATTTGGGAAGTGATTTGTTTGAGGCGGCAGCGTTCGTGGCATGATTTCGTCGGGCGTCGGGCGACCGGCGCGTATCCCCCGCAGCAAATAATCGGCATTCGCTTGGCGCCTCGGCGTCGGGCGTAAAGAGAAAAGAAAAGGAAAAACCTCGGGATCAATTCCGGGGTTTTTCTTTTCGCCCGACGCCCGACGCCCGACGCCCGACGAGATCTCGATTAAGGGCTCCTCTGCCGGCCAACCTCAGCACATACCGCCCTTCGCTCCTCTTCAATTCCACCGCCCTCCCGAACACCTTCCCCAGATTCCTCGCCGTCAAACACTCCTCGATCCCGCCGTAGCTCACCACCCTTCCCTGCTTCAGCATGAGCACGTGGGTGAAGGAGGGAATGATCTCTTCCACGTGGTGGGTGACATACAGGATGACGGGACCGGTGGGCGTTTTCATGATGGCCGCCAGCTTGGCCAGGAAGTTCTCCCGCGCCACCGGATCCAGGCCCGCGGCCGGTTCGTCCAGGATCAGGATGCCGGGCTTCACCATCAAGGCCCTGACGATGGTGGCCATGCGCCGCTGCCCCTGGCTCAGGAACGCGAAGCGGCGCTTGGTCAGATGCGCGATGCCGGCCGCCCGCAGCAGGCGCCGCGCCCGCAGGCGATCCGCCGCCGAAGGCTTGTCGAAACGCAGGCCTACCGTACCCACGCCTCCGGACCAGGCGATTTCCTCCACGGTCTGCCAAGCGGGGAATTCCGGTTCGATCTCATTCCCTACGAAACCTATCAGGCGCCGCAACCCGCTGAGGTCGCTTTCGCCGAATCGCCTGCCCAACACCCGGATTCCGCCTTCGATGGGCCAGAGCAGCCCCTGCAGCACGCTCAGCAGGGAGCTTTTTCCGCTGCCGTTGGGGCCCAGCAACACCCAATGCTGGCCGCGGCGGATGGACAGGTCGATGTCCTTGAGAACCAGGCGCTCCTCGCGGAGCAATTCGATGCCTTCGAGGCCTACCACTTCCTCGCCTACCGGGATTGGCTTGCGGTTTTTTCCCCGGGCGGTGGCGTCTGGCGAATCGCTTGGCTTCGGGAGTTTGGGCATGCAAAGAATGTTATAATTTTCTCCAGTGATACGAGCCTTGTTCTCCCCGTCTTCGCGTCGGCCTTCCCGCATCCTTTCGATCCGATGGTCCGCCTGTTTCGCGCTCCTGCTGCAGATCTCCTGGAGCCAGCCGACGGACCCTTCGCCCTCGATCCCGTCGCCCCGATCCGCCTATGGTCTGCTGTGGCTGGACATCGATTCGGACCAGGCCCAGATCGCCTTGGACGGTCTTTATCTCGACCAGGATGTATGGCTTATTTCCATCCCCCCGGGAGCCCATGAAATCCGCATCCGCAAGCTGGGTTTCAAGGCCTATGAAACCCGCTTCGGCATTTCCGCGGGCCAAAGCCTCCACTTGGACGTCCATCTGGAACCGGCCGCGGATTCCCTGGCCCACGGGCCCATCTGAACCCTGGTTTTGGGGCCGGATCCCCGGGTTTTTTCCGGCGATCGGCCTTCCACGGTAACCTGGCAGGAACCGATGGGCGTCAACCCGGTTTCTAGATATAATTGGACTTGAGGACAGATTCCAGGGAGAACCCTATGACTCGAGGCACGCGTTTGTTGATCATGGTTCTGGTTCTGATCGTCGTTGTCATCGGCATGATGCAATGCGCGACGAAAACCATGCATAAGAAAAAAATCCATCCCCAGGACGGCCGCGCGCCCATGCCCGTCATCTACCTGGCAGCCGTTTCCGTCGGGGCCGGATCGGGGCCATGAACAGGCATTTCGCCGCGGGGAGGGAATTTTCCCTGATCGAACGCCTGTTCGACGCATCCCATTTCGCCCGCAACGGCGAAGGCCTGGGGGACGACGGCTATCTGATGAAGGTGGGGGGCGAAACCTGGGCCGTGTCCACGGACACCAGCATTGAAGGGATCCATTACCGTCTGGATTGGACCAGCGCGGAAGCGGCCCTGGAAAAGGCTTTGCTCTCCAATCTCTCCGACATCAACGCCATGGGGGGGAAGACCTCCCTGGCGTTCCTGAATCTGGGCGCCCTCAAGTCCTGGGACGACGAACGGATCGCCTCCCTGGGCAAGGTCCTGGCGCTCCTGGAAGACCGGTTGGGATTCCGGGTGGCGGGCGGGGACACCGTGCGCAAGGACAGGGAAAGCTTTTTCACCTTTACCGTGCTGGGCCGGGTGGAAGGGAAACCGCTCCTGCGCGCCAACGCGCGCCCGGGCCAGCGCATCTATGTGAGCGGCCGCCTGGGCCGATCCGCCGCCGGCCTGGCTTTGCTGGCCTCCGGCCGGAAAGCGGAGGCGGGTGGAGTCCGGGTGGGGGAGGCCTGCCTATCGGCCCATCTGCGCCCCGAGCCCCCTTTGACCTTGGGCCCGGCCATTGCGGCCTGCGCCAATCCCGCGGCGGCGATAGACATCAGCGACGGTCTTTCCTCGGAACTCTGGCATCTTTCCCGGCAGTCCGGTTGCAGGCTGACGGTGGAATGGGGTAAGCTTCCTTATGATGCCGACTTGGGCCTTCTTCCCGGCGGGGAGGGGTGGAAGGACTGGGTCTTGCACGGAGGGGAAGAATATCAACTTCTGTTTACCGGTGATTTTTCGGAGCCGGAGCTTGCGCGTCTGTCGCGGGAAGCCGAAGTGCGCGAAATAGGCCGGGTAACCGCCGGAGAAGGCGTTGGGATTCTTGAGGAAAACGGAACGGAAAGGGAATTGCAAGCAGCGGGGTGGAGCCATTAACGGCTCCCTTGGTATTTTGCGGTAGCCATGAGCATCCAACAGGTCAAACGTAACAAGCGCAAGGTGGGGGAAATCCTGCTCGCGCAGGGATATATCAATCAGCAGCAGCTTGAGCATGCCTTGGAACAGCATGCCAGCACGGGCATCAGCCTGGGCACGGTGCTGGTCAAGCTCGGCTTCATCGACGAAGACACGCTCAACGCGGTGCTGGGCAAACAGCTGGAACTCTCCTACCGCAAGCGCATCGGCGAAATCCTGGTGGACCAGGGCTATATTTCCGCCGCGCAGTTGGCGGACGGATTGTCCAAGCAGAAGGCCATGAACCTGCCCCTGGGCAAGTGCCTGGTGAAGCTGGGATTCATCGAAGAGACCAAGCTGCTGGACGTGCTGGCCGCCCAGCTCGATCTCCAGCACATCAACCTCGAGAATTTCAAGTTCAACATGAACATCACGCGCATGGTCTCCGAAGAGATGGCGCGCTCCTACAAAGTCATTCCGCTCTACGAGAACAACGGCGTGCTCACCGTGGCCATGGTGGATCCCACCAATCTGCGTTCCCTGGACCATATCAAGTTCAAGACCGGCAAGGACGTGGAACCGGTGATCGGCACCGAGGCGGAAATCCTCGCGGCCATCGATCGCGCCTACGTGGGAGGCAAGGACAGCCTCAGCGATCTGATCGGCGGGGACGAGGACAAGGATCTGGTCCTGGAAGCCGGCAAAGAGGAAAAGCCGGAAGAAGGCCTGGGCGGCGGCGACGAAGAAGGCCGCCAGATCATCAAGATCGTGAACCTGATCGTGAGCGAAGCCATCCGCTTGGGCGCGTCCGACGTCCATCTGGAGCCCCAGGAGCGCAACATGCGCATCCGCTACCGCATCGACGGCGAACTGACGGAGCAGAATCCCATCCCGGCGCGTTTGATGGTGCAGATCGTTTCCCGCCTCAAGGTGCTGGGCGGCATGGACATCGCCGAAAAGCGCAAACCCTTGGACGGCCGCGCGCATATCCAGTACAAGGGCAAGGAAGTGGACTTGCGCCT
Organism: Fibrobacterota bacterium; assembly: GCA_028287505.1. Classification (GTDB taxonomy): domain Bacteria; phylum Fibrobacterota; class Fibrobacteria; order UBA11236; family UBA11236; genus Chersky-265. The sequence goes on along the minus strand of JAQBPN010000006.1, from coordinate 77,693 downwards.
CTCGACCTTCCCCATGCTGTTGCGTTCACGCGGCGTCGTCGAGAAGATGGTGATCCGCATCATCGATCCCAATACCGAGATCGCCACCATCGACAAGATAGGGTTCTCCAAGTCCGTCTATCCCGCCATCTGCAAGCTCATCGAGCTCCCGGACGGCATCCTGCTCACCACGGGCCCCACCGGCAGCGGAAAATCCAGCACCCTGTATGCGTTCATCAAGCAGGTCGCATCGCCTTCCGTGAACGTCGTGACCATGGAAGACCCGGTGGAAAAGAACATCCCCGGCATCACCCAGGGCCAGATCAACAACCTGGCCGGCTTCACCTTCGCGGCCGGCATGCGCGCCATCCTGCGCCAGGATCCGGACGTCATCATGCTGGGCGAAATGCGCGACAAGGAGACGTCGGAAATGGCGATCCAGGCCGCGCTTACGGGCCACTTGGTCATCAGCACCCTGCACACCAACGATGCGGCCGGCGCTTTCACGCGCCTGCTGGACATGGGCGTGGAGCCGTTCCTGGTCACTTCTTGCGTGAAAGGCGTGCTGGCCCAGCGCCTGTGCCGCCGCATCTGCGAAAAGTGCAAGCAACAGGTGGAGGTGCCGGACGTGGTGCTGGAAGGCATCGGAATCCGCCCGGGGACGCCTTTCTTCCAGGGCAAGGGATGCCAGGCGTGCAACAATTCCGGCTACCGGGGCCGGCTCGCGCTCTTCGAGCTGTTGGTGCCCGATGAACACCTCCACAAGATGATCCTGGAACGCAAATCCAGCGAAGAGATCAAGATGTACGCCATCCGCAATCTGGGCATGGCCACCCTGCGCCGCGACGGACTGGAGAAGGCCCTGGCCGGTCTCACCACCATCGAGCAGGTGGTGGCCGTATCGCAAGCCGAAATGTGAAGCTCGGGGACGCTACTTCCCCGGCGGGCAACCCCGCGGTCCTCCGCCTTCCGGGCATCCTTCTCTGTCTCAGCGCCTTCGCGCTCCTCAAATACTCCTTCGGCATCCTCATCTGCGACGACGCCTACATCACCCTGGCCCATGCGCGCTCCTGGAACGCGGGGCTGGGCCCCATCATGTCCGCGCAGAATCCGGTATGCGCCACCAGCACGCCCCTGCACACCATCATCCTGGCCCTGGAAGGATTGATCCTGCGCTCTACCGACTATGTCTCCCTGGCCTATTTCACCAATCTGGGCTGGGATCTGGCGGGTCTGTTCTTCCTGTATCGGATTGCCAAACAAGGCCTGCGCCTATCGGAACCTTTCGCCCTGCTGGCGCTTTCCGCCTGCGCCCTGAGCGTGAATTTCCTGGCGGTGTCCGCCTACGGCATGGAAACCCCCATGTACACGGCCCTGGCGCTGGCGGGGACCTGGTTCGCCCTGTACTCGGAAAGCCCCATGCCGGGACTGGCGTTGATCGGATTTCTCGCCCCCTTGGCGCGGCCGGAGGGGGCGCTGCTGCCGGCGGTGTTGATCCTGCTCCGCCTGCGGACCCTGCTCCGCCTACGGACTCAGCTGCCCCTGCGCAAGGATGGCGGGGCCGCATCTTCTTGGCATCGCCTATCGCATCACGGCTTTTCCGATCGCGCCACCCTGGCCTGCGCGGCCGCCACGGCCCTGGGCCTGGCGTCGTTCTTCTGGTTCAACCTGCATGCCTACGGGCATTGGCTTCCGCATTCCATCCTGGCCAAACGCCTGGAGATCCACGTCGGCCTTTTGGAGGGGCTCCGTTCCTGGTTCCTGAACGTCTTCTACAAGGGCCCTTGTCTGGGCGGGTTCACGGCAATCACTCTCGCGAACCTTGCGGCCATCGCCGCGGCGGCGGCCGGATACCGGCGGGACCGCGCTTCCGGAATTCCCTGGGAACTCCTGGCTTGGCCTTTCCTGTATTTCCTCTTTTTCACCCTCACGGGCGCGAGCTACATCCTTTTCACCTGGTATTATCTGCCCGTGCTGCCCTTCCTGATCCTCTTCCTGGTGGCGGGCATGCAGAGGCTGACGGCGGAACGGCTTCCGGAAAAAGCCGCATGGATGGGACTCTTCCTCTTTCTGGCATACGTGCCCGCGCAGACGTTCCGGCAGCAGCTTCCCGGCAAACATATCTTCGCGGAGGCGGCGCGCGAAGGCCGCTATCGCCAGGCGGCCCGCATCGTCGATTCCCTCGCCGAACCCGGACGGACGCCCCTGGTCATGATCGATGAGGTGGGCGCCCTGGGGTATTACTCCCATGCCAGGATCCTGGACACCCACGGATTGCTGTCCCCGGAGGCCCTGCCTTATCTGGGTCCGGCCCAAGGGTATTTCCTCCGCATGGCGGCCATGCAGGACCGCTTCGATCCCGATTGGATTTTGGGTTTGCGATTGGCCAAGGACGAGGGCCTGCTCTATCCGGGCGAGGACGGGCTTTTCGCCGGCTACGAAGCGGTGCGCGTGCTCCGCCTTCCCCCCCACGCCTACAACATGGAAATGTGGCGGCGCGGCGCGCCCGACTAGTCCTGGAGTAACCTTGGTGTAACGGGGCCCCTTCTCAGGCTCCCCGGAACCGGGCCGGGCGCCAGGGAAATCCTCCCTGTCCGCCCCCGGTCCGGGAGCGCTTTCTTCTGATCAGGAACGGAGCGGCCAGGATGGCCAACGGCAGGAGCAGCAGCGCTCCTGCCATCAGGGAGGCCATGCCCGCCACCGCGGACAGCAACAGGATGCTGGAAGCCACCGTCGCCACGCGCCAACCGGCGGGAGGCCCGCGCCGCAGTCCGGGTCGGCGAGGGCCGCCGGGCCCACCCTCTCCGGAATCGGCGTACCGTCCAATCTCGGGTTTCTGAGTCATGGTCTTGTTCCTTACGGCCGCCGTCCGGGCGGGAAACGGTGACTGGGCACTATATCCCTGAGCAGGAGGAATGCCAGGAAAAGGGTGAGAGGAATGGTCACGATGACGCCGGCTCCGAAGGACACCAGGAACGCGACCACGTTGATGAGGATGATGGCTGCGAAGACGACTATGATTTTGGCCCAGTTCTTCGGCGTGTTGAGCGCCGGCAGGCGGGCTTCAGGATTCTCTTCGGCCATGCATCCTCCTTGATATGATTTCGATCAGGCCTTGTTGCCGAGCAGGCTGAACAAATCCTCGGCATGTTCTTCTTCCACGGCCAGGATGGTTTCCATCAGGCGCCGCGTGGTGGGATCCTTTTCCCCGAAATACCGGATCATTTCGCGATAGCTGTCGATGGCGATGCGCTCGGCGACCAGGTTCTCCCGGATCATATCCTCGAGGGTATCCCCTTCCACGTACTCGGCATGGCTGCGGGCGGTAAGGTCCGCCGGACTGAAATCCGGCTCGCCGCCCAACTGCACGATACGCTCCGCGATCATGTCCGCATGTTGCATTTCCTGGTCCGCGTGTTCCCTGAATTCGGCCTTGACGGATTCCGAGTTCGCGCCGTTGGCCATGAAAAAGTGCCTGCGGTAACGCAGGTTGCAGACTATCTCCGTGGCCAGGGCTTCGTTCAAAAGCTTCAGGACCGTTTCCCGGTCGGCGGAATAGCCTTCGGTCACCGCACCTCCATCCAGGTGTTTGCGCGCGCGTTCGCGCAGGGTTTTGATATCGGTGAGGGTGCTCTCTTCCATGGGTTCTCCTTTTGACCGGCAATTCCTGATACGGCGCATAGCACGCCATTCATAAATCAAAATACCTTTTCGGAAGGGCGGGTGGAATTTTCCGGCCCCGCACGGTTTTATCCTTCGCGGCGAGAATTTCCTTTCGTCAGCCCCTCGGGAACTTTATATTGCAGGGGATCAATCGGCAGGATAGGATTTATGGTTCCAGACCCGGTGGAATTCGATCCGCGCATTGTCTTGAATTCATCGCCGCCCCGCTTCCGACCAGGCCTATTGGAAGGTAATCTTCCTTTCGGCATCTGGGTCTGCGACGCGGAAGGCGGTGAGCGCGACGCTGATCCCGCTTTTCTCCGCTTCGTCATGGAGGCACAGGCCGCCGCTCCCATCATCGAAAAGGGCGCACCGGCCGCCGTGCCCGAAAGCCCGATGGGCATGACTGATGAGGAGAAGCATCTCGCCTCGGAGAAGTGGGGGCTTTGCGTCCGCGAGGGAAAGCCTTGGGACCACGAGTATCGGCTACCGGCCGGGGACGGGCGGACGCGCCATCTGATGAGCCGGGGAATGCCCGTCCGCAACGCGGCCGGGGAAATCGTCGCCTGGATCGGAATCAACCAGGATATCACCGGCATCCGGGAGGCCGAAGAGGATTTGCGCCAATCCCTGGACCGGTTCCGCGTGGCCCTGGAGAGCGGTTGCGATCTTCTCTACGAATGCGATCTGGCCACGGGCGCGCGCCGTTGGTTCGGACCCGTGGACGATCTGCTCGGCTTCGCGCCTTACGGATTCGCCCGCAGCGAGCCCGCCTGGGAAACCGCCCTGCACCCGGATGACCGGACCCTGGTCCTGGATGCGCGCCGCCGCCACCTGGAAGGCCGCGCTCCCTTCCACATGGAATACCGCATCACCCGCCGGGACGGAGAAATCCTGCACTGGCTGGACCGCGGCAAAGTCATGCGCGATAGGGACGGGACCCCGCTATTGTGGATCGGATTCATCACCGACATGACCGAACGCAGGCGGGCGGAGGAGATGCTCCGGAAAAGCGAAGAGCGCCGCCGCATGTCCCAGCGCCTGGAGGTGATCGGGCGCCTGGCGGGCGGCATCGCCCATGATTTCAACAATCTGCTCACCGCCGTCAACGGCTACAGCGAACTGGTGCTGGCCCAACTGGACGAAGAAAGCGATCTGGCGCCGCACATGCGCGAGATCCTCCGCGCCGGGGAGCGGGCCGCGACTTTGACCCGGCAATTGCTGGCCTTCAGCCGCCGCCAGGTTTTGGCCCCCAAGGTTCTGGATCTGAACATGGTTGTCCGGGACCTGCGCAAGATGCTGGGCGAGTTCATCGGGCCGGCGGTGGAGATCTGTTTTCAGCCGGGATCGCAGCTCGCGCGCATCAAGGCCGATCCGGCCCAGGTGGAACAGGTGATCCTCAATCTGGCCCTCAATGCCAAGGATGCCATGCCCCAGGGCGGCCGCCTCTTCATCGAAACCGAGAACGCGGAAATCCTACCCGGGGAATTCCCTCCCGATCCGCTGGAAGGGGAACTGCGACCGGGACCCTACGTGCTGCTTTCCGTGCGGGACTCGGGAGTGGGCATGGACGAGGAGACCAAGTCCCACCTTTTCGAACCCTTCTATACCACCAAGGGGCGGGCCCAGGGCCTGGGTCTTTCCGCCGTCTACGGCATCGTCAAGCAGAGCGGGGGTCACATAACGGTTACCTCGGTCCGGGGGGAGGGCACCGCGCTGCGCCTGTATTGGCCCCGCTTCGAGGTAAGCCAGACGGCCGCGATCCCCGAAAGGCTGCGCTTCGGCGCCTTACCGGGGGGAGCGGTCCCGCTGGTCCTGATCGCCGAGGACGAGGATTCCCAACGCGCCCTGGTGCGCTCCATCCTGGAAAGCCAGGGCTACGCGGTGTTGGTGGCCGCGTCGGGACAGGAGGCCCTGGAGCTTGCGAACCGGGCGGGCTCGCCCATCGACCTGCTGCTGGCGGACGTGATCATGCCCGGCATGGGCGGCCTGGAATTGGCCCAGACCCTGAAGAATCTGGTGCCGCACGTGAAGGTCCTGTTCATGTCGGGATTCATCGACCATCAGCAGGTGCGCCAGGGAATCCTGGAATGCAACCGCGAGTTCATCGGCAAGCCGTTTTCCCATGCCGATTTGATCGCCAAGGTGCAATCGGTTCTGGAGGTCAAGCGGGCGGCGTGAACCGGAGGTTCGGAAGGGACGGGATCAAAAAAGGGATTTGCCTTTGCCCTTGGAGGGCTTGGGTTTGGCGGCCGGTTTGGCCGGGGCATGTTTGGCCACCGGCTTGGCCTTGGGGGGCTTCGGCAGGACCAGGGGTTTGACGGGCGGAAGCAGTTGATCGGGCAGGATCCATTTCTTGCGTTTGGCCACCTGGAAGTTCATGGACTTTTCCACTTCTTCGGTTTCCCCCAAGCTTGCCGCCGGCACCTCCGTGAGCAGGTCCATGGGATAGGCGTACTCGACGGCGCGGACCTGTTTCCCTTTCAAGGCGATTTTCTCGACGGGCCAGCAGGAGATCCCGGGGGAGACCTGTGACCAGGCGGAGTCCTTGCCCAGGGTGACGAACAGGACCACGCGGGAATCATCCTTGTAGGCGGACTCCTCGAACTCTTTATCGTTCCAGGACACTTCGATTTCCCGGGTGCGCAACTTGCCTTTGATGATGCCTTCCACCTCCACCACCGCCTTGCGGCTTTCGGACATGAAGCCGGTGGACACGCTGGCCACCTTGCCCACCGCCACCACGGAAGCGTGCGAGAGCAGGTAGGAGTAACTCCGGGGTTGCAGGTCGGCCGCGGCGGCCAGGGACGCGGCCAAGGCGAGGAAAGTCGGGAGGAATGGAATGCGCATGTAAGAATGATACTCAGCCGGACCGGACCGCGCATGGGCCCCGGAGGCGATTTCCCCCGGAATTGTCGGGAACATCCCTCCCGGAGGGCCGCAAGGCCCCGGATCCGGGGGTCCGGAGGCCCGCTCCGCTTCTTCTTGATGCAGGGACGCACGAAGCTAGTTTAATCCCAAATTCCTACGGACCACTTGTGCCCAAGACCCATGACGTCCTCCTAAAGCGCATCCGGCATTTCTGGATCGGCGGCGCCCTCGATCCTTCCAAGCCGGGCACCTTCCACCAACTATCCCTGATCGCCTTTTTCGCCTGGGTGGGATTGGGATCCGATGGTCTCTCCTCCTCGGCCTATGGTCCTGAGGAAGCCTATGTCAGTTTGGGCGCGCATGCCCACCTGGCCATCTTCGTCGCCATCGCTTCCGCCTTCACCGTGCTCGTCATCAGCGCCAGTTACATGCAGATCATCGAAGCCTTTCCCGCCGGGGGAGGGGGATACCTGGTGGCCAGCAAGCTGCTGTCCCCCTTCCTGGGGATGGTATCCGGTTGCGCGCTCCTCATCGACTACATCCTCACCATCACCATTTCCGTGGCGAGCGCCGCGGACGCCGTGTTCAGCTTCCTGCCGCCGGGGTGGCTGCATTACAAAGCGGATTTCGCCTACCTGTGCCTGGCCGGACTGATCGTCCTCAACCTGCGCGGCGTCAAGGAGTCCGTGCTGCCCCTGGTCCCGGTTTTCCTGGTTTTCATCTTCACCCACGCCTTCGCCATCCTCTACGCCGCCTTCACGCATGTCCCGGATTTCGGACGCATCGTTTCCGAGACTCTCTCCGATGCGCGCGACACGCACCGCGAGCTCGGGACGCTGGGCATGGTCTTCCTGGTGATGCGGGCCTACGGCATGGGCGCGGGCACTTATACCGGCATCGAAGCCGTGAGCAACGGTCTGCCCATCCTCAGGGAACCGAGGGTCAGGACCGGCAAGCGCACCATGGTCTACATGGCCACCTCCCTGGCCTTCGCGGTATTCGGGCTCATCCTCGCCTACCTGCTCTACCATCTGCACCGGGAGCCCGGACGCACCTTGAACGCGTCCCTGTTCTGGACCATGACCTCGTCCTGGTCCGGTCCGGCCTCGCGGGGTTTCACCACCATCGCCCTGGCGTCGGAGGCGCTCATCCTCTTCGCGGCCTCGCAGGCGGGCTTCCTGGGCGGGCCGCGGGTGCTGTCCAATCTGGCCGCGGATCAATGGCTTCCCACCCGCTTCATCAACCTGAGCGATCGCCTGGTGACCCAGAACGGCGTGCTCATCCTGGGGGCGGCCGCGCTGGGGACCCTGATCTTCACCCGCGGCTCGGTGCAATACCTGGTGGTCCTTTACAGCATCACCGTCTTCATCACCTTCGTGCTCTCGCAATTGGGCATGATCAGGTATTGGATGGAACGGAAGCGGAAGGCGCCCTCCTGGCGTCTCCGCGCATCGATCAACGGCACCGGTTTCGTGCTCTCGGCCTTTATCCTGACGCTGATGACTTTCCTGAAATTCGATCAAGGCGGTTGGATCACCCTGGTGGCGGCGGGAGCCCTGATATGCCTGTGTCTGCTCATCAAGAGGCATTACCGCAAGGTGCAGAAGATGTTGCGTCGGCTGGACTCCCTGGTCAAGGCCGCGCGCGCGGCCCGCGTCCAGGCCGAAAAGGGGGACGTGCCGCCCTTGCTGCCGCCCGCGCCCAAGAGCTCAGAGCCCATGGGCTACGATCCCAAGGCCAAGACCGCCGTGCTGGTGGTGCGCGGCTTCAATGGGTTGGGGCTGCACTCCCTGTTCGCCATCCTGAGGCTGTTCGGGAATATGTTCCGCAATTTCGTGTTCGTGGAAGTGGGCGTGCTGGACGCGGGCAACTACAAGGGCGTGGACGAGGTGGATCGGCTGCAATCCGACGTGGACAAGGATCTGTTGGATTACGTGGGGTTCATGCGCAGCCACGGCTACCATGCCGAAGCGGTGTCGGTATTGAGCTATGATCCCGTGGACGGAGCGGCTTCGGTGGCGCCCCGCATCCAGCAACGCTTTCCCCAGGCCATTTTCTTCATGGGCCAATTGGTGTTTCCCGAAGAGACCCTGCTCACCCGCTTCCTGCACAACAACCTGGTGTTCTCCCTGCAGCGGAAGCTGTATCACATGGGCCTTCCCTTCATCATCCTGCCGGTGCGGGTGGAATGAGGCTGTCGGGGTACTAAGGCTTAAGGTCGGGTCCGTACGGGATCTTGTCGGGTTTCCGATCCCATTCCCTGAACACGGCGAAGGCGGCCTTGCCGGACAGGCGCTTCATGGGCAAGGCGCGCTTGCCCGCCGGAAGCGGGATTTCCCGGTAGATGAAATCGTCCCCGAAACCGATCTTGGCGGCGTCCCGCCGCGAGTTGGCGAAGACGATGCGGTCCACGCGCGCCCAGTAGGCCGCGGCCAGGCACATGGGGCAGGGCTCGCAAGAGGTATACAGCACGCATCCGTCCAACTGGAAACTCCCCAGGGCCTTGCACGCATTCCGGATGGCCACCACTTCCGCATGGGCGGTGGGATCCGAGTCCGACAAAACCTGGTTGTTTCCCTGCCCGACGATCCTGCCATCCTTGGCGACCACGGCGCCGAAGGGGCCTCCGTTGCCGGAGCGCATGCCCTTTAAGGACAGGGCGATGGCCCGGGACATCAATTGCGAAGGCGTCTTTTTCACGCGGCCCCGTTTCCGTTGGCTCCGTTGCCGTTGGTTAAAGGCTTGGCCGCCGCCGGCAGGTCCGCGGGCTCGAACTCGTCCAGCCTATGCAGATCGATGGTGGTGGCGCCGGAGTCGTTGCGGCCGAATATCAAGGTGAACCTGGCGCCATAGACCACTTCCTCGAACCGGTAGGAACTGCGGATGTAGAGGGTCTGGGAAAAAACGTCGTCGAAGGATTTCATCTGGATGAAGAATTCTCCGCCGTGCAGGAAATCCTCCGGACCCATTCCATACAAGGGGCTTTCCGCGTCGATGGGATGCACGATGGTCCAGCTCAGGGGAAAGAAGTTGATGCTGCGGCGCTCCAGGGGAAGTTCGAAAAAGCGCCGGGTCCCGTCGGGTTGGGCGATGGAGAGGGAGACCTGGATTTCCGTTTCGATCATCTCGTTCTTGCGGCCGTTGGCCACGCGGAACATCAGGGCGGTGCCTTCGCGGTAGGGGCTGATGAGCGCGTTCTTGCTGAAGAGCATGCGCGCCTGGGGCCGGGAGAAGCGCGCGTACAAGAGGCCCGTGGCCAGGGCGAACCCCATCAGTCCCGCCAGGGATTCGAAGGCGGCCGTCATGCTGGTGATGAAACCCGCCGGGCTGATGCGCCCGTAACCCACCGTGGTCAGGGTCTGGGCGCTGAAGAAAAAGGATTCCCAGTAGCGGTTCATCATGGTGGACTTGTCCAGGCCCACCAGGTGGTCCACGCCGATGGCCAGGTATATGAATGAGAAGATCAGGTTCACCACCACGTAAAAGCACAGCACGGTGACGATGAAACGCGGCCAACTGAGGTTGATCAGTTCCTGATAGAAGTTGATGGCGTAGAGGCGGGGCAGGCCCCGGCGTTCCACGTTGAAGCTGCCGTCCCGATTGAGCAGGCGGGCCTGCTGGGTCGACAGCTTGGTGCCGAAGCCCAGATCCTTGAACTCCTCTTTGCCGGTTCCGGCTTTTTCCGCGCGCAGGTTCGAATTCAATTCATCCCGCCCTTCCGGCCTTCACGGCCAATGGCCAGGTAATCAATCTTTGTTCCGCCGGGTTTCCCCAGGCGCGGGCCATTTCCTCCCGCACCAATGCGATGGGATCCGCGCCCTTGTCTTTGCGGTAGTATTGCACCGCGGACCACGTGTCCAGGTAGGCGATGAATTCCTCCATGTCCCAGCGGGCTTCGATGGCGAAGGCCGGGCCCGCGATGGGGGCGAAGGGCATGGGGATGCCTGCGTAGCCGTCCTCGACATGCGCGCGTTCCGGCGGCCAGTACGGCCCTACGATGTCTTTGTACAGTCTGGCATAGACGGCATCCACTTCCGGCGTGATGCGGCTGTTGCCATAGCACCAGGCCGCGAACACGGCCCCGGGTTTCGCCACCCGCGCCGCTTCCGCGAAGAAGGCCGGAAAGTCGAACCAATGCAGCGCCTGGGCCACGGTGATCAAATCCACGCTGCCGTTCCGCAAGGGCGCGCGCTCGGCCAGGGCGGCCGCGTACAGGAGCATACCCCCGCCTTCCGAGGCATTGGCGGTCCGGTCGGCCTTCGCCACTTGATTGGCGCTGGCGTCCGTGGCGATGACTTTGCGGAAACGGGATGCAAGCGATCGGGCGGCCTGGCCGGTGCCGGTGCCGCAATCCCAGGCCGCCTCGCGGCCGCGGGGCAATCCCGCCAGCCAGGTGAACAGGGATTCCGGATAGACGGGCCTCGCGCGGGCATAGCCGCCGGAGTGGCCGGAGAAATGATCCTTGAATCCGGCCGCGCCGCTCACGGTGCCGCTTCCCGGTCCAGGAAATGTTTGGCGCGGGCGATGGCCGCCACGGTGATGGACTCGGTGATCCCGCCTTCCATCGACATGCGGTAGGCTTCCCGGAAATCCATCGCCTTCACCGCGATTTCCTCGGAAGCATCGGGCTGGGCGGGGCCCGGGGACAGGTCCCTGGCCAGATACATATGCGCGATTTCGTCGGTGGTGGAGTTGGACAATTCCAGCGTGCCCAGGTAATCCCAGCGCGCGGCCGTGTAACCGGTTTCCTCGCGCAGCTCGCGTACCGCCGCCGCTTCCGGAGTCTCCAGCCCGATGGGGCAACCGCCCTCGGGGATTTCCCAAAAGTAGCGGTCGAAGGGATAGCGATGCTGTCCCACCAGGATCACGCGGCCCTGGTCATCCAGGGCGACCACGCCTATGGCGATGTTCTTGAAGTGGATGGTGCCGTAGATGCCGGGGGATCCGTCCGGGTGCAGGACCTGGTCCTCGCGCACCCGGATCCATGGGTTGTCATAGACTTCCCGGCCGGAGATCCGGGTCCAGGGGCCTATTTTTTCCCGCTCAACGGGATTATCCCGCCTATCGTGCGGACTCGGGGCGCCATCCATGGAAGGGAAATATACTTCCGCGCTTGGAAGTGGCGGCCGGTGCCTGCCGGACCCTTATGGCCGGGAAGGCGGGCGTGAAGACCGGCAGGCTCCGGGCCAGGCGGTGTTCCAGGGACATGGGCAGGGGAGCGCTCAGCGCCGAAGTCTTGGCGCCCGCGCCCATCGCGCCCAAAGACACGGAATCGGAAAACCCGGATCCTGCCATGCAGATGAAGAACGGAAAGAAAGAATCGTCCTCCGGGCAGGTGGGATCCTTGTCGCTCAGGGCGAGGTCCTGGTTGAAGCTGCAGGTGGTGGTCTTGTAGGTGAAGGTTGTGTGCAGGGAATCCCCGGCCTTGGTGAAGTTCAGGGTGCCGTCCTCTTTTTTGGCGTTCTTGAAAACCACCTGCTTGCAGGTGTTCTTGGCCAGGGTAACGCCCGGATCGTTCTGGAAGAGAAGCGCCACGATGGGCCCGTAGAGATCCGCGGGACAGAATTCCACCGAGACGTTGCCGGTGATGGTGGTTTCCGTGATCGCGTAGACGGCCGTGGTGCTGTCGAAAGGCGCGCTCCCGGAGGAGGTATCCGGAATGCATCCGGCCCTCAGGTCCGCCGGCAATTCCGCGCTGTTGTCGATCAGGGTCCAGGTTCCCACCGGATCCGTTCCGGTTCCCGTGAAAACCTGTCCGGAACAGGCGCCTTTGCTCCACAACCAGAACTTGCCGTCCTTGAAGGCGTATTGGCTGGTGTCGCGGATGGTATCGTGCGCCACCACGTCCGAATCGCAGAAGGCGTCGACGGATTCCACGATCAGCGTCTTATTGGTGCGATCGATGGCGATCACCTTGGCTTTGAAGTTGCCCGCGAAGGAAATCCCCACATCATCCGGCGTGCTCAGGAAAATCAAGGCATCCGGATCCGGATCGCTGAGGGGTTCATAGAGACGGGTGCGGTATCCGGGCTTGGTCACTTCCAGGGTACCCCCCGAGGCGGTCTTGGAAAGCGCCACGATGCGGCCGGAAGCGGCGCCGTCCGCGCGGGCGGCGGCATTGCCCCGGGAGCCCATCAGCACGGCTTTCCAGGTCAGGGAAAGATCCGCCGTGTTCAGGCGGATGAAGCAGATGCCGTTATCAGGCAACCCCTTGGGAAGGGCGATGGCGTTGCGGCCCCGGGCCAAATCGAAATCCTTGGCCTTGAAGAGCAGGCTTCCGTCGGCGCGGGTCCATTCCAGGCGCGCTTTGGCGGCGGCGGGGGAGGTGAGGGATAGCATCCCGTTGCGGATGTCCATGATGTAGGGCGCGGACTCCGGCGAGGTCTTGCGCACTCCCACCGCGGTCTGGATATGGAAGGCTCCTTCCATGTCGGTGTTGACGCAAACGGACGCATCCGATTTCACGCATACCTTGGCGGACCACAGGGGTGTTCCCTGTTTGTCGATGACATGGCCGGTGACGTTGAGGGCCCGTGCCGGCAGCCAGGCCAGGGACAGGGTGAAGGCGAGGGGAAGGATTCTGGAGCGCATGGAGGATTCCCTTTCGGCGTTGAGGCGATTGGCCTGGAAAACCTTTCCAAAGATGGCTTATTTCCCTACCGGATTCCAGGGAAATCTGCGGTCCGATTAGGGGAAAAGGGTATCCACCTTCGCCAGGAGCGCTTTGGCCCGGGCCTGGGCCAGGTGGTTCTCGGGCGCGATTTCAGGCAGCGTATCCGCGTTGGCGGAGACCGCCAGGCCCAGCTGGGTCCTGAAGGTCTGCTTGTCTTTCGCCCGTATCGCGTAGAATTCGGCATACGCTACGCGATTGGTCAGATACAGCGGCGCCATGGCCACGGCGGTGTCGAAGTGGGCTTTCGAGACCCGCAAATCCCCTTCCGGCAGACGGGCGGGAATGGCGCCGGCGATGCGATGGGGGCCCGCATAATAACAGGCCGGATCCAACCGCAGCATGGGTTCATTGAGGGATTCCAGCCTTGCTTTGTTGCCGCGCCGGATGATGACGCTTTCTGCGTTCAGTTCGCGACCCAGATTGATGGTATACCAGTAGAGGATTTCCATGAAGGAGGAATCCAATGCCTGCGCGGCTTCGATTTCATCCCCGGTTTCCCGGACCACGTTCCGATACCCCGGATGCAAGAGCATGCCATTTTCGGCGGCATCCTGGCCTTCCCGGAAAAGCTCGTTCCGTTTCTCTATGGAAGGCTCGAGAGAGGCCGCGAAATAGCAGGCATGGGAAAGGCGCGCGAACAGCTCCGGAACCGTTTTCTGGTTTTTGACCGCCTTGCGATATTCTTTCAGGCTCCGGTGGGCGGCCGCGGGATCGGATCGCAGCGCCCAAAGACTGTCACCATGCAGCCAATGATCACCGTGGGCCTCGACGGAGCGGTAAGGGACGGTAGGCGCGGGGCCGGTCAAGGGACGGATCCGGTTTTGGGTGCAGCCGAAAACAATCAGGGCCGACAGCAGGCCGAAGGCCGCGAGGCGGGAGCGGAAGCGACGGTCATCCGCCCGTCCCGCTCTGGTTGGGTCGCTCATGGCCGTAAAGTTAGTTTTCGGTAGCAGATCGACCTCATCCAATCGTTTAGCAGGCGGAAGGCATCCTGGGCGTGCCCGAGCGGGGAAGATATGTATTTTCCGTTCTCCCCACACCGATCGCCTGAGTCTTCAGCCAATGGACCCAATTCGTGAGCAATGACGTCGGGAAAGCCCCAGGGTCCGCCACCGCCGGGCGCGCCTCGCTCGCATTCGCCGCGTTCTTGCTGACCGGGTGCCTGTACACCACCCACCATTTCAACTCCGGGCGCCTGCTGGAACCGGGAAAAACCGCCGTGACCTTCGGCCTGGGCCGGGAAAAGCTCTATTCGGAAGGCTGCCCGGATGGCTATTACCGGTCCCACGACGCCTACCAGGTCACCCGCTGCTATCCCGGATCCCGCTTCTCCGAATCGGACACGGCCACCGTGGCCCCGGTCATCGAATCCCAGACCATTCCCAAATTCAGCCTCAGCTACCGCCTGGGCGTGCGCGGCCCCTGGGGTCCTTTCACCGGCGTGGAAATGGGCTGGCTAATCGAAGCCCCCACCAATCCCGGCACGGTGGAGTTCGATCTCAAGCTGGGACTGCCTATGGCCAAAAGGTTCAAGGCCCAGCATTCCCTGTCCGCCGGCTGGGGCGTGGGCATGTGGGCGGACAATTCCTATTTCGCGGAATACGCCGCCTCCCGCAACCTGGGGGCGCATGCCCTGTACGGCAGCTATCGCTTCACGTATCTGGCTACCCAGCCCGGCGATCTGGATTCCTCTTTCAACACCTGGAAATTCACCTCCCATCGGCGCACCATCCATCAGGCCGCCTTGGGCCTTTACGTAAAGATGCCGGATTGGGTCATCATCCCGGATTATTTCACGCCCCAGGTCAACTTCACCTTTCCGGTGGTCTCGCCTTTCGTCACCATCGCTTCGGACAGGCTGGAACCCGTGCTGGTGAATTTCAATCTGGGGTTCGGATGGAATTTCTGATGGGCCTCCGCCGCGCCCGCCAGGCCTTGCCCGCCGCCGCATTGTTCCTGGCCGCCGCCCTGGCGCAAACCCCGGTTCTCGCGGCCTCGGCCGCACCGGCGCGGACAGCTTCCGCGACGTCGGCTGCCCCCGCCGATTCGGCCCGCGCGAAAACCGTTGATCCGGTATACGATTCGGTGCCCACCTACGGCGTGGATCCGGCGGACACGATGGACAAAGACATTCCCAAGGATTCCGCGGGCGCCGCGGCCGCGGCGGATTCGACCTCTCACATATCTCCGACCGATTCGGCCCGCACCGCCGCCCGGGAAAAAGCCTCCCTGGATTCCGCCGCCGCGCGCGACACCTCCGCCCTGGAGCTGCGGGAGAAATCCGTGAAAGCCCGCGCCGCCAAGGTCCATCGCGAAAAGGAAGTCAGCCGCATCCGCCTTTCCCGCCAGGACATCCAGCGCGTGGCCGCGTCCCAGGGCGATCCGTTGAAAGTGCTGAGCACCCTGCCCGGCGTCACCAACCAGAACGATCTCAGCGTGCGGCCCTTCGTGCGCGGAGGCAAGGCGGAGGAAACCCAGATCCTCTGGGACGGCGTGCCCTTGTTGCAGCCGTATCACTTCGGCACCATCTACTCCATCTTCAATACCGAATCCCTGGAGAGCATGACCCTGTACAGCGGCGGCTTTCCCGTCGAGGCCGGCAACGCCCTGTCCGCGGCCCTGTTCATGGAATCGCGCCCGGCGCCCATGGACAGCCTCAGGCTTGCGGCGGACCTCTCCCTCCTGCGCGGCAGCACCTACGTGGGCGTCCCCATTCTCAAGAACAAGCTGGCCGCCTCCTTTTCCTACCAGGCTTTCTGGTACGATTGGGTGGTGAACCGCGCCTGGGACCTGGCCGATCTGGTGCAAAGCGACAGCGCTTTCTCGGCCCAGAAGCAGGACTTCCGCCGCTACCTGGAGCTCCCCAATTTCCGCGACCTGCAGTTCGGCCTGGCCTACGACCTCAACGACCAGGTCAAGATGGATTACGCCGGCCTCATTTCCACGGACGGTTTCCATTCCCGCAGCGCCAAGACCCGCTACTACGAAAACGGCCGGGAGGTGTCCCGGCGCTGGTTCAGCAACAACTCCGATAATGGCGCTCCCGTCGGCACGTGGACCCAGCGCCAGGGGTTGGACACGGTGGCCAACGTGTCCGTGGACAACCAGGTGCATGGCCTCCATTTCCACTGGCGCCCGAACGAGAAATGGGACGTGGACCAGAGCCTGGCCTACCAGCGCCAGGACTGGCACGTGAAATTCTCCGACGATGAGACCTGGCACGATTCCATCGCCCCCAACGGAAGCTATGCCGGCTACCGCACTTTCGGCCGCAGCGTGCGCTATCTCAAGCTGGGCAAGGAGGCCTACGACTGGAACGTGAACGCCAAATGGCAGGCCGCGCAAAACCATCTGGTCAAGCTGGGGCTCTTCCAATCCATCCGCACTTTCGATTTCGAAACCCGCCTGGAGCGCACCATCTACGAGATCATCGTCAACGGCAGCGTGGACGCTACCGATGCGCTGGGCTATCTGGATCCGGCCGGCACCACCATCCGCAGCGGGGATCCCGGCGCGGACGGCGGAGTGGATTATCTTACGTCCCTGCCCGATCTGATCCGATTCGACTATAACGGCAAGCAATCCGGTTCCTTCGTGGGCGGGTATGCATCCGATTCCTGGAGCCTGGACGATAGGCACAGGATCACCTTCGGCTTCCGCTCGGAAGTGGACACCTGGTCCGGAGACGCCTTCCTGAGCCCGCGGTTCGCCTATTTCCAGAACCTGGGGGAAAAGGATGAACTCACGCTGGCCAGCGGCCTGTACTCGCAGTCCGATTTCCCCTTCAACCTGCGGGACGTGAATCCGGCTCTGCGCCCGGAAAAGGCGTTCCACATGAATGCGGAATGGACGCACTATTTCTCCAAGAGCTACCGCATGGAAACGCAGATTTACCAGAAGAACTATTACGACCTGGTGGTTCCCATCATCCAGAACACCGGCCGGATCAACTTCAGGGACGGCGCCATAAACATGGACAGCAGCGAGTTCAACAATTTGGATCCCGCCGTCCGCCAGGCCATCCTGGACCGCTTCGGGGAAAAAAAACTCGACTACCAGAACCTGGGCATCGGCAAGGCCGCCGGCGGCGAGGTCTCCTTTTTCTACGACCCCGCCAAATTCTGGAGCGGCTGGGTCTCCGCCGAAGCCGGCTATTCCAAGCGCCGGGATCTGCCCGGCGAAAGCATGTACGACTTCCGCTACCATCGCCCCTGGGCCTTCAACTGGGTCAACTATTTCCACATGCCCAGCAATTACGAACTCTCCCTCCGCGGCCGCTTCGCCGCCGGCCTGCCCTATACGGATTTCAAATTCCCGGACCTCCCCGGCGCCACCGTCGGCGGCGACACCCTGTTCTACGTGGCTCCCCGCAACTCCTCCCGCTACGCGCCCTACAGCCGCTGGGACATCCGCCTGTCCAAAGAGTTCCCGGTCTTCGGCCATCCCATGACCTCCTACATGGAAATCTGGAATGCATTCAACACCCCGAATTTCATCATGATGGACCAGAAGACGGAGCAGTGGAAGTTCTTCGACGCGAATTACCCGATTCCCATCTTGTTCCTTGGTCTCAGCTATCGGTACTGAGCGGGGGTAGTCCCGAGGGGCGGGGTCATAGATGGGGTTCGTGCGCCCGCGTCCTTGCGCTCCGGAACTCGCGCGTATCCTTCTCCGTGGTCGTTCGGCAGTTGTAGAAGTCGACGGGGTGGCTCACATCCCCTGTTGGGATGTTCGCGGCACTTGCTCAGACATGCCTCCGCGCAAGGACGCGGGCGCACTAAGCCCCTCTGTAAGCCCCGCCCCAGGGGACCACGGCGGTCAGTGCGTTGGTTGAAGAATGGGAATAAGATGGGGATTTGGCTGGCGCGATGTGTGGGAGTGGAAAGAAGATGGGAGTTTAGCTTGCGCGCGGGGGCGTTTGGCACAGGTGGGTGTGCTGGTTTTTTTGGTAGCGCGTAGGTTACGTGGGGGGGAGGGGAGCGCGTGGCCCGGGAATGGGCGGCCCAAGGGTGGGCCGTAAGTATGTTTCTGAAATTCAGTAGACACGGGCTTTGGACCAGTCTTTGTTGGCGGTGCCGGTTCGCATCGACCCAAGCGTTTCTGAAATCGTGGACACGGCCCAGTCTTCGGCGGGCATGTCGAATGGGTGTCCGGCTTCGCCTGCGAGTTCCCGTTGTTCCACTACGCTGTCGTAGAAGAAGGAGAGGGCCTGGATCAGGTCGATCAGGGTCCTGGCTTCGTAGCGTCCGGAATCCGCTTGTTCCTCGATAAAGCTCTGGACCTGTCCGGGCCGCAATAGCTCCGGTTTCAGGGCATGGCGCGCCAGAAAGGGGGCCAAGGCTTTTCTCCAGCGCTCGCGCCGAGCCTCATCGATCCCGCGCCGCTCCAAAGCCCTATCCAACCGTCCCAGCCACAACTCGGACTGCCGGGCTTCTACGAACTTCATCGCTTGCGCCACCGCTTGCGGAAACGTGACCATGACAACCTCCTTGATACCCATAATGTCGTCAATTAGACGTCTCAAACCCGTGTTCGGTATCACCCGGGTGAGGGATATCACAATGGGCGGGGTCTGGGATGGGGGCCCTATGAGCCTGGGCTCATGAATATGTCTGGCATATTTGGTGGGCACGGGCGCGTTGAGCCCCTCGGTAAGCCCCCGCCCCCAGGGACCACGTGCCATGGGGATTGCGCTGGTTTCGCGCGTTGGGTGGAGTGGATGAGGAAAAGGAGGAGGAAGAAGGCGGGCCCAAATCCCAGGCTCCAGAATATCGTGAGGATGCCTCGTGTGGGCGGAGAAGATAGGTCCAAACCAATGCTCGCTCATGGCAGGTCTCCTATCCAGAAACAGCAAAGGAATTAGTCGACCGGTGGACAAATCGGATCTTTTTTTCGGGAATGATCGGCCTAAGGTGCCAAGAAAATTCGATTTCACCGGACTTCAGGATCCTTGACTTGACCTGAATAAACATTCTGAAAACCAACTTGACCCTTACGTCCGTCCCCAGGGGCCGGGGCTCGGTGGGGGCGAACGCCCAATTATGGAGTTGACCGTACCTCGTTGCCGACAACCTTCTTGATCCCACGCACGAAGTGACTGGGGGGATAATCCCTGTTCGCTGACAACCTGTTGATTGTAAAGGTTTACGGAGTTTTTCTTCGGGCAGCCGATTGGCCAAGGAGTAGGTCTGCCCAGCGGCCTGTTTCCGCCGCAGACACTCGACACCCCTTCCCATGGCCATAGCTGCGGGCCCCGCTGGGGCAGGGCCTGAGGGCGCGGGGGCGGGTTCCGGCGATTCGAAGCGGACGGCGGTTTGGGGACGGGAATAGCCTCAATGAATTGAACGTCCGTGCGCCCGGTGTTTGCCCCAGCGAAGGATGCACGGACATCCCCGTCCCCAAACCGCCAATCGACCCACAGCATCACCAAGCTTCGCCCGAGCCGGAACCCGCCCCCGCGCCCCCAGGCCCGGTCCTAAAAGGACCCGCACCTACCGCCCCCTGGAAGCGGCAGAGATTGCCCCGCCGCGGAACCAAGCCGCCCCGCATTTTCTATTTTTGACGCCCTGATGCACCCAACGCAAAACCTCGTGAAACTCGACGCCGCAAGTCTGGCGGCCGCCCTCAACCCCCCCCAGCTCGAAGCCGTCACACATAGCCCCGGGCCCCAGCTCATCCTGGCCGGGGCCGGATCGGGGAAGACGCGGGTTCTGACCTATAAAATCGCCTGGCTCATCCGCGAGCGCAACGTGCGGCCCTGGGAAATCCTGGCCGTGACGTTTACCAACAAGGCCGCGCAGGAAATGCGTCTGCGCATCTCCAATCTCATCGGCTATGCCGGCAACCTCCGCTGGGTGGGCACCTTCCATTCCATCTGCGCGCGCTTGCTCCGCTTCCACGCCGCTCGGCTGGGGTATACATCCAACTTCACCATCTTCGACACGGACGATCAGAAGCGCTTCATCAAGCAGCTCCTGAAAGCGGAGCGGTTGGAAGACGATGCGCAATTCTCCGTGGACGCGGTGCGCGCCTTCATCGGCCGGCACAAGAACCAGGGCATCCCCGCCACGGAAGCCAAGCTCAATGCGGAAGACCGCTACGAAGAGCGCATGGCCCATCTCTACCATCGCTATCAGGAAGATCTTCAGAAGAACAACGGCATGGACTTCGACGATCTCATCTTCATGGCCATCCGCCTGCTTGAGTCCTTCCCGGAAGTGCGCCAGGTCTTCGCCGCCGGGTTCCGTTACATCCTCATCGACGAGTACCAGGACACCAACAAGGCCCAGTACAAGCTCATCCGCCTATTGGTGGGCTCCCACAAGAATCTCGTGGTCGTGGGCGATGACGATCAGAGCATCTACGGCTGGCGCGGCGCCGACATCGGCAACATCCTCAGCTTCCAGAAGGATTTTCCGGAAGCGCGCGTCACCAAGCTGGAGCAGAACTACCGATCCACCGCCAACATCCTGGGCGTGGCCAGTTCCGTCATCCGCAACAACAAGAACCGGATGGACAAGACCATCTGGACCGCCAACGAGCCGGGCGCGAAAATCACCATGCTCGAGCTCGACGATGAAATCCTGGAAGCCGCCTGGGTGGCCCGCCGCATCCGCGAGGACGATCGCTTCAAGCCCGGGGACACCGCCGTCTTCTACCGCACCAACGCCCAGTCCCGCGTCATGGAAGATGAATTGCGCCGCCACCGCATCCCTTACCTGATCGTGGGCGGCATCCGTTTCTACGAGCGCAAAGAGGTCAAGGACCTGATGGCCTACCTGCGCGTGATTTCCAATCCCAGCGACAGCGTGGGTTTGAGCCGCATCATCAACGTGCCCAAGCGCGGCATCGGGGACAAAAGCATTTCCGCCATCCAGGACTATGCTTTCGATCACGGCCTGCCGCTTATCGACGCTCTCCGCCGTCCGGAAGCCGCCGGCCTCTCGGCGGGCGCGGCCAAACGCATCACCGAATTCGTGACCCTGGTGGACACCCTGCGCACCCTGGCCGCCAACGAACCTTTGCCCTCTTTGATCGCCGAGATCATTTCCCGCACCGGCTACCGTGTGCATCTGGAAGAGGAGGGCACCGACGAGGCCCTGGATCGTCTGGCCAACGTGGAGGAACTCGTTTCCGCCGCCCAGGATTTCCTGCGCCGCCGCGCGGATGGCGAACTCGATCAGATCAACGATCCCCTGGCCCAGGAAGCCGCCGACGCGCAAAGCGCCTTGGAACTGAAGTTCCCTTTTCCCAGTAAGCCCGGGAACGATGCCGCTTCCCCGGAGTCTCAAGATTTCTTCGGAAATGCGGCGGGCTCCGAAACCGCGGTCCCGGCGGATGGCTCGCGCCTGCAGGATCTGGATTTCTTTCTCCAGGAAATTTCGCTCCTGGCCGATGCCGACGGCCTCAAGGCCAGCCAGGAAGCCGTTACCCTCATGACCGTGCACAGCGCCAAGGGTTTGGAATTCCCACGCGTGTTCGTGACCGGTCTGGAAGACGGCCTGTTCCCCATGATGCGCCAGGACAGCGACGGGGACGTGGAAGAAGAGCGGCGCCTGTTCTACGTGGCCGTCACGCGCGCGCGCCAGGAGCTCAGCCTCAGCTATGCCCATCGCCGCAGGCGCTATGGCATGTACCAGGAATCGGTCGGATCCCGTTTCTTCCGGGAAATCGACAAGCAATACCTCGAAATCGCCCGGCCCAGCGCGGCCCCCAGTCCTTATTCACGCAGCGGAATGGGCGGAGGCTATGGCAGCGGCGGCGGAGCGTCAAAGGGCGGGGAGTTCGGCGGCTACCGGGGCGGAGGCCTGGGCACCAGCGGCGGCCGCGGCAGCGACGATTTCGGATCGACCGCCACTCCGGACTACGAGGACTTCAGCCAGGAACAGGAAGTCGGCTTCCAGAAGGGCCAGCGCGTGCGCCACGACAAGTTCGGCGAAGGCACGGTGGTGGGCCTGGACGGCTCCGGGGAATCGGCCCGCGTGCACGTTACCTTCGGGGACCATATCCGGCGCGTGTTGATGGTCAAGTATGCAAAGCTTACCGTCCTAAGCTGATCCACCGCTGGAATCCGGCGGCTAATATTCTTTCCGGCTTTCCTTAATCGCCTTCAAAATATCCTTTTGTGAAATCCCTTTGGCATCAACACCCTTAATGTCGAATGGGGACTGTGTTTTTTTTCTTCTTTCAGGCCGGATTGTGAAGCTGGTCCCATCTCTGCGCCTGATCGTCACTTCGCCCTGTTTCAGGGCGATGTCGAGCAATCGGCTCAAATTCTGTCTTGCGCTTGAATAGGTGAAGATCATATACGCATATATATCTCTAACTTTTCATATTGTACAAGTCAATTTGTGAAACCCTCTGAACCCAGAGAAATTCGAAACAATTCGGCACTATTGCTGTGATCTCCATCTCAATGTTAAGAAAGGGTTCCGAGGGTGGCGTTTCGGATGCAAGATCTTTTGATCGGAATTTTCACGGTCTGCATCGGAACCATCGGGCTCCTCGCGATTTGCTTTCGGCGCAATCGTTACGATCGTGGACAATCGCAAGGCCGGCCGGGATGCTTTGGGTTTTGGGGTTGCTTTGGGAGTTTTCGGGCGAAAGCCCCGTGTGATCCGCGGGATCCGGCCACTACTCCCAAATTACAGAAACCGGTAAGTTACCCGTTACACGCAGGAGACGGATTCACGACTGTGAATTTTCCGTTCGCGGCTTGCGATTTTTTAGCGCGTGGATTATCCGGGCGCGCATATCCTTCTGGATATGAAAAAACCATCCGTAACCCGCAAGCGCACGATCACCCGGATACTCGGCCTTTCGCTTTTGCTTCTCTGCAACTTGGGTTGGGCCGAAGAGTATCCCGCCTGGTCCCGCCATGCCGAGATCCTCGTCAACACTTCCGCCACCGGCGCCAACGTGTCCGGCCAGGTCACCGGGTTCCCCTTATTGGTGCGTCTGAACGCCTCCGTGTTCGCTTTTTCGGAAGCCCAGGGCAAAGGCGCGGACATCCGCTTCACGAGCGCGGCCGGAAAAGTCCTGCCCTTCGAAATCGAGCGTTGGGATTCCGCCGGCGCGGCCGCTGAAATCTGGGTGAAGGCGGATACCCTCAAGGGCAACACCGCCGGCCAGGTACTCAAGATGCATTGGGGCAATGCCGCCGCGGCTTCCGCCTCCAACGGATCCGCCGTCTTCAGCGATGCGTCCGGATTCGTGGCGGTCTGGCATCTGGGCGGGACCGGATCGCGGGCCAACTCCGTGGCCGGGGGCAATGCGGCGGTGCCGGTCAACTACAGGCCCGATGCTTCCCAACCCGGGATAATCGGCATGGCCGACAGCATGGCGGGAGGGTCTCCGGGAGGTTACCTGGATATCGGCGACGGATACGGCATGTTCACGTCCGGCTTCACCTATTCCGTCTGGGTCAATCCCGTCATGACGGCCAACTCGGTCCATTTCCTGGACCTGGGCAACGGCGGCGGCGTGGACAATATCGCGGTGGCGCGCTATCAGGCCACCCAGAATATCGGTTTCCTCAACGTGGACGGCACGGCCTCTTCCAACCTCATCTTCGGCGAAGCGGGCGTGGCGCCCGGCCAATGGCAGAACATCGCCGTGACGGTATCCGGAAACCTGGCCAGCATCTACCGCAACGGCGCCTTGATCAACTCGGAAATCCTGACCCAACCCATCAACGGAACCCCCCGCACCAGCAATTACCTGGGCCGCTCCAACTGGTCCAGCCAGGATTACTTCAAAGGGGAAATGGACGAACCCAGGCTCGCCAAGATCGCCCAGAGTCCCAACTGGATCAAATTGGGCTACGAAAACCAGCGACCCGATCAGCAGGTCATCTCCTTCCGCAAGCAGGCGGCATGTGCGTCCTCCTTTTCGGCCTCGGCGGATTCCACCGTCACCGAGGGCGGCATCCTGGAGCTCTCGGGCGTGGCCGAATGCGCGGACAGCTATGTCTGGACCACCCTGGAAGGCCCCACGCCCCGCATCCTGGACCCGGAAGTCAAATCCCTCCGCATCCTGGTGCCGCGCGTCACCCGCGATACCGTCATGAAATACCTGTTCAGCGCCACCTTCGGCGATACCGTCCGCACCCGGCAAGTCAACGTCTACATCAAGGAATCCATTCCCGATCCCCTCTTCACCTTGCCGGCCTATCTGGAATGGGACGGCAAAAGCAACCTCGTCATCCAACCCTCCATCGCCAACCTGAACGCCGTCATCGCCAGCGCGAGTCCCTCCATCCAATACACCTGGAACCTCCCCGGGCAGGCCGTGGACACCTCCATGCTGGACGGCGCCCTCATGCTCAAGCCCCAGCCCAAGGAAAGCGATGTGAAAATCAACCTCTGCCTGGACAACGGCGGCTCGGCCAATTGCCACCAGGTCCAGGTCGTCGTCCTGGGCCCCACGGTTTCCCTGGTCCGGCCGGCTGCCAGATCCACCACCGCCGCATTGCGGCCGCGCTTTGACCTGACCGGCAGGAAACAACCGGCAAGCCAGGCCAGGATTTCCAAAATCCGCTTTGTCGAAAGGCTCTAGGGCCAGGATCACCATCTTGAATGGTGTTCCGGCTCAATTCGCGCGTTGCTAGATTTCCCCGGGAATGCATCCATACCCCGGGATGAAATGAATAAAGCCACCCTCCTGCTTGCGGTCCTATTGCTTGCCGGCTGCGCGCGGATTAAGCAAAACATGGCCACCTATGACGCTGCGGCCAAGGCGCGACAACCCAAACGGGAACACATCGCTTTCCAGCCCCCGGAAAAATTCACCCTGGTCACGGTCGTCTCGCCACCCGCCGAACTCAAGGTCGTCTACAAATCCAACGCGGAATTGACCGGGTTGCTGACGGCCCGGGAATCCTACAAACGCATGAACGAAACCGACAAGGTGGTCGAACTGAAGATGATCCCCGCCGGCGGTCTGGTCAAGGTCCTGGAAAAAAATTACGAAGAGGGAAACGAATATTCCGTGGAGCTCTTCGCGCATACATTCAAAATCGGGTCCTGCGCCAACGATCTCTCCAACACCTTCCTGGAGCAATTCGATTCGGACGTAGAACGGGCCTACGTAGGGTGCTACACGGCGACCCTGTCCTTGCAAGGCCTAGGAGCGAACGGCGGAACCTGCGCCGTCCCCAATCTCAAGGTAAGTTGCCCGGTCGCCATTGCCAATCCCGATACCCTCTACGTCCATGTCCATAAGAACGGATCCCGCTACGCCGTCTACCAATTGACAGTCCGCAAGGACACCGCTGCCCAGGCTCCATGAATTACCTTTTCCCATCGCGCCCTAAAATCAAAAGTGAGATGACCATGAAAGCGATTTCCTTCCGCGGGTCCTTCCGTTGGACCTTCCTCGGACTGAAGGCCCTGGCGTTCGCCTGCCTTTTCCAGACCGTACAAACCGCCCATGCCCAGGGCGACGCCTGGAAATGGATCAACCCCCAGCCCATTGGAAGCCACCTTTTCGGCGTGGCCATGAACGGCGCGAATGCCCTGGCCATCGGCTCCCACGGCACCATCCTGCGTAGCGAGGACAGCGGAAAGGCCTGGACGGAAATCGATCACGGTCTCACGGACAGCTGGCTCCGGGACGTCGCCATGGTCGATAGCGCCTACGCCGTCGTCGTGGGCGACGGAGGCGTCATCCTGAAAAGCGGGGACGCGGGCAAAACCTGGCAGGATCTCCGCCCGGCTTTCTCATCGAGCGGATGGTACGCTCTCGACTTCAGCCCGGCCAAGATCGGCCTGGCCACCGGCTTCGGATTCGAAATCATGCGCAGCACGGACTCCGGACGCACCTGGTCCAAATTGTCCCTGCCTCCCCGCGACGTCCTTTTGCGCGACGTGGCTTTCGCCAGCGCCCGCGTAGCCGTGGCCGTGGGCGACTCCGGCATCATCATCCGTTCCAATGACAGCGGCAAGACCTGGTCTCCCATCCGCCAAAAACCGGACAACCATTTCCTGGCCGCGGTGGCCTTCGCGGACTCCCTGCACGGCTTGGCCTCGGACGAATACGGCGATGTGCTCGTCACCTTGGACGGCGGCCTCACCTGGGCGCAAAAACCCATGCTGGATATAGGCGGCGTCACGTCGTTCCATTTCATAGACAGTCTGCACGTGGTGGCCACGGCGGATTATTCGCGCATCCTATTCTCCACCAACGGCGGCGGTACCTGGTCCCCGGGCTACGATGACGGGGCGTTCCCCTCCGTCTTCGCTTCCGCATTCTCCGGCCCCAAGGTGGGCATCGCCGTCGGTCATTACGGAATGCTCCTTCGCACCGCGGACGGCGGCCAATCCTGGTCCCGCATCGGCAAGAGCGAGACGGTTTCCTTCCTCGGAGCCATCGCTTTCGGCCCGGGCAAGGACGGCATCATCGCCGGCGGCGACGGGACCCTCCTGCATTCAGGCGACAACGGCGCTACCTGGAGCGCGCTCGAATCGAAGCTGACCACCCAATGGCTCAACGCCGTGGCCTTCGCGGATTCCCAGGTGGCCGTGGCCGCCGGCAGGAACTGGGTCATGCTCCGCACGGAAGACGGCGGCAAGACCTGGGACAAGCTCTTCGATCAGACGGACGACGGCTCCCCCGGCGCCAACGGCATCGCCTTCGGCAACGGCCGCATGGGCCTGGCCGTGGGAGCCTGGGCCCTCACCATGCGCACCGAGGACGCGGGCAAGACCTGGAAAGAAGTCCAGGACTCCATCTATATAAACCGATATCTCTCCGCCGTCGCCTTCGCCACCCCCGCCATCGCCGTGATCCTGGCCGACAGCGGCAACCTCTACCGATCCACGGACAGCGGTCTCACCTGGTCGCCCATCATCCAGAAGGTCACCAAGGGCATGCTGCGCAGCATCGCCTTCTCCGATTCCGCCGTGGGCATCATCGTCAGCGATGACGGCACGGTCCTGCGCACCAAGGATGCCGGCGCCACCTGGACCCTGGTCACGGACAACCTCTCCAATTACGGCGGACTCACCTCCGTCAGATTCGCCAATCACTCTCTTGGCTTCATCGCCGGCGGCACCGGATCGATGTATCGAACCGTGAACGGAGGCCTCAAGTGGACCCAGGTGGGCGAGCCCCTCCACGTCAACGACATCACCGACATGGCCCTCACCAGCGCCGGCGACCTGGTGGCCGTCGGATCCGGCGGCGTCATCCTCCGCAGCGAAAAACCCGCCATCGCCATCAAAACCGATTTCGAAAAACCCGCCACCCTTCGCCAATCCCTCTCCGGCGACAAGCTTCGCTTCCACCTGAACCGGTCCGAACACGTCCGCATCCGCCTCTCCGATCTCGTCGGCCGCACCCGCATCCTCCTCGACCAGACCCTCGCCCAAGGCGACCACACCTGGCAACTCCCCGCCACCGGCTACGCCAAAGGCCGCTACGTCCTGGACCTGCGGATCGGAAACACCTCCAACGCCATGCTCCTGGAACGCGGACGCTAGGCTTTTATTCCCTTAAAAGAGTATCAGGTTCCTTCCGCCTATTCGTCCTAGTCCGAGAGGAACCCCGATTTGCAACGCATCAATCTCGTCCTGGCGATCCTGCTCGCCTTCGCGGCCATGGCCCGCTCCCAATCCGATTACGGAAATCGCTTCGCCCTGGGCGCCAACTACTACGCCCTGACCTACCACCCCGGAGGCGGCGGCGCCGAATACCCCCGCCAGTTCGACGACAAAGCCTATTGGGTACTGCAAGTGGGCGGCGAAGGCTACGCGGACTATTACGTCAAACCCTGGTTCCTGGTGCGCGGCGCCGGCTCCCTCTATAAGGATTGCGCCGACGTCTGGGCCGGCTTCGCCCATCTCGGCTTCCGCCTCAACTGGGCCCCCGCCGAACGCCTGGCCTTCCGCATCGGCATCGGCCCCAGCTTCCTCTGGCGCCAAAGCTGGCTGGGCAAAGTGAAAAACTACCGCTCCGACGCCTTCTTCGGCCGCCCCGATCCCGGCGCCAAATTCCAAAGCGCCTGGATCTGGTACGGCGGCAACCTCGAAGCCGAATACAAACTGCGCCCCCACCTGGGCCTGCTCTACAGCCTGGTCCCCGGCTACCCCTTCGTCATCACCTCAAGCCTCGGCCTCCGCGCCGGTTTCTGAGCTTGAGCCCAGGCCTGGCGCCTTCCGCGTCTGTTATGTGGGCTAAGTCACTCCCGTTATAGGTCGTTTTGCGATTTAAGTTTTCGCTGACTACCTTTATCTCCAGGAATTGTGAGCCATTCTTCAAAACGGAAACCGGACTGGAAATAAAAGGTATTTTCCATTGAACAGGGGTAAAATAGGCATGAGTTCTATGAGCACCAAAAAGCAAGCTTCATCCCAGATGATGACATCGAAAGAGGCTCGAAAATTCGCCTCTGATTTGAAGAAATTCACCGACAAGACCGCAAGGTCCGAATCGAGCGCTCGCAAATTCCTGACTGGGGCCGGAATTACTACCGCAAAGGGTCAGCTTAAAAAGCCATACAAGTAACTGAGCCTTTCGTTCTAAAATGTCCTCCCATCCCACTCTCTAGTCAATCTTTCGAAAGCGGCGGGAAGCCCCTTTCCGCAAAACAAATCCGTACATGATGAAGCCGATCTTTTGCTCAGGCCACTGGACTGCGCAGTTATTCAGCTTATCCATGCTTCCAATAAGGAAGGCGGGAAGTCCGAATTCGACACGGTTAGAGGGGTGTTTTTCGAAGGTCCTGAACTATATCCCCAGGCCGGCTTTAGGGAAAAAAACCATATCCAAATATGTGTCCGAACCCCGGCAAGCATTAAAGGCTATTTCCGGCCCCTTAGCCCCGAGGAAGGTATTTCTTTCCTGTAGAAGTAAGCCTCTCCCACCTCCCCTCCCCGCGCCGCGCGTATTCCCCTCGCGGCGCAACCCCCGCGACCCACCTCCCCTCTTCTCCTCGCTCCCCCGTGACCCACCCTCCCTGAGACCCCGCTTCCGCCGCGTGACGAATGTCTTGGCCGCCTCAGGGCCAGTGCGCGCGACCCCCGGCGAATCGAGGCGGTCGCGATCGGAGGACGCCCAAGCCCCACCCCTTCGCCAAGTCCGCGAGCCACCGAATCACCCCAGAGCATGATACGCGGACACCCAAGGCCTCCGATCGCATTGGGACCCCCAAAACCCGAAACGCCTCGTCTGAGCCGGGGGTCGTGTGCGCCGGCCCTGCCGCGACCACGCAGTCCCGCGCGATACGCGGACGTCCCAAGCCCGCGAATCGCGGAAAAACCGCAAAGCATCGAAACGCCTAGCCTGAGCCGGGGAGCCCGCGCCCCCGGACCCGCCGCGACCTCGCAGCCTCCCGGACCATTTATTAGATTAGGCTCTTTACCACGTGCCCAGTCCGGTCTATTCCGGGCATCGCATTGTCCGGGCCGTGGATTCCAGGACATTTGAAGGGAACCAAGATGGAAGTCAATCGCGAACAAGTGCTCCGCATGGCCAAGCTCTCCCGCCTCAATCTCTCCGACGCCGAAGTCGAGAAAATGACCGGCTCCCTGAACCAGCTCGTCGAATACATGACCATCCTCAAGAAAATCGACCTCAAGGACGTCGAGCCCATGCTCGCCGTCGATACCGCGGCCAGGTCCCTGCGCCCGGATGAGAACGTGCCCAGCCTGGACAAGGAACTGGCGTTCCGCAATGCCCCCTCCGTCAACATGGACCATTTCTCCATTCCCAAGGTGATTGGCGGGTGACCCGATGACCCGCAAGGTCAGTTGCGTCGTGCCCGCCCGCTTGTCTTCGAGCCGGTTTCCAAGCAAGATGCTGTTCCCGCTGCTGGGAACCCCCATCGTGGTCCATACCCTGCGCCGGGCCCAAGAGGCAGGATGCTTCGAGGAGATCCTGTGCCTCACCGATTCTCCCGTCATCCGCGACGCGGTGGTGGAAGCGGGCTTCCGGGCCGAACTCACCGGTCCCGCCGCCAACGGCACCGAGCGCATCGGCAAATACCATGACTACATCGCGAATGATTTGATCGTGAATCTCCAGGGCGACGAACCCGTGTTCTCCCCGCAGGCCCTGCGCCTTCTCTGCCGCGCCCTGACCCTGGAACCGGATTCCGTCCACATCCTGGTCCACGATCATCTTGCCACGCCGGAAGAATTGGCGAACCCGAACCGTTGCAAGGCCGGGTTGGACGCCAACGGCCAGGTGCTCGATTTTTACCGCCGCGACCCGCATGTCCCGGGCGGATTGCCCCTCGCCGAATCCCGGGTGCAAATGGGCAGCTACGGATACGCCAAGGAATTCCTGAAGCGCTATGCCAACGGCGCGCCCTCCGGCCCGGAACTTTCGGAAAGCCATGAGCTGTTGCGCAATTTGGCATTGGCTCCCATCCGCGCCCATGCCTGCCCGTTTTCCAGCCAGTCCGTGGATGTGCTCGAGGATGCGGAATTGGCCTTGGCCATCCTGGTCCGCGCGGCTCCCAGCGAAGCCCAGGTCCCGGCCGCCCCATAGCCGACCCCATCCCCTGTTAACTATCTTTACCTCCTTGGAGGTCCGGTGGTAGCCTTACTTTCGGAAACACAGGAACTTTTCCGTGGGCTGAAACCGACGCCACGGAGAGACCGACTCCAAGCCAAGCCATTGATGTTCCCCAAGATGGGAAAATCGCTCCAGCCCTACGGCGGCGGGGCTTTCCAGCCGATTGGCAACATTGCGCAGGTCCAAAAGAAGTGCTCAGAGCCAGTGCCGAAGAGCCGATTAATATGGCTATAATTGCTGAAATCGAGAATTAGGAAGGTTGCAAACGTGTCCAAGCCCCGGAAAGCCAGTTGTAAGTTCATCGTCGTGACCGGGGGAGTGCTCTCCGGTCTGGGCAAGGGCATCGCCGCCGCCTCCATCGGCAACCTACTCTCCGGCCGCCTCAAGGTCATTCCCGTCAAGTGCGACGGATATCTCAACACCGACCCCGGCACCATGAACCCCATCGAACACGGGGAAGTTTTCGTCCAGGACGACGGCGGCGAAGTGGACATGGACTTCGGCCACTACGAACGCTTCATGAACATCGAGACCAAGTTCTTCTGGAACCTCACCATGGGCAAGGTCTTCAAGAACATCCTCGACAAAGAACGCCGCGGCGACTACCTGGGCAAGACTGTCCAGTTCATCCCCCATGTCACCGACTCCATCAAGAACTGGTACCACGAAATCGCCGCCAAGGAAAACGCGGACGTCCTCCTCATCGAAGTGGGCGGCACCGTGGGCGATTTGGAAAACCAGTTCTACCTGGAAGCCATCCGTCAATTGAAGCGGGACGTGGGCGAAGACAACCTCATCTACGTCCACCTCACCTATGTGCCCGTCCCCGAAGGCGTCCACGAACAGAAGTCCAAGCCCACCCAGATGTCCGTGCGCCTGCTCAACGAAAAAGGCATCGAACCCGACATCATCATCGGCCGCTGCTCGGAACTCCTGAGCCCGTCCATCAAAGAGAAAATCGCCTCCTACTGCAACATCTCGCCCAGCGCCGTCATCTCCGGCCCGGACGTCGCCTCCGTCTACGAAATCCCCCTCATCTACGAGAAGGAAGGCCTGCCCGAACTCCTGCACAACGCCCTGGGCATCTACTCGCCCCCCGATCTGCGCCAATGGGACACCTGGGTCAGCAACATCAAGAACAACCAGGTCAACCCCCGCAAGACGGTCACCATCGCCCTGTGCGGCAAATACACGACGCTTGAAGATTCCTACGCCTCGGTCGTAGAAGCGCTGACCCATTGCGGCGCCCATCTCAACTGCAAGGTCGAGATCAAGTGGGTGGACACCGCCAAGCTCACGGACATCGCCAGCGTCGAAGCCGCCCTCAAAGGCGCCCAAGGCGTCATCGTCCCCGGCGGCTTCGGCCACCGCGGCATCGAAGGCAAGATCAAAATCATCCAATACGTCCGCGAGAACGACATCCCCTACCTGGGCATCTGCTACGGCATGCAGCTCGCGGTTGTCGAATACGCCCGCAACGTGGCCGGCCTCAAAGACGCCAACACCACCGAAGTGCGCCAAGAGGGCATCAACGTGCCCCATCCCGTCATCGACATCCTGCCAGGCCAGGTCAACGTCTCCAACAAGGGCGGCACCATGCGCCTGGGCGGCCACGACGTGGAAATCAAATCCAACAGCAAGGCCTACACGATCTTCGGCAACAAGACCCTGGTGCGCCAACGCTTCCGCCACCGCTACGAAGTCAACCCCGAATACATCAAGCCCCTGGAAGACAAGGGCCTGGTCTTTTCCGGCAAGCATCCCACCGAAAACATCATGCAAGTGATGGAGCTGCCCGACCACAAGTTCTTCATGGGCTCGCAATTCCATCCCGAACTCACCAGCAACTTGCGCAATCCGAGCCCGCTATTCTATCATTTGGTCAAAGCAGCCCTCTCCGAGTAACCCGCAACCAGCAGGTTTCCGGGGGCGCCTAGTGGGGGAACATGGCCCGTCTGGTCATCATTGACGACGAAAGCCACATCACGGACATCATCGCGCGCTTCTTCCGCGAGAAGGGCCACGAAGTCCAAGGCTTCACCCTCGCCACCGAAGCCCTGGCCCACTTAGCGGCCAATCCCACCGACCTGGTCATCACCGACATCGCCATGAAAGGCCTTTCCGGCCTGGACCTCCTCAAGAAAATGCGGGACGCCGGCCTGGACATCCCCGTCATCGTCACCACCGGCAACCCCTCCCACAACTCCGCCGTCCAAGCCCTCCGCAGCGGCGCCTTCGACTACGTGGTCAAGCCCTTCCACCTGGACGAAATCTCCGAACGCGCCGACAAGGCCCTCTCCACCAAACGCGTCAAGGACGAAAACCTCCTCTACTCCAAGCTCGTCTCCCTCCACTCCATCTCCCGCGTCACCGCCGAAGCCGCCTCCATGGAAGAGCTCTCCACCAAGGTGATCAAACTGGGCACGCGCCTCACCGGCTCCGATGGCGGCTGGTACTGGGTGGCCTCACCCTCCTCGGACACGGCCATCACCGCCGCCAAAGTCCTCTACCCGGACGCGGAGAACATCGGCCAGCACGGCTTCCTCATCAAGGTGGCCCGCTCCACCGCGGAAAAAATGGACGTGGAAGTGACCGATGATCCCGGCCCCGGCGGCCCCGTCACCGTGCACACCGAAGCCTCCGGCATCACGAGCCGTGCGGCCGCACTAGGCCGAATCGGACCCGATGGCGGCACCCTGGAGCCGCTGCAAAAAGGCGCCGACGGCGCTTGGTACCTGTCCCTACCGGTGGAAGTGAGTTCCGCCATCCATGGCGTCCTGATCTTCCGCCGCCTGAAGCCCGCGCCCAAATACGATGCCGTGGACCTGGAAGTGTTCAACCAACTGGCGGCGACCTTCGCCCTGGGCATCCGGGCGCTGGGATTGTTCCCCAAGCCCGCTTCACCGGATTTGTCCGAAGGCGGCAAGACCCTGGAGTCCTGGGCGCGCCTGATTGGGCAGATGGTGGACGAGCATTGCGCCGGCTACGAGAGCAAGGGCGAGCGGGTGGAAGCGCTGGGGAAGATCCTGATGAAGGAGATGAACTGGCCCACCGAGACGGGGGAGAGCTGGCCGCTAATCTGCCGGATCTACGATATCGCCAAGGTGCGGGTGCCGCAGAGGATGTTGGAGAACCGGGATGTGCTGGGGGAGGGCGAGCTGGAGTTCGTGCATGCGCAGGCGGCTTGGGCTTATGAGCGGATCAGTTCGATTCCGGGATTGGAAACGACGGCGCGGGTGCTGGAGGATTTCCAGGAGAGTTTTGATGGGGCGGGGAAGCCGCGGGGGATACGGGGCAGGGCGATTGCGCCGTTGGCGAGATTGTTGGCGGTGGCCGATGCTTATGTGTCGATGCGATCGGGGAGGCCGTATCGGGGGGCGTTGACGGAGGCGGAGGCGATTGAGGTGGTGAGGCAGGGGAGTGGGAAGAGGTTTGATCCGGAGGTGGTGTTGGCGTTGAGTAAGGCGCGGGGGATTTAGTTTCCAAGATATCGGGGACCCGCGGTTTTCTAAACCGTTGGCCCCTGGTTCGAATCCGGGTGGGTGCAGTCTTAATTACCGAAATTCGAAAGAATTAGGTGGATAGGCCGGTGGTGAGGGAAGTGCAATTGTCTCCCCTCACCTTCCGAACTCCTCCCTCTTACTCTCAAAAAGTGGACACTTTGTAGACTCTCCCCTTCACTATTATTGGCATTATGCAATTCAGGGTTTAGTTGGCCGACCCTCATTTTTACATTGAAGCAACATTTTCAAGGGAACCAGCATTGTTTAAAGTTTGCGCTAGAACGGTCTTGGAGCTCGGGTCTGAGTTGATCAGCTCAGACATCATCGCCTTCTACGAATTGATAAAAAATGGGTTCGATGCAGGGACAAAAACTGGCGTTGAAATTCGATTTAATGTTGTCCTCCGAAATAATTCTTACCTAGCCTTCAAATCAAAATTCGAGTCCGAGGCGGTTAATTATTCCGATATGCAGAGTGAAATTTTAGCCTCAATAAACCGTGATGCATCCCCTAAAACAATCACCGCTTTTGAAGACATCATTAGCGCCGCCAGTTCCGTTTCCGAAGTTTTGGAAGCCCTGGATGAAGCCCAGGGAAAGTGTAATTCAATTATTATAAGTGACACCGGATCGGGTATGTCGATCGCGGACCTTCAAAAAAATTTCTTGGTCATTGGAACCGCTTCTAGGAAACACGAAGTTGAAAAAGCACTGGCAAAGGGTGCGAAAAGTACTCCTTTCCTTGGAGAAAAGGGGATTGGACGGCTTTCTGCTATGCGCCTTGGAAATAAATTGCGCGTAGAAACTGCGAGGGTAGAGGATACCAAATTTAATGTATTAGAAATTGATTGGGACCTTTTTGAAAATCTTGATGCAATGATCGATGAGATTGTAATTAATCCAAAATCCGGGGCCTTAAAGACACAACCCTCTTGGTCTGGAACGCGGATTATAATCACAAAGCTCGAAGAAGATTGGACAAGGCGAAAGGTCGAAAAAACGGCGGATGAAGATTTTTCCAAGTTGACTGATCCGTTTCTTGATCCAAAAAAGCAAAAACGAATCGCACTTTTTTGGAATGAAGACAGGGTAATGATCCCCACCATGAATAAAGATCTACTTGAAAACGCGCACGCCATTGTTAAGGGGGAATATTCGATTGAGAACGGAAAACCAAATTTAACCTGTTCTCTTGAAGCGATTAATCTTGGTTTCGACCATCCAAAAAAGTTACAAGTGTCAACCGTTTCTGCAGATGATATCTATGGTGCTGTAATTGGAAAGGAGCTCCTGGTCCCAGAGAGTGCGCTGGTAACTGTTGGGCCATTTAGATTTGAGGCGTACTGGTATAACCGCAAAAATTTGTCTCGGATCGACGGAATCGGGGAGCAACGAGCCGTAAGAGACTTGCAGATTAAATGGTCCGGAATCCGGCTTTTCCGAGACGCATTCAGGGTTTTTCCATATGGCGATGATGAAGATGATTGGCTTGACCTTGATCGAAAAGCGCTAGGACGATCAGGGTACGCGCTCAACAAAGCACAATTTGTTGGCCGGGTCGAGATTTCAAGAACCGCAAACAAAAATCTATTGGATCAAACAAATCGCGAAGGGCTTAGAGAAACTCCAGAACAGATAGTTTTTGTGCGGATCATGAAATTGATAATCCAAGATCAGCTTCTGAATTTCATGCGACAAGTGGAGCAGGATTTTAAGAAGGTTAAAAAAACAGAATTTTCAGAGTCTAAATCCGAGATCAAAAATCTTGAGGCGCGTACAAATATTGCGCTTAAAAAACTGAAAAAGCTGGCAATATCTGAAGGCCAAGATCTTATTGAAGAGCTTCAACAAGCTGTATTCGAGTTTTCAGATTTAGCTGCTAGGGCACAGACTAGAATATTAGAAGCGGAACAGGAAAGCCGTCAGATGGTCGAAATGGCCGGTGTCGGTTTGATGGTTGAAGTTGTCGCACATGAATTAGCAAGGGCTTCAGAAAACGCTTTGAAGATGCTTGATGGTTTAAAGCGTAAATCAATTCCAGATGAATTACGTGGTTATTTGGAAACCTTGCGCGAAGAAATGAAGAGCCTTGGAAAGCGGATACGGATACTTGATCCAATGAGTATTTCAGGCCGACAAAGATTCGAGGTTTTCTCCCTTTCTGAATTGATAAAAGATACGATCCAGGCCCATGAGGCCCAATTTAAAAGGCACAATATCCATGTCGTTCTTGACTTGCCAACGAAAGCAGATTCAATCAAGGCCGTGAAAGGAATGGTAGTCCAGATATTGGAAAATCTTATTTCAAACTCCATTTATTGGCTGGATATAAAGGCCTCGAAGTCTTCGAAACTTATTCCCGAGATAAAGATTTCCCTACAAGAAAATCCATCAACAATTCTCTTTGAGGACAACGGGCAAGGAATTGCTATAGAAAATCAAAGTAAGGTTTTTGAAGCCTGGTTTTCATTAAAGGAACCATCAAAAAGGAGAGGTCTTGGCCTTTTCATTGCAAAGGAATCCGCAGAATACAACAAAGGTAAATTGTATCTCGATCAAACGGTAAACCCGGATACAGGCAGACTCCACAGGTTCGTGCTAGAAATTCCGAATAGCAAGTAACCGAATGCCCGAAATTCAATCTCTTTTCGAAAATATTGAAGTTAAGAAAGCCTTAATCATAGATGACGCTTTTGATGAAGTTCCACGTGCATTGGACTTGCTTCCTGATGTTCAGGAGTGGAGTTTCTTTTTCCAAGACCTCGCACCAGAAGATCATGAATTTCTTCAGGAGGTATTTCCAAAATACGAGGGCACGGATGCCGGAGATTTGCAAAATTCCGATGAGTTTGTGGCAGCCTTGTGGAAAAACCGAGAACGCAGGCCGGCTATTTTCGATCCGCTTTTTGAGCGTTACATTCGAGAAAATGCCTTTGAGATCCAAAAATTGGATGACCTATCCACCCAGTTAGTTTCCTTTGGCCTGACTTGTGAACGAAGTGGAAGGGAATTTATTGAAAAGGCCCTGATAGCTGATATCATTTTTATTGATCTTTTTCTAGGTACGATGCAAACCGAAGACGCTATTCGATTATCCATAAATGGCCTAGGTATGACCCTTAGAGGTCGAGTTGGGCGCCCTCCGATTATTGTCCTCATGTCTGGGAGCACAAGGCTAAATTTAAGGCGAGAAGAGTTTAGGGATGGAGCAGGGGTCCCAGAGTCCATGTTCAGGGTTTTTCGAAAAGAAAGCATTTCCATTCCTGGAAAGCTCCAACGGATGCTATCTCGCCTTGCAAATCATTATTCAGACTCATTAAAACTCGTAGGGTTTTTAAAAGCTTGGCTGAGCGGAATTGAAAATGCTCGAAGCCGAACCGAAAAACTAATCCGAACATTGGATCTTTCGGACTATGCCCAGATAACCGATTTGTTGCTCACAGAAGAGGGAGCCCTAACAGGAAGCTATTTGGTTGATGTTTTTGATAGGGTATTTCAGCATGAGTTAGAACGCGACACAACGATTATTGATTCGGCAGTTGAACTCAACCGAGTCAATTGGAATTACTATCCGCCTCCGCATATTGGAGGATCCCGAAATCTTCAAAATTTGGTCTATTCATCCATTTTTCAAAACCCTAATCGATTGAAGCTCCCCGGGTCGGTTGGAGGTCAAATTACTTTTGGCGACATTATTTATTGGAAGAATCAGGAAATTGATCCAGCTGAAATAGATGGGCCCCTTAAAGGTTTGGCAAAAGAAAATATTTTTGTTGTAATGACTCCTGCATGTGATCTCCAGCGAGAAACAGGCACTAAGCGAGTGCTGCTCTTGGTTGGGAGTATGAAGGAACTGAAACCGACGGATTGGAAATATGAAGAAACTCCTATCCGAACCCCAATTATAAAGCTCAATGAATCCACATATTGGATTAAATGGGACCTAAAGCACGTTGAGGCAATTTCAAGGGAGCAAATTGAAAAATACCTTCAAGAAGGCGGCCCGACAAAGGTTGTCGCTCGGCTAAGAGAGTCAAGCGCCTTTGAACTTCAGCAAAAGCTTTTGGCAAATATCGGGAGGATTGGTTTAATTGTCCCAATGCCGGCGACATTCCCTGTACAGGTTGAGGTTTATTATCCAGAGGTTGCCGGAACTGGACGACAACTATCTGTTTCCTCGTTGGGGGTTGACCCCGGAGTCTGTTATGTGGGACAAAATGGCCAAAAAGAAATGCGACTAACAATGTCGGAGGATGCTTGTGAAGAAATTTGTGAAAGAATACAGGACGTTGAGCCAACATTGGTTCACCCATCGTTTCGTGAAAAACTGAAGGCGCTAAAAGAAAATGGAGATCTTTTAATCGCCTTGGAAAGAGGGGTAAGAATTCCTGCTGTGGTAGGAGGACCATTCAGGGAAATACTTCAAATGGATCCAGGAACTCCAGGGTTTCAAGCGAAGCAAATCGCCTGGACGACAAGAATAAATATTTCTTTGTCTGGAATTCAACTAAAACAAAAGGGTATTGTAATAGCTGTTCGAGAGGAACCTGCCGCAATCGCAGGAGATGATAGATCCTCCCCCAATCCGAATTCAGAAAACTCTTAGCCCATCTAAAAACCGCTTCGCACAATTCTCCTGATTTCTTTAACAGCATCGGAGACAATTCTGGCGGCATTTGTTAATTCTTCACCAGTATTGAATTTGCCTATTCCGAATCTAAGGGCACCTTCAATAACATCGGCTTCAAGCCTCATTGCAGATAATACATGAGAAGGTGCATCAACACCAGCGCTGCAAGCAGAGCCAGTAGAAATCGCAAGGGCATTCCGTACACGCGAAATTACGGCAGAATTTGGAACGCCAATGAATGAAACGTTTAAGTTTCCGGCGAGCCTATAATTTTCATCACCATTAATCACCACATCATCAATTTCATTTTGAAAAAACCTTTGTAATGAATCTCGGAGGGCCCGTATCCGGCGATCATCGCTTTCCATTTCAAAGCCTTGAAGCCGGCAAGCCTCACCCAACCCAACAATGCAGGGAACATTCAATGAACCTGGACGCATTCCACGCTCTTGGCCGCCCCCATGCAGCACAGGATAAAGTTTAATATCACTTGATACAAACAATGCGCCAACGCCTTTTGGGCCGTACATTTTGTGGCCTGAAAAAACGGCCATAGATATTCCCAAAGCGGAAAAATCAAATGGAATTTTCCCTACAGCTTGTGAAGCATCGCAAAAGACAGGTACTCCATTTTTCGTCGCAATATTGCAGATCTCACTAACTGGATAGAGGTTTCCAACTTCATTATTTGCCGCCATAATGCAAAGCAAATCGATGTTGGATTCGCAAAGGGCTTGAACCTGGTCTAAATCAATCCGCCCCTGGGAATCGATTTGAATTGATTCGATATCAGCAGTTCCAAGGCTGTAAAGTTCCTTACACGTTTCAAGAACGGCATGATGCTCGATTGGCGCCACAGCTATCCTTATCTTCCCCCTTGCATTTTTGCGGTCAAGCGCTAGCCCCTTTATTCCAATGTTGATTGCTTCGGTTGCACCTGAGGTAAAGTAGAGTCGCCGATGGTCTACGTTGACTAATTTTGCAGCTTCAAAGCGAGCTTCTTCAACAGCCGCGGAGGCCTGATCACCATAAATGTGATCCTGACTTGATGAATTTCCAAATGCCTCGCAAAAAAATGGCAGCATTTTGCTCAAAACCCGAGGGTCAACCTGGGTTGTGGCATGGTTATCTAGGTAAATCGGGCTCATATCACTTGCTATCGTTTAGTGCTTCGGCGATCCGCGCCACATCTGAATTGGAAAGAAAGGGCACCTGTGAAAAGATAAAATCCGGTTCACCACTTAACCTCGCAATGAGATGTCCCTTCCCAAGCAATCTTTCCGCTCCTTTTGCACCCAGAGCTATTTCTGAAGTACCAATGCTCTCGACTCGAAGCACAAGGCGATTTCCAAGATTATCGCGAAGCTGTACAGGCATAACATTCGCGTCAGGCCTTTGGGCTGCGAAAATAAGATGAATACCAGCTGCACGGGCTTTTACTCCTAACCTTTGGACGCTAACAGATACCGCATCCTTGTATGTGTCAATCATCATCCATTCTGCAAATTCGTCATGTACTAGCCAAATCGCGGGGAGGTGTCCTTCAAATCCTACCTTAGAATTGTACTCAAGAAGGTTTGAGGCCTTCCCTCGGAAAAGCTGATATCGGCGGTCCATTTCTTGTACCAAGAATTCCAGAACTTCCATGGCTTTACCTTGGTCGACTATTACCTCACCTTTTAGATGAGGTAATTTCTCCAGGCCTGGGTAGTCGATTCCACCTTTAGGATCGATGAGGTAAATGTTTGCAAGTCTTGGTGAATTGGTAAGGCATATATCTAAAACCAAATTTTGCAATAGCACAGATTTTCCACTACCAGTAGCTCCAGCAATTAGGGTATGTGGGGCATGCTGAACACTTCCTCCAAACGGCCCTGATAAGTTCAAGAAAAGCTGCTCGCCATCGAGCTCCCTGACGCCTAGGATGAAGCTCATGTTAATCCCGGAATCTGACCTATTTATTTTCCTCTCCTTTAATAGGTCCCAAAGAGAAATAGTTTGACGTTTTGGTCTGGCAATTGCCACTACGATTTCACCAGGAACTCCGGTAATACTAATGATTTGCAAAGCATGGGTAGTTAAAAGTTGGGACTGTTTTTTTTCAATATCTTCTGTCCTTAAACGATCTGTCCCTTTGAGTCGAACAACAGCAGCGTTAGGGGTTAGCCTCGACCCGAGAATCTTTGCTTGAAGGTCATAGCTAACAAGGGCGGTCCGTAATGTCATTCCGATTGTTTCGAGCCATTGAAAGTCCTCTGGGCTAGTTGCAAGCCCGAGGCTATTCTCCAAAATCAATTTGTTGACGGCTGGGGAGTACGGCAGTACGATATCCTCGACCTCAGGCTGCTCGACAAGACCGCTATTTTTCAATTCATGCGGCTGATCATCTTCAGCAGAGGGGGCGTCGGTTCCAATGGGATACCCGCCATCCTTCTGGGGCAGAGAATGCTGTGTAGATTCAATTGAATATGGATTCAAAGCATTCGGATAGTTACTGTTTTGAACCCTTTCGCCAAGCGAAATATCCTCAGGGGAAAGGCCTTGCCTGTCCACCCAGGAGACTCTGGGTGCAGGCATCTTTGGGACTTCAAAGTCCCAAGGCTTTTTGTCACCAAGCTTTTTCCTAATCTCTGATATGGACTCATTTTTCAGGTAATTTAGAACCAAATTTCGAACACTCTCCCTGTCAAACACCTCTTGATAGCAATTGCTTGTTGAACCCAAATCTTCCTGATCACTCGGGTACGCTGAACCAGAAGGCCCATGGACAAAAACATGGGAATATCCCTTGATATCAATTTTTACCTCCCCTAGGCGAACCTTGTCTCGAATGGCATCGAACATTCTGTTGGCAGCGAGGCCATTTGGGATTCCCTCGGAAATCAAATCACTTAGTCGATACAGCCATAAATCTCTGTCAAGCCGGCCTGGGTCACCAAAAAGGGCATCTTCAATCCGCTTCACAGTATCGGTTAATTGCCGAGAGGAGTTGCGCCTCGCCTCAGAAGCTCCCGTAGTGTCGATATATTTGGATTCGGTTACAACAATTTTTAAGATCGTCTCCCCTTGACGTTCGTACACACTCAGGGCAAGAATATCGGCGATTTTCTCCTCTTTTTGTCCAAGCCAATCCGCATACTCGTCCAGAGAAAACCAAATAACCGGTTGAGTCGCAGAGATTTCTGACTTTACAAGAAGCTTGCTTAGTACCAGTCCTAACAATTCACCAGCGAATACGCCTCTCTTAGCAGCCCGCATGACTATATCACCAGAAACTTCCCCGGCTTCCGAAATAAGCTTTTTTGCCAATTCATGAATGGACTCAGGGGGAATACCAAGATTTAACTCCGTTAGTCGACGTATGACTAAAGCTATCAATACCCTAGTTTGTGAGGTGGAGGATACAAGTAAATTTCGGCCTTGCGAGCGGTTTCGTTGGTACCGAATAATATTGATGTTTTGGTTCTTAAGCAATCGCTTATCTAAAAGGGTGTCATAGTTAACCACCCACTCGGCCAAATTATGAACTTCTTCGAATAAAGAGTTAATTGATCCATCGTGGAATGCGATTTGCCTTATCGGCAACTTGTGAGAATCCTTAGGGGCCGATTCATTTGTAGTGAGTGAAAATACGGCATCAAGATAGGCAAGTCCGCAGGCTGGTTGTCTTGGGCAAACAATATATGATGAAGATTTCAGCTCATCCTCAGCTGCCGATCTTTTGTATGACCACCTCGGCGGAATATGATCAAGGATATTCGGAGGGACCTCAATGAAGTTCTGTGAAACCCAGCTGCATGACGCCCTCCTTGAAACGACATCCTGAAGAAAGACAATATCGACCAGCTTCCCATCGGTGGAATTATTCTTTGGCGCGGCATCTAGCAATATTCCTACACGGAGCTTTGCCATAAAATCTCTAGAATTCTCGCTTGCCACGGCGGCATCGGGGTCGGAATCAACGCTTTCCAGCATTTCGGAATACAAGTGACTTAACTTCACATTGTCGTTGTGCTTTAGCACAATATTGCACCGAACTTCTTCGTCCTCTTTAAAAGCCGCCAAAGCCTCCACTGCGGCTATAGGAAGCCCTGTTGAGTCGCAGTTGTAAAGAGCAAGGCTTAAATTCGCTTGCTCATGCGGCTGGAGTGTCAAATACCGATCTACGAGGTCGACAATTTTATTTGCCGAATCCTTAGGCGATTCATTTGTGGCAGAATCCATATCACTTCTCGTTGACATTTCCATTAGGCTATAATCGTTTAGAGTATCGGTCGCTATCAGTAGTTGAAATGCGCCGCTAGTACGGCCGACAGATACTTCAGGGTAAAATGGATGGAGTAACTCCTCTTTGAGATCAGCAAAAAATAGCCTGGAATCACCAAAATTGACATCTTCTCTGGATAGTATTCGTTTGAAAAGCCCGGCAACAAGCCTTGTTTTAACGGCGATAGAAGCTAACCGTAAAGGGTGCCAGGGAGCGATAATTGCAGCTGGGGCCCCTCCGACAATATCAATATTGCCTATTTGAAGAATGGGCTCCCAAAAATCTTTCCGGTTGAGGTCACCGCGGCAATGCAATTTCAAGATTTCTAAGAGCGCGCCAAATGCATAGGCCTGCGTCAGAATTTCAGGACACTGGACACCATTGGTTAACCAGTTAACCAATGCGCTTTTGTAATTTTCTGAAAAAGTATTCCAGGCATGCTTAATGGCATATGCCCCATCTTTATCGAGTCGATTCTGCTTTTCGGCCTCTTCAATTTTTTTCAAATAGGGTTTCCCAAAATCATTAGCAAGGTGATATGTTCCGATTAAGGACCCTGCATCTTGCCTGAAAGCAGCATCAAGGGAGGAAACATCCTCTAATGAAATCGATTGAAGTTGACCCTTTTTGTTAATGGGCTGCCGAGAAACTTCATGGCGTACGAATGGTTTTTTGGATAATCTGTCCAAGTCATCATAAATTTGCCCTCCAATTGAATTGGGATTTCCCATCCAAATAAGTTGGGTTACCTGAGACCTTTTAACCTGGGTACCAGAAAATTGAAGCTCGATTTCAAACTTTATTTGGGTAGCCGAT
Source organism: Fibrobacterota bacterium (assembly GCA_028287505.1). GTDB lineage: Bacteria > Fibrobacterota > Fibrobacteria > UBA11236 > UBA11236 > Chersky-265. The sequence goes on along the minus strand of JAQBPN010000006.1, from coordinate 33,775 downwards.
TTAGCAGAGGATGTATTAATAGGATATTTCCGCTTTTTGGCCTCTTGCTGTAGTAGTTCATTAATTAATTTATCGAATGAAAAAAGGTTCGACACTTCCCAATCTATGAATGGGGATGTCATTTTTTCAATGCCACGATATCTCAGGCAAAAAAATAAACCAAGGTCAGTATTCAGCTCCATCCAGGCTTTTTTTGTTTTTCGCTGAGCTCTGATAATGAGTTTCTTTTTTCCAGAAAAAGGTGCCGCTTGTTCATATAGGCGTTCCAATGCGCTTATTAAGCCGACCAAAAAATCTGTACACTCAATGTTTTTGCCATAAATAAATTTGTCCCACTTTGATTTTAGTGGCTTATCATCATGCAATTCATTCCTGTGCTTTTCGAAGAACTCCTTATCTTCCTCATGGGGTTCCTTCGTTTTTCTTTGCCTTAAGGTGACCAAGTATTTTGAATCGTCTTCAGTTAATGCCTTAGGATGTGCAAAGTCAAAAAAATGGATCGTTTCATCGGCAAGACTAATTTTTTCGGTTTTGATCCCTGAAAAAACCTGACATATGCTTTGTTGCTCCCACTCTAATTCTGATAGGGCAGCGGACTGCTCAGTCCAGTTTGGGCCCGCGTTGATGAAAGCCTGGACCACGCCGTGCGCCTCTGATGGAATTTGATCCTTTACTGACTCGAATTGAAGTTGCAATACCTCGGGTTCTAAAATTTGCCTCGAAGATGTTTGCTTTTTCAGCAACGGTTGTAACTTCTGGAAAGCCTCACCGAACGAACGTTTCCAGGCACCAGGGTTATTAAAATCTCTGCTTTTAATGGATACAAAGCGGCCAGAATTTCTCGGCAATCGAAGGGCGGGGAGGGCCCAACCAAGAGCGTCATACAGGGGTACAGAGTCAATCCTAATGCGTTCGGCAGTTAGCTTAATATAATTCGCATAGTCTTCTAAACTGACCTCATGGGCAAGCAAAAGGCCTCTAAGGGCGCATGCCCAGTGGAGATGCATTTCCGGTAAAAGCGGTAGTCCGCGCGAGGCGATTGCCACCCAAATATTTGGCGACTCTTTAAATTCAGAAGCTCCTAGTCTTGTTATGTCTTTTAAGGACTGATCCTGGTCATCATTGGTATTGGCAAGTAAAAGTGCAGCTTTCGTACAAGGAGCATGCCTGAGGGCTGTGGTTCTTTCGCTGGTTAAAGTCTCCTCCGGCAACCCTTCACTTTCCACAAATTCCCTTGGAATTTTAATTTCAATTTTTTCTTTTAAAATTGGATCATCTAGAATTTCTCGAACAATTTGACCGACTTGATTCCCTGTAAGTTGGTGCATAATAAATCGTGCGACACCATTGTCTCCTGAGTTGTCACCTTCTTTTTCCAAGGCCCTTTTTAAAGTTTCTGCGCCGACTTGACCTATCAACTCAATTGAATTCACGTGGTCTTCTCCATCGTTACCAAGGGATTTTCTACGTAAGCGCAGGCATCGGATAATCGCCTCAATAGACCTAGGCTAGATAAGCGCTCCTCAAGTCTTCTTGAATTGTCAGCAAAGGACTCTTTATCGGCGTTTAAGGATTGGATTAGCGGATTGCCAAAGGCCTGTTTCTCACCGATAATTATTCCATATCTTTCAAAAAGGATGCGAAGGAATTCCTGGTATTCCATTCGGCTTTTGACATTTGAAACTACGAGACTTTTTAAAAAACTGTCTGTCGGTGCATACCTTGTTCTTCTGCTTACCCGACGTGAGGATAACCCAATTAGTCTACCCCAGGTACCGTGGAATTTTCCAAGGTGTTGCTTATGTCGAGCGAGTGAGCAATCCACCAAGTATTTTGCTAGCCCATCGGGCTCTTGGATCTGAAGAGCCGTCTCATTTTGTTTGTTTGGCCATGCAAATTTTTCCTGTAACAGTTTAATGGCCTGACCCTGAGGGTCATTTGAAGATTTTGCCTGCTCCCATTCAGAGGTGGAAAAAATATCCTTGATCATTTTCTCTATGGCCTGCTGCGGAAGGCTGTTGTTTTCGCTGAAGGATTCTGCGGCCAAATCTCGTATAATTGTTTTCTTCGGAGCGACAATTTCAAAAATAAAGGTAGCCTTCCCCATCTCACCGAGTTCAATCCGGGATTGATTTAATTGGTATCGAATTAGGTGGAAGCCTAGTAGTGTTACCAAATGAGGTAGGGCATCATATCCGGGCAATCGCAAATTTAGGACTGATAGCCAATCGGAGGCAATATCACCGTATTCCGGTTCAAACTCATAGGGCAGATAGGTCCCGCCCTTCGCCTCATTATTTTGCGGACTACCTTGTAGAATTCCTCCTAAAATGTTCCATTTTGAAGTTTCGTTAAATACAATCGGAGCAAGCTTTTCGAGTATTTCCTTACCCTTGCCACTCCGGCAAAGCATGAGATAAAGGATTTCTCCGGTCCTACCGAAAAATCTTCTGTCGTTTGAAAATCCATCATTCTTGAAATTGAGATCCTCATACAGGCAATTGGGCCCATAAGGGAATACAAATTTTGAACTCCACCGCTTATTGCTGTTTCCTTCTATTGCAGAAGACCTAAGAAATTTAACTACAAAGAAAAAATCATCGAAAGAATCAAAATGATTCCTTAAATAAGAGTAATCGGTTGGCTCCCGATTGGCTGCTTTGCTATTCATTCTTTCAAGCCATCTCGTCCATCTATCTTGATCATTTCTTGTTTCTGATACAATGACGCCCATAGTCGGGTTGTTGAACAAGATGTTGCGAATATTTAACTGTATCTGCGGCGCATAAGTTAGGGTGTTGGGCTTTGCTTCTACGAAGGCGGATCCTTTCTTATGCTCGGAGTATAGAACTCCCAGAAATTCAAGGAAGCATAGCCAGGGAGATTGCTCATCATGTAAGCGATGCCCCCATATTGCTTCGTCAATCCACATCTCATTTTGCCCGATATTCAGGGGGCGTGGGATTCTATTTCTCATTGAATTTTCACATCCACTGTACGAGTAGTAACGAAGCCGTCCGGTTTCAATTCTAGGAATCTGATATCCAGTCCCACGGTGGGAATTCCATCGTTGTCAATCATTCTTCTTTTTTCGAGTTGCTTTAAAATGCTTGATTTGTAGGCTAGCATATCTTCATAACATTCAAGCGAAAAGCTACTCGGGAGTACGCCATCCGCTACTCTGCAAAGGAATTCAAATCTTAACAGAGTTAGCGGTAGATAAATTGGCTGGAGGTCAGGGGATTTTCCAATTGTAACACATAGGACCGGTACATCTTTTTGCAATCCTAAATCTTGTCCTAGTTGGATAGAAACACTTTCGCCTTGCTTCTTCGGAACCGAAATGAAGTCTTCCAAAATGAGACTTGTTTTGGCTTGTGAATGGCTGCCTGAAGTTGCCAAAACAATTTCTTCCTGATTAAATAGAAGCATTCCAGTAAAAACCCGATTCATTCCTTTGACGATTTTCTTCACAAGGGTTTGATGAATGGGTTTTCTGCTTTTCAAAATTCGAGTAAGGGATAGATACTCTCCCGCATTTTGAAACACAGTCAAGTCCCATAACCGGAGTTCACCAACCATTCTTTCAGGCATAGTGAAAAATATTCTTTGCCTGTGAGCCCTCAGGAGATTTAAAAAAGGTTCTGAATCGCTGCCCTGGACTCCTTCGAGGTAATTCCTCTTTACCGCCTGCTGCTGGGGATTGATTCCGAAAACCTTATCTGATAACACCAATTCATTGTAAAGAGGGGTCAACTCAGGATCATCCTCGCCATAAACAAGAATGTTGTCAATGCTATTGCTGGTTTCACTTCCAATCCCAAAACGACCAAGTTTTTCGAAAACATCTGTGGTCTCTCTTTTGCGCTTGGATAAATTTTCACCGAAGATGTTTCTGAAAACACTGGCCAAATGGCTCGAACCAGATTCAAGGATCTTTTCAACGTCCTTACACGTCATGAGGTGAAGATCCACGTCGGGATGGCCTAAAATCGCATTAGAAATTAAGATCAAGAGTTGTCGCACCGGAAAGTGGGTCTCATTTAGCTCGCTAAGTTCAATTAATTCAGCAAGCCTCGTTCTTAAGAGACGCTCGCCCTCTTTCCCTTGAAGGCGAGCTTTGTTTTCCAAAATTGGGCACCTTGCTCTGGTTGCCGTCTCAACCAAATACTTACATCCCTTGCACCCGTCCCAGCCAGGATGCTGGACAATTGACTCGATGATCCGTTCCAGCATCATTGATGCATTTTGCTTGCTCAAATTGAATAGCTTGCATTGAACTGTATCGCTTTTGCCGTTAAGCAGATGCTCTTCAATCCCAGATTTCACTTTTTCAATAATAGGGTCCGAACCAAGACTTTTCCATCGGTCGACCAATTGCCCGTCATTAGCTGCGATGAGGTACACATTCAATGGGTTTGAAGAAAGTAGATCGGTTGCAATTTGGAAAAGAAAATTCGAATCGGTATCATCCAATTCGGAAAGATCTTTAATGATGAAAAGCTTTTTGTAAGGTAAATCTAACGCCAATATTTTCGGGATTTTTGCTCCACCATTCCAAATCTCTTCCGAGCCTCCTAGGTTTACCCAGACTTGCCGGCAATAAAAGGTCTTCCCATCACCGGCGGTCCCAGTGAGAATAATGGAAACCGGGGCTGTAGATTGAAAGTTTTCCACAACCTCCTGCAAATATTCCGTTTCAAAAACTATTGGCTTGATATTGGCTCTCCGTGCGGATGCCCGGATTACCTCGTCATACATATTATCATTTTGGGGGATTGGACCGAACTGACGGAGGAATTTAATCCATTTGGAATCCAAGCAGGATTTTTCCACTACACTTGATTCGCTCACTTTACCTCGTCTGTCAGTTAGGTTTTTGGGAACAGAGTTGTATTCGTCGTAGGTTCTTTCGAGTCCGAATAGTCTGCTTTTATAAATGGCATATTTGACATGGAAGTGAATCGTCTTCCGCATCTAAAACTTGCCCAAGAATAGCTGAAAGGGGCTTATTAGGGCTTGCTTTTTTAGTCCTTAAGAGGTTTTTATCATGGTCGGCGAGAATTTCGTCCTTCCGGGCGATCAACTCCTCCAGCGTTTCTTTTTGAGTCCAAGTAAATGTCCGGCCATCACTATGCATTTTTTCGTACTCAATGGCCTTTGCAAATAAATCAGGGTGCTCCTGTGCAAGCATAACCCACTCATATTTCCGCTGATAAAAGCAGAAATAGCACCCTGACCTTGTGCGCCATTCGTAATAGGAGGGAATTCCTATGCCACTTTCATCAAGAATTTTCCTGACTCCCGCCAAATCAATGCCAGCCTCCTTGAAAGGAAAAACCGCTTTAATATTGGGTTTTGTGGAAATATATCCTTCGCGATTTTCATCGGCGCGTATGGCCACGTAACTTATGGCGTCATCTTCCCCTACAAATTTTTCGAGGGGAACAATTTTTAATTGTTTCGTGCACCACCTAGATTTTGGTGAAGGCAGGTAGCCGCCATATACGTTTAGCCAGTGATCAAAGCCTCTCTCTGCGCTCAAATATTCAATTTTTATTCCGAGTCTGGCCTTAATTCTATCCAGAAACTCATAGGTTTCGGGTAATTCTTTGTGAGTGTCACAAAAGAAATATTCGAGGTTTGGGATTTTTTTATAAAGGTAAATGGCAAGAGCGGCGCTGTCCTTGCCTCCAGATAAACCCATAATGTGGCGAATTTTTTTTTCAAGCATATTTTTTACCGTTCTTTCCGGAACCCATTTTTTCTCTTTTGATTTTTTCTTGGGAAAAAACCTTTTCCATTAGTGCGGCAACGAGGACTTGCTTTAGCGATTCGTTACCCCGAATTGTTTCGCTTTTTAAAATGTTATCCACCCAATGATCAATTATTTCTTGCTTTTCCTTGTCTATCCAAATCAATTGGTGGATTTCTTGTCCATTCGGCTGAGTAATGGTAATTCTCCTGGCATCGAATGCCGCCGATGGCGCCTGGGCGAATTCCTTTTGCAAGGCTTCGAGATTCATGAACCTGCGAGCCATATCACTTAAGTTCATCTCGAACCCAAGCTGGTCGTCATCAAGCCACGACTCCGCGGGTTTGTCCGCAATGACCATCACTAGACCTTCAAGCCATTCCTTTTCGGTAGCGTCCTCATTAGTTGCCGCATACAGGAAGCTCCTAAGTCTCATTTCTAAGCATTGACCTTGCAAGTAGCTTGCCCGTACTCTGAGATCCTCTCGGATATTCTCTGCCTGGCTGCGAACCGAGAAGGCCTCGTAAATAAGTTTTTTGTTCGAATTTAACAGGTCTTCATAAGCTGATTGCAGCTCTTTTAAAACGGCGACAACCTTTTTCTTAAGAAGTTTTGCCCGTTCAATATCGCCGCCATCCTTGAATTGAATAGGATCAATTCCGCATGCACGTGGCAATAGTTCAAACAAGAGATGATCGGGTTCAATTGCTTCAAGGAGTACCTTCCTAACCTCCATTGCTTCCTTGCTGATGTTTTTGGTTTTGAGCGTATAGGCTGGTAATCCACGTATAAACCGTATGAGAGGCTTGACTACCCTTAGCAAGGTTAAGGTTCTGGTTTGGACGTTACCGGGATCTTTTGAATTTGAAAAGATGGATTCAAGTTCCTTGAAGAACTGTGCTTTTAGCCCTGTGAGTTCAAAATATTTGAATTCAAATTTGTGGGGAGCCTTCACTATTAACTCAAAGTTTTCAGGCCCAAGGGAGGGAATAAAGCTCCCTTCATAGAAAATGCTGATATCATCCGTATGCTGCACCAAAAATGCCGCCAGCATGATTGGGAGCGGTCCTTGCCTAACTCCATATGGAGGAGCATATAGGTGATCGTATAGGGCGCTTAGGGGTTTCTTTTGGTCTACGGCTGATAAAAAGAAGTTTTGAATCGCTATCCAAACTTCCTGGATTGAACTATTTGCTTTCGGCTGACCAATTGTCCACTTTCCATTTTCCTCATGATGCATTCCAGTAGACTTAAGAATCGATTCATAAATTGTGCATTCAGGCCCATTGCCTTCTAGGCCAAGTCGCTCTATGCTTGACTTCGTTAGGATTGCTTCAATTAATTCGCTTCTAGCTTTGGCTGCTTGGGCAGTAATTTCTTTTCTATTAATCAGTTCATTCCAAAGGACCATGGATTTCGAATAAACTTTGTCAGCTAGGTCTGAAAGCTCAGAATGAAATCGAGATTCACCTGTTGTCTTTGACTTTACTCCTTCGATAACTACCAGAATTTCTTCCGAAGAAAAATCAAATGAGCGTTGAATCGACTCGGCAATTGAATTTTTTAAAATGAAAATTCTTTGCTTAATTTCCCTCCGCGCCACGCCATCATTTTGAATCTGAGGCGTTTTGTTTTCGATTGACCTTAGCGCCAAATATTCTTTGCAAAGAGATTGAAGAACAGACTGTTGTCTCCCAACAACTAATACGATAGGCTTTCCGTCCGCAGTCTTAAAATTGGGTAGCTCATCAAACTCTGGGGTGGCGCCTATCCAAAAGCAAATGACGCCATCAAATTCAGTTGGCTTTTGAGAAAGCTCAAGGAGTTGTTCCGATTTATCGATGTACAACCTTTGAAAAAAGCGCAAAGTTCCGCTCTTATAGCTATGGCGTTGGATCAATTGAGGTCGCAGCGGCCAGCTTTTAGACAACGTATGCGCCAGGGAAATCTGAATTGTTGATGCTGAATCAGAAATTGCTTTTTCGATATCGAAGTCAGAGCCTTCCCAGATTCGAAGCTCATCAATCTGTTTCCGCCAGATAATAAGGTTTTGGTTGATCAGGTCATCAATGGATTTTTCCCATTCGGATTTCTTTGGGTCATCAGCTCTATCAAGCAAGGCATTTACCACCAAGCGACGTGTAGCCCTAAGCGGCCCTGATAGGGATACAAGATTTAGAAGGCCTATTGTTTTCAAAACCACGATAGATTCAAGGCTTAGGTGTTTCGCTTCATCAATTCGGCCTTGGATCTCTACCCACCTTTGCATTTGGGGTCGCGAATTCATCGCGATTCCTGCCGAATCCACGAAATAGTCATAAACACGATAAAGTTGCAGAGACCTTGTTTGGTTTTCACTCCAACTTTCTTCCTTTAAAAAATTATTGAAAGAATGAGGTTGTGATCCCGTCAGGAACGTAAACAAGGACCGATCATTTTGTGCAAACTTGTTGCACAAAATTGGAAGTGATATTGCCGCGATGGGATGAAGGGGGAACAGGTTAGGTAAGGATTCGCCCAACGTCCTTAGAACATAGGGATCTTCGCCAAAGGCACCACGCCATTTTTTGGCCCAGGAATACACCCTATCTTGGACCGGTCCGGTATTTTTCCTGATTATTGCTTGGCTCAACAGCTTAAGGGTTTGGTCTGGTGATTCTACGAAAGGGATACTTTCAAATCGCCCCTGTACTTTTGCCCACTCATTCCGCTGGCCATTTGGAAGAATATGCGCGTAGTCCAAAAAGGATTGATGCAAGAGGCCGACTATGAAAACCTTTGGAGAGTCTTCATTGGACGGAAGTTCAGCGATTTGTTGGAGAAGGAACAAGTCATCTGTAGTATGATTTTGGGCAGCATATTCAAGATTTTTACCCAATTCATCTATGACTATAAGCAGTCCGTGATCGGTAGCTTGCGAAACCGTTTGAACAAATTCATAGGCCGTTGCCGCAGGGATGAGCTTACCCTTTGATATTTTTTTGACTAAGTCATCTAGATCGTCAACCCAGCTTGGATTTCTTCCCCTGTTCTCCCGCCAAAAAAGTTGCACTCCCCTCCAAAGGGCTCGAATAATTGTGTTTGAAATGGGTTCTCTTTGAGCTGTTGCAATGGCCCTGACAACTCCGCGGTCAGAAAGGTTTGCCTTATAGCTTTTGAAAGGCAAAATCGAATTACCGATATTTTCCCGTAATATTTTTTGGGCCTTTGCACGAATAGGATCGGCTTCATTTCCGTATAGTGAAAGAAGGAAATGTGCAAAAGCAGATTTGCCGGATCCGTACGGACCTGTTAATGTCCATGCTCGACAAGACTTTGGCGTCGAATAAGCTAAAAAGAATCTGTTCAATACATCGCGTGTATTTTCGGTAGGGATGTACCCATTGAGCGCGTCCGAATCGTGCAGGTCGCGCTCAAGATTTATAGAACGGGTATACCGTCTTGAAAGCTTGATATACTCGCTTAATAATGGCATTTAAATCTCCCCTACCGGTTTTTCTTATAGAAGGAATTGAGAATTAGTTCCTTTAAATCCGACGGTCTTCTCTTGAATCCCAGCTGGATCAGCCCGGCTGTTTCAGAAAAGGTGATATCTGAATTTCTTGTGACAATATTTTCAATTGCTGCGCAAATAAAGCTCTCGGAAATTTTAAACGCTAATCCAGGGCTGCCAATATCATACAGCAAGCGCGTGATTGAAATCGTACCTGGTTGGTCAGATTCCATTGATGCGAAGTCCAAACATGCCGAAACCAATATTTCTGGAGAGAGGTTCGATTTTTCGCCAGTATTGAATCTGAATCTTTTCGTTTCGTCAATTTGGATGAGATTCAGATTTGTAAACGGACAGTCTAAAGATTCTTCAGCCGGCTGTTTTAACTCTGAATGTGACACGTACATTCTCAAAAGGCAAGAGACATCCTTGTGCAAAGATTCATCGACAATTTTCGAATTTGGATAATTAATTTTCTTAAAATCTATCAAGCCATCAGAAAATTCGTTTACTGTGAAATCATGTTGGTGGAAGTAATTAAAAAAGAAATACCATGCAGTAGCTGTGCATGGTTGCTTAAGTAAATGCCAGTGCAAGAGCCAGAGAGAATTTGTATTCTCAAGATATGGATCCCACCCTGTATCATCTAAAAGCCTCTTTCCAAATTGGCTTGGCTTACCTTTTCGGGCTTTTTCGCCTTTATTTTGGTGCTCGTCCACCACTTTAAAAGCAGTACACCAAAAGCGAATTGCCTGAACCATGTTCTTTCCGACCCCGAGTAGCACCGGTGCATCTGGGGAGAGAAAAATCGCTTCGTCTTCAATGATTTTGTCGAAACCTTTTTTTAGCCACCCAAATCTTGGGTGGAAAGTTTCGTGCCTAGCAAAAATCGGCGGTGGAATCTGTTTCGTGAGGAAATTTGCCTTGTTTTTCAAGGATATTTCCTCAAGTTCAGTCGGCGGGCCTTCTAAAGTCTTCATTTTGCCTCGGGATTTTTGTTAAAAAATATAGGATCATTCGCTCTTTATCTTCGATTTGGATTCGAGTGCCATATTTTTTTTCGCCGTGCACCCAAACGCCTCTAAGACATTGATTTTATGTGAGATCGGTAGAGTTCGAGTCAATTTGATTTGGCTTTCATCAACTCTTATTTCTCGAAAATTGGCGAGTGAGCATTTACTCTATTTGGTTGGCCAGCCAAAAGGGACAAGGGGCCCCAATACCGCTTGATGGGGATACCTTCGGCCTGTACCTCCAAAATATTGATTGCAAAAGTCTCCTAGGCGGTTATGGAGCCGATACTTACAGAGATGGTTTGCGAGTATCCATTGCAGAAGGGACTGAACGGTCTGAAGGTGATATTGAATGCCGCCCCAATGGAAAGTCTTTGGATCTTCCCAACGCCTGTTTGGAAGGCCGATTTGAGTGGGTGGCGGAGTGGTCGGAATAGAGCCCGAATACCTTCTCATGTAAAGAAAACCGGTTTTTCTTTACATGAGGCTCTCCACATGTAAAGAAAATGGCCAAATCAACAAATGAGAAATATGGATATATAGTTTTTTGACTGTTTCAAATCATAATTATATGTGTATTATATGCTTATGATTCGCAACACACTACTTCCTCAATCCCTCCGAAAAAAGGCTGTAAAAGGGCCATTTCGCGCTTCAGAAGCGGAAGCCCTTGGGGTCTCCAGAACGGCGCTGGTGCGCTGGGTGGAGCAAGGGATGCTACTCAGGATATCAAGAGGTCTATACTCCCTTCCTGGCGTCCCGATTTCAGGCAAGGAAAGTTTCCTCGAAGTCGCCATCAAGGCTCCCAAGGCGGTTTTTTGTTTGCTGACAGCATTGGAAGTCCATGGCGTGTCGACCCAACTGCATCCATCCATTTGGATTGCCATCGAGCAAGGAGATTGGAAGCCAAGAGGCATGTCCATGGATTTGCGTGTTGTTCGGTTTTCAGGAAAGGCTTTTCGGGAAGGTATTGAAATACAACCCGTGAACGGTATCACGGTGAGAGTTTATAGCCTGGCAAAAACCATCGCCGATTGCTTTCGTTATCGGAACAAAATCGGAATGGAGGTTGCCGTGGAAGCGCTTAAGGAAGGTTTGCGTTCAAAGAAGGCGGCTCCGACGGATATCAGGAGGTTTGCTGAATTGCGCGGAGTCTCGAAAGTCCTTGGTCCGTATTTGGAGGCATTCCTTGGCTAAGCCAAAGGCTAATCTTGCCCATTCGGTGATTGGCGAGTTGAACACATTTTTCGTTCCATTGCTCGCGGGCCTCGCTTAGCCGATATTTCTTGGAGTGCTTAAAATCAGATATTCAATTATCTGGTTTTACTCATCACTTTTTATCTGGCCAAATGGTGCGCAAATTTGCATTTGCTATTCGGCAAGCCGATCGTGGACGCGAATGAGGTGAGGTCCATGCTGGCGATTGGAGCCTCAATAGCCCAGCGGCTGGTCAATGATTGAACCGGCTACTGTACTGCCGTACACTCATCCCCGATCAGCCCCGTCTTCTGAGTCATCTCGATCACCTCGTTGGAAGTCAGCCTAAGCTTCACCTTCCAGAGATAAACCCCATCCAGTGCTTGCTTGCCTTCAGAATCCTTGGTGTCCCAGACCAGATAGGAAACCAGGCCGTTCGGTACGGAGCGGTTCCGATTATCCAGTTCGCCGTGAGTCCCGAATTCCTGGTCCATCTCCCGGACCAGGCTGTTCTGATAGTCGTAGATGCGGATATGGGCTTTATAGCCTTCCGAGGAAATGATTTGGAGAGTGGAGATTTTTTGCGGCAATACCGTTGGTGTGGTTGTTTCCGGCGTACCGGGTCCAACGGGATCGGACACCGGCTTGGTGCCGGTACTATCGGAAAAACCGAAGGGCGGGATCCAGAGGACTTGGAATCCGGAATCCGGACGCGGCGTCACGGAAGGATTTGTATCGCTCCTCGGGTCATTGTTCTCGATTTGGAAACCGGGGTTGGAGGGATCCAGACCGGCCACGGGCGGAAAGCCTCGAAAGAGGGGAATGGTACGGGGAAGGGTGTCGATGCTTCCAGAGTCTGTACTTCCGGAGTCGGTGATCCCAGAGACGGTGCTCCCGGAGTCGTCGACCGCGCGCTTGGCGAGACCATTTTGTTTTGCCGTTTCGAATTCCCGCAGTTCCAGGACCATCTTGGAGAGTTTGTCGCCACAGGACAAACCGCTATAGGGATTGGCGTACTGGGAGTCGGAGTTGGAGACGCAGCTCGATAGGAGCAGCGCCAGGCCAAGGGCGGGAAGAAGTCGGCTTTTTATGGGGTGCACAGGGGTAAATATAATCCAACCGTGATGCCCAGCACTATCCCAAATTCTCCAATACCTCTTTCCACCCTATTTTGGCTAACTTCCGGATATGATTCCAATTTCGCGTTCGGAGGCCCTCCGCTTATGTGCGACCCGCGCGGTACTGGTGGAATTCACCAATCAAGGGTGTAAAAGCCTCCAGCCGTTGACATCCCGCAGTCCATTTTATGTGGGGAGCGGCCGATTCAACTACCAAAGCCTGCGGTATTACCTGGTCCGGTCGGCGATGCCATCCAGAGGAACGGCAACTTCCGTCCAAAGGAAGAAGCCAACCAACGGTTCTCCGGATGGACCGGAACCTCTCGAGGCGCAAAGAATGCCTCGCGAAGTCAATGAGGAGAATGAAATCTTTTCGGTGCGAATCATGGCCGAAAACGGGAAGGATGCGGCAGCAAACGAGATACTGCCGGGTGCCTCGCTCAAGCTCAAGGCTGTGACCAACAAGGGGGCTGGGAGCTATACCTGGAGGACATCCAGTACGGTGTTGAAGCTTGAGAATACCGGTAGCCAAGTCGTGACTGTTAAGGTGGATGCTGGTTCACAACTGAGCGGCAAAAGCGAAACTTTGGAATTGATTTTCACTCCCACCGGTTCCCCGCCATTGGGCCCTGTGAACCACTCGATTTCCGTCGTGCGTGTGGTTTTTTCGGTTCATAAGGATCATCCTTGGGGTTACGACGAGGCGGGTGAGTTGGTCTGCGAGGATCTCAACGGAAGCCTTTTCAACTTCAAGACGGATTCCACCCTGGACCGGATCAGCGTTGAAAAGGGGAAAACAGGAATGGTTAACGTCTACTATGAGGGAGTAGCCGGGAGAAAGCTATTTTTCAAAGCCAAAGATGCCTCGATGTACAATTTAGTGGTAGAAAACCAGAGCACTAATCCTATCGTCCTCCGAATCGAAGCCAAGGATTGCACCTTTAAGGAATCCGGGATAGAAGCCAGAGTAGGAGGATTGAGCGGCCCTGTAGTAGCTGAAATTGATGTGACAGTAATGAAGCCTGTCCAATATGAGGCGACTTACTATAGAATTATCGATCCCAGTTCGCCCAAAACCAAGCTTACTACGAAGGCTTCACCCAAGGAGATTCAGCACGCTTTGAACCGACTTTACCATCCTGCTGTCGCATGGTGGAAAATTCACGGAACTGCAAGGGATATTGAATGCAGGTACGATAGCCTCAAGAATGGCGTACTCAATCTTGAACCTGGGCTTCACTCAGCCGAATTGGAAAAGATCAAGACCGCATTAGGCATTAAGGGTGGTATACCCCTTGTTCACGTTCACGAACTTAGCTGGACCTATTTCCTCGCAAAAGATGCAGGTCGTTGGGATTCCAAGATCACGCTGAAAAAATACGGCTCATATCTGGATTTCATTGGGAATATCAGGTACAAATTGGAAGATGCTACGGGGAAGGTGGTTTTCATAACGGTCAAATCGGTTGACAACACCACTGGTGAACTTGAACTGAGCGCTCCGCTGGGATTCGACTTGAAAGTCTCGGACAAGGCGGCACTGATTTGGCCCTTAGGTGGGTTATCGGGAAATCCTACTTTGATTTCCGATGCCGGGAATCTTAACGAGTTGATAATATACGCCGCCCATGAACTTGGCCATACCTATGCCAAATTCGAAGACATTGCGGAGGTAGATAACGTCATGTTCGGAGGAGGCTCTCTCGGCGAAGGCCTTAGGGGTCGAGCATTGCCTCTTTTCTACCATCCCGAACGGAAGGAATCCCAATGGGGAAAAATGCCCGGTCGCAAGTGATCAAATTATTCTCCACTCTCTTGTTGCTCATGCCTTTGGTTTCGAATTCGAAAGGATTAAAATCCATGTCCAATATTATCTCCCCAAGTCATGCGGCTGATGCGATTATCGCAAAGATTAGAGAAGGAAACGGGTTCGAACTGGAAGAAATCAAGGGTTTCCAGGAGTCTCCTAAAGTTTACGAGGCCCTTGCGGCTAAAATGGGGCACGTTGATCCCAAAACCAAAATTGATTGCCTGGAGGAATTCTTAGAACTAGGAAGTATCCTAGAAGTCTCGAAAGACGATGGAAGGCTTGATGGCCCTCCCTATATCGCTGACTTGATTCTTATCCATACAATGGTCGCATTCCTTGGAGATAAGGACCTGGATGTCCAAAATGCAGCGTCCCGGGAATTGTTGAAATGGGTCCCAGATTTGTACTTGCGGAATTTCTCAAATGAGCTGATCGGCCGGATCGCTGCCAACCCTGGTATAACCGATGCCGCAGAGCTTCTCGCAAAAACCGGTTCGGAGAAGGCGCGTGGAATGATACGCACCAATAGCGTGATTCGCTCCCAATCGGACTTCTCGACAAGAAAGTCTTTGGCAAAGCTTGGCGACTCCCTGCTGGAAAAGGAATTCATCGAATCCTATAAAAGGGAAAAGGATCCAAGAGAAAAATCTGATCTGGCCCTGGCCTTGGGATTCATCGCGTCTCCGAAATCCATCCTGACCTTGGCCCGCGACCTCCGGAATCCTATGACCTATCCCTGGAATAGGCAGGCCCCCCGCTCCTTCCGCGTTCATGTCATAGAGGGACTGCACATTGCTTATCCAATGGAGAAATTATTCTGGAGGCCTATGTTCTCTCCGACAGAGGATACCTATTATGAGGCCATCGAAAAATGGGCTACGGAGCACCTGGGGGTGACCTGGAAGGAGCCGAGGCCGCCCTTTCTGTATGAGATTAGTGTGCCTACGGCGGCGCCTAGGTAGATCTGTGAATGAATTAAGTCCCATGATTGAATTCCCAAGTGGCAGGGGCAGTGATTGATGATTCGAATCCGGGCGCCTCGAAAGATTTTCCAAAGAGGGACAATTATTGTCCCCATTTACGACTTACGTTCAAACGCACTTCTGAATCGAATTACAGTCTAAAACCTCGATTCCTTTGCATGTAATCCAAAAAGGAAAATCGATGAGCATATCGGATAGCCAGAAACCCGAACTCGTCATTGCATTCGTGGCTCCGGTAGGAGTTGATCTGGAGTGGATTGAAAGCCTCGTTAAAGACTTTCTGAAACAGTTCGCATATGCCTCTGAAAAAATATCCATCAGTTCGCTAATCAAGAATATTGCTGGAATCGAAACCGTGCTCGTTGAAGAACCTGCAGCGGCAAGAATCAATTCCTACATGACGGCCGGAAATGAAGCTCGGTCAAACGCAGGGAGAGGTGACATTCTTGCCGCCCTGGCCATCACCGAAATCATGCGGAAAAGAACGGATTATCAACCACTGCATGGACGGGTCCAGCTTTTGCACTCTCTCAAGCACCCGGAAGAGGTTCGGCTTTTGCGAGAGGTCTACCAACACGGTTTCTTCTTGATTGGTATTTCAAGTTCCAAAGAAAAACGGTTGGAATATCTGAGATCAAGAAAAGGAATCCCAAAAGATGAGGCCGAAGCTCTCATTGCAAGAGATGAAAGCGAAGACGATAAGCATGGTCAGCATACGAGGGAAACGTTTCACCTCTCGGATGCTTTTGTCAATATCGACAGCTCAGACCTAAGCGATCGGCTAGGAAGAATATTCAAATTGCTATTCGGTTTTCCCTACAGTACTCCGACTGTGGAAGAGTACGCCATGTTCATGGCATTTTCCGCCTCGCTCCGATCGGCGGATCTGTCTCGTCAGGTCGGGGCGGTAGTTATGTCCCCTCATGGCGATTGCCTTTCTACGGGCGCCAACGACGTTCCTTGTTTTCCGGGTGGGCTGTATTGGGAGTCCTCCAATAAGGCCGATCATCGGGACCATGTTCTTGGGTACGACTCAAATGAAAGCATGCGTACAGAAATAATGGTTCGCATTTTGCGAAAATTCTTCCCCGACCTATCTGAGGCCGACCTGCTTGAAAAAGGAGAAAAGGAGCTCAAGGACACCGGCATCTTCGACATCACGGAATATGGCCGAGCCGTACATGCGGAAATGGAGGCCCTGCTATCATGCGCCCGAACGGGGGTCTCCACCAGGGGTGCCATCCTTTATAGCACGACTTTTCCTTGCCACAACTGTGCCAAACATATTGTCGCAGCTGGCATTAGCCGGGTGGTTTTTATCGAACCGTATCCCAAAAGCCAAGCCTTGCGACTTCACGAGGATTCGATTATTTTCATTGAAAACCAATCGAATCAGGGGCAGAATACTAAGGTAACCTTCGAGCCATTTGTGGGCATCGGCCCCCGTCGTTACATTGACCTATTCTCTTTACATCTTAGCGGCGGCTCTGCTCTGCAAAGGAAGTCGAAAGGAAGGGTGGTAAAGTGGCAACAGAAAACCGCAAAAGTCCGATTCCCAATGCTTCCGAGTACGTATCTTGATAATGAAATCCTACAGACTCGTGAATTGAACGAGGAGGCGGAAGGCAAAAATGGCAATCAGTAAAAACAATTCCGAGGCCAGCCAGGAATTCTGGAGAGCAGCCGAAAAGAGTGTTCAAAAAATAGAATCTTGGCCTGAGTGGAAAAGGAATATCGTAATCAAGTCCTCAGGCTCCGGCTACATCACCCGTGATGAGAAACCGAAGTCGGATTCTTCGGACAAGAAATAAAGCCAACTGCTGCTGGGGCTCTGACCTGGGACCCCGGCCAAACAAACCCTCAAATACTCAGGGCCGGTTAATACCGGCTCTTTCTTTTTGGTAATTGTGCGCTGGATAGAGGATATTGATTGCCCGGGAACTATTGGCCCGCCGTCGCATCAATGAAATCGTGAATAATTAAACAAGGTCTTTGATTCTTACTTGAGCGTCTCGCGTGAATGATCTTGAACACCCTTTGGATTGTGCGAAGCTTGAAATACATCCAAAATTTCGCGCTTTGCTTTCATACGGGCTACTAAACCTAAGGAATTTCGGTAAATAACATAGATATTGAACGATAACTTTACTTATGTTACCATTCCAAATATATGTTAGTAAAAGGCAAAACCGATCGACTCGCAAAGCTTTTTGAGGCTTACCTCGATAATGCCTTGATTTTGCATCCAAAGACGTATGGATGGCCGGGTGAGAAAAGCCTTCCCATCTACTTGCGGGAGCTGTATGCATTTTATCGTACAACCTTGCTGAACACCGATACTCTGCTGATGGTACTAAAAGCAGAAGAGCAGACTCCAGCGACCTTGGCCAAGCATATGCAAAAGGTCCGTGAAAAATGGGCCCACGATATAGTCTTCGTAAATGAGTCGGTTTCCAGCCTGAATCGTAAGCGCATGATTGAGCAAAAAATCCCCTTTGTCATTCCCGGGAATCAGATGTTCTTGCCTATGCTGGGAGTGGACCTTCGTGAGCATTTCAGGAAAATGCAGGTCCCTCGGTTGGTATTCAGTCCCTCGACTCAAGTCCTGGTGCTGGATGCGCTTTATCATGGAAATGAATCAGGCTATACACCTACTGAATCTGCCAAACGCTTTGGGTATTCAACCATGACCATGACCCGTGTTTTTGATGAATTGGAACAAGCTGGATTGGGTGAGCATACAGTGCATGGTAAAGAGCGACGCCTTAGGTTTCCAGAAAAAGGGCGGATGCTTTGGGATGTGGCTCTGCCTTTTCTGAAATCCCCGGTGAAAAAAAAGACATACATCGAGTCTCATTTGGGAAAGAAAAGCAGAGTAAAATCCGGACTAAGCGCTTTAGCGGAGCTCTCCAACCTATCTCACCCGGACGTTGAGACATTCGCGGTGCAATTGGATGAATGGCATTCGATTCAGAATTCAGGAATTCAATTTCATGCAAATTCACCCGGACCTGACCTGATGGGAATCGAACTATGGGCTTACCCCCCGAACCGATTTGGCAGAAAGGGAATAGCCGATCCATTGTCGGTTTATTTGTCGCTGAGAAACTCGGACGATGAGCGCATTCAGGCCTCTTTGAATGAGTTGATCCAGGGTATGCGATGGTAGCTGGATTGGAACGATTTAAGGACCGAAGATGTCGATTTGAAAAGTCTTCGAATCAAAGGGATGGGCAAGGAGGAGGCTTTGGAAAATATTCGTGGACTCTTCGGAATTTGAAAAAGAGCCGATTGGGTCGGATTCGGCTCAGCCCTTAAACAACCGCACCCTATAACTCTCCCGCCCCGCCTTCAGCACCGCGATATACACTCCGGGTTGCACGGCTCCCATCAACGCCATCCGCCCCGCCTTCACACTCCCCAACCCACAAACCACCCGCCCCCGCCAATCCACAATCCGCCCCACCACACCTTCCTCGCCCTCCAACCCCGTCACCACCAAGCTACCCCCCGCAAACCGCGCCGACACCCTGGGATGCGCCCCCGGCGCATTAACCCTGGCCAGCACCGGAGTCGGCCGCACCTTCTGGATCCCCGCCGAAACATCCAGCTTCCCCGCCCCCCACTGGGGTGTGGGCGATGCAAGCGCTCCCGTAAACTCATCCTTATAGGTCGTCTCGGTCAAATAGCTCTTCACCTGCGCCCCGGTCAGCTTGGGGTTCAACTCCAGCATCAAGGCCACGGTGCCCGTGACCACCGGCGCCGCCTGCGACGTCCCTTCCGCCGCTATGTATCGGCCGTTCAGGTTGCTCTGATCGGGCCAGACGGGGATGTATGGAAATTGCCAGTCGGCCGGGTGGGTCAGGGCGGAACTCAAGGCCCCCACCACGCTGCGCCCGGGAGCGCACAGGTCGGGCTTGATGCGGCCGTCCAGGGTGGGGCCGCGGCTGGACCAGATGGCCAGCTCGCCTACTTTCTGATTGATGAGGTCGGTATGCGTGACGCCGAGATAGTCCGTGAACACTGTCTTGGAGACATAGGCCCCCACCGAGAGGATGGTCTTGGAGGTCCCGCCGATTTCGCTGACGTTGTACGTGTCGTCGCCGTCCTGGAACCCTTTGATGCCCAGGGATAGGAAGGGCGTGCCGATGGCGTTCCAGACGTGGACCAGGCCGGGGCCCACCAGGCGGAATCCCACCAACAACCCTTCCAGGTCGGCCGCGGAATCCTTGGCGGTGCGATCCAGGACCAGTTCCGTATGCGGGCGCTTGTTCCCGGGGTTGGCCTTCTCGGTCTGGAAGGTCACGGCGATTTTGACCGTGTTGTGGGTGTTGGGATTGGTCCAGGTTACGGTATCGGATTCGGGACGGGTCATCAGGGTGGTGGTGGACAGGTAAATCGAGGACACCTTGTAATCGCGGCTGGCCGAGTCCACCAATAGGATCTGGAACTTGAAGGGTTTGGCTTCTTCGCCCCACATGTCCAGGAAGGCGGGCAGGGAGCTGAAGCTGCCGAGAGTGTCCGTGGCGCCCAGGTTCAGGCTCGTGTGCAGCAGCTTGTCGCCGTCATTGCCCGCCGCGCCTACGATGATATGACCGGGCGCGGCCAGGGAGTCCAGGAAGCGATCGAACATGGAGGTGCCGTCGTGGGGACCGATATGCGAGTTGCCCAGGCTGAGGTTCACCACGCAGGGCATCTTGAGGGAGTCCGCTTCACGGAACAGCCATTGGATGCCGTTGGCCACGTTGGCGTCGAAATCGTTCTTGTCGTTTTTGGTGCTGAGGTTGACGCCCATCAGGGAGGCTTTCGGCGCCACGCCGTAGTAGGGATTGCCGGGACCGGAACCGGCGGCGCAACTGGCCACGTGGGTGCCGTGCAAATCGGATTCATGCTGGCCGAAGGCTGGATCGGCCTGCAATTGCGCTTGATGGCGGACCTGGCCGAGACTGTAGGGCGCGCCTTTTTCCGTCGGCAGGTTGGGATCCCAAATCCCCAGGAAGCGGGTTTGACCCGCCGAGTCCAGGAAGGCGGGATGATGGGTGTCGAAGCCGAAGTCCACCAGGCCGACGATCACGCCCTTGCCGTTGGGGCCCTGGGGATTGGGGCTGGGGCCCCAGTTGAGGATGCCGTCGACGCGGCTGAGTTGGCGCGCGGCATCCATGGTGGGATGCACGGGCCGCGAGGCATGGATCTCCAGGATTCCGGCGGCATCGTACAGGAGGCGCAAGGTGGCGGGATTGCCTTCCAGGATGGCAAAGCCCTTGTACAGATTGACAAGACGCCAGCCGTAGGCCTGCAGGGAGCCGGCATTGAAGCCCGGCGAGACGGAGGCCATGGCGCGCTGGCGTTCGCCTTCGGGGGGCAGAGGATAGGCGTGGGTGGCGCTGGGCTTGGCCAGGGCCGGGTGGTGCGTGCCGAGGGTGAATGTGCCCAGGCACCGGCCCAGGGATCCGCTTGGATTGGCTGATACGGATCCTACGGCAAACAACAGGGCTGGCAAGAGCCGCATCCGCGAAATCATGGTCATGCGCACATCCTCTTGGAGAGACCTAACATCCATATTTTATCAGGTGGCAACCATCACTTTGCACGGGAATATGGGTTCCAATTGTCCCGGGGCCATTGGTTTTGGGGCGCCGATAAGGAGATCTAGCCAAAACTCCGGGGGCAGGATACCTTTTTTCCGCCGCCATCCCTTCCATTCCGTCGCGAGAGGTTTCCCATGGCCCTGGACACGATTCGCCGCATCCTGCCAACCCTTGTCGGAATCGTCTTCTTTGCCTCTCTGGCAGCCGCCCCTGGGGCGCATGCGGGCGCGGCCGTGAACATCGCCACCGCGGCCCGCGCGAAGGCGGTGCGCTGCGATTATTACATCATCACGGACAGTGTCTTCACCGTTCAGGCCGAGCACCTTGCCGACTTCCGCCATATCGTGACGTTGCCGGTGGCCAACTATCCCTGCATCGCCAAGATGGAGGATATCTACAAGAACTATCCGCCCAAGGGTCCCAAGTGGACGTCCTTGCAGGCTTTTCTCAAAGCGGCCTACACCCAGTCCGCGGGGGCGCTTTCCCACGTGGTCCTGCTGGGCGACGCCTCCTTCGACGAGAACTCCCCGGACAACCATGTGCCCACCTTCAGCCAACGCATCCTGTCCCTGCAACGCTTCAGCCCGGACACGGTGTTCTACGACACCATGTCTTCGGACGATGCCTATGCCGCCTTCTTCGATTCCGTCGGCTACGATTCCGTTCCCAAGTTGGCTTTCGCCATCGGCCGCATCCCGGCGCGCACTCCCGCCCAGGCCGATGCTTATATCGACAAGGTGGAAAACTACGAGGCGCATTTCCCCTATGGTCCCGGGGCCTTCACCTATGGGTTTCTGAGTGACGACGATTTGCAGAAGGGGTCGCCCGAGGATCAGGATCCCATTTTGAGCATGCCCGAATTGCACCAGGAAATCTGGGACGCCCTGCCCGTCAAGCCATTCGTGCGCCGCATGCTCTCCATCGAGTACCCCATCCAGGCCGACGGGACCAAGCCCGCCGCCAAGAATGCCACCCTGGACCTTTTCAACGCGGGCCCCGGCCGGGTCTACTTCATCGGCCACGGCAGCCCCCATCAACTCACCGATGAGAATATTTTCGAAGTGCCCGGGGACCTGACGCGTCTGGAGCCGAAACGCTTGCAACCCATCGTCTCCATGCTGGCCTGCACCACGGCCCGCTTCGCGGATCCCAATTCCGAATCCATGGGCGAGCAATTGCTTTTCCATCCCAATGGCGCGGTGGCATTTCTCGGGGGCACCATTCCCACCTATCCCAATCCCAACAACGTCCTATTCAAACGCTGGAACGCTTTCGCTCTGAATGGGGGCACCCTGGGCCGCGCCTTCGCCAGCGCCAAGGACTCCGCATACGATTACCGCAACAACGCGGCCTATGCGATATTGGGCGATCCGGCCCTCACCCTGCACGTCCCCACTTTTGATCTGGCCCCCGCGTCCGGCAGCGGGGCGAGCCGCTTGGTCCTGCCGGGCAACCTCGGCGATTCGGCGTATTTTCAACTGGTCCGCATCGACTCCCTGCCTTTCAACGCCGTCATCAGCGCCAGCAACCAGCAGCAACGGGACAAGTCCTACATCCGGGAGCGGGTCCTGGCCGAAGGTCTCGGGGTGGTGGGGGCCGGGGGTTCCGTAACTTTCACGTTACCTACGGCCGGCGATCCCAGGGACGTGGCGATCAAGTTCATGACCTGGACAACTTATGGCATGCATTATGGGCATTTGCCGTTGGAGTCCCTCGGCCTGGTTGCGCTTAACCCCGTGCGTAAGAGTGTGCCGGGCAGGGAGGGGTTCAGATTGGTGTTGCGCGGGGGCGGGCTGGTCTTTGAGGGGCAGGGGCGCAGGGTGGGGTTGGATGGCAGGGATATACGATAAGCCATCCCGGTCTTCCAACCTGGGATGGCCTATCTTGAAATTCAACTTGTAACGATGTTTGCTAAGGCCCGCACCTCTGCGTCGCCTCCCACCCCAGCGTATCCGGGATGCTCGACAACGGATCCGCCTCTTTAATCACCAGGGAATCCTGGCGTTCGATCCACGCCTTTTCCTCCGCCGTCATCTCGCACAACCGGTTCCCCCTGAGCGACACCCCCTGAAGCGACTTCATCCGCAACAGCTCGGGGGGCAAAGCCTGCAACTGGTTTCCCGCCAGATTCAGCACCACGAGATTCTTGAGCCGTCCAATCTCCTTGGGAAGGCTCGTCAGATTTTGGCCCAGACTCAGGCGCCGCAGCGAACCCAACTCCAGCACCCACTCCGGAAACCGGTCCACTTCGGACAAATCCAGGACGGTCAAGGCCGGAAAGGATCCGGTCCAGGCAGGCAGATTTTTCAGGTCGCAATTCATAAGGGAAAGGCGATTGAGATGGGGCAATGTGGATATTTCCGGAGCGATGCTCCGGACGGAGCTGTCCGTAAGGCTATAGATGATAATCGATTCCAATCCGCTCAGGGTTTGGATTTCCTTGGGGACGCCGTGGGAAGGGAGTGCGAGTTCGTACAGCATTTTGATGCGATTGCCGATGACGCCCGTGTGTCTTTCCACCCAGCCGGATTCCGGTTCTTCCCCGGGAGCCAGGCTTGCCAGGTGATAGGCCCAGGCCATCGCGGAATCCTGCGTGTACAGGGAGTCCTGGATGCCTTTGCGCTCCGGCAGGGACAGGGAATCCAGGTCCAAGGTATCGCCGGGGGTGACCTCCACATCGCGCAGTTCCAGGATGTTCCATTGGGCGAGCATGCTGGGAAAGGCGGGCTGCAGCCTCAGGG
The DNA here is from genome assembly GCA_028287505.1 of Fibrobacterota bacterium. Lineage (GTDB taxonomy): Bacteria > Fibrobacterota > Fibrobacteria > UBA11236 > UBA11236 > Chersky-265. Next base: position 10,077 of record JAQBPN010000006.1, on the reverse strand, counting down.
TGTATTTGCCCGCGGGGATATCCTTCAGCAGGAACCCGAATCCGCTCTGGTCCATGACGACCTGTCTTTTCCAGAGACCGGGAATGTAAACGTATACGGCGGAGAATCCCCGGTTGGAGCCGTCCATGGGCTCGATGATGCGGCCCTTGATGGCCCCCGTGGGACGCAGCACGGCATCGGGCAGGTGCAGGGAATCGTGGCCGGATATTTCCGCTTGCAACAGGGCCGCCTGATTCGCGGCGGCGCGGCACTCGACGAAATAAGAGCCGGAGGCGAGGCCGGGCAGCCGGAAGCCGCCGTCGGGACCGCTATAGGCCACGGGCTGGTCTACCGCTTCGCTGGAATCCGCACTGTACAGATTGGGGGGGGTATCGTTTTCGGGGCGGATGCGGATGGCTGCGCCAGGGACGGGGGCGCCATTGGCGTCGACCACTCTGCCGGTCACGGTGGTTTCGGAGCCGCCTCCTTGGACCGCGGGGGAATGGTCTTCCTTGTTGAGCATGCAGCCCGCTAGAAGCAACAGGGCGGCGGGAGCGAACGCGCGGAGGAGGAAGCGGCGGAGATGCATCAGGGGCCTCATGGTTTGCCCGGGGTTGGCTCGGGTTTGGAAAGAGAGAAGGATTGGAAGTTGAACTGGCGGACGCGATCGGCGCCCTCGTCCTTTTCGGCCAAGGCCATCAGGCGTTTACGGAGCGCGGCGATCTCGGTTTGGGCTGCGGCTTCTCCGGCGGCGGAGAGGGACAGGGTCAAGGTGGAGAAGTCGCGGCGGGAACGGGGCTGTTTGTCCAGGGCCCGTCGGGCCAACTCCAGCATGGCCGCCTGGAAGTTGTCGACATCAAGAGTGGTGGGCGGAGCCGCCGTGAGGTCGCCGGTGGAAATCAGGGGCGTGGCCTGTTTGAGGATGCCGTTGGCGCCGCGTTCGATGAAGCCCAGGCGCAGCAGCAGTTCCACGGACTCCTTGGCCTTGGCGGCCGGGATGGGCGGTTCCAGGCTTTGGCCCAGGAGGGCGAAATCTTCCCGGCTTTTGCCCCTTACCGGACGGCAGTTGATCAGCTCGCGCAGGGCGGCATGGTACCAATGCCGGTAGAATTCATAGCGCTCACCGCCTACGATATCCACTCGGCTTCCCCGCAGGGACGAGAGCTTGGTGAAGTGGTGATTGCGTTCCTCCATGGTCTTGGCCTGGTTGAAGGCGACCAAGGTCTCGAAGCAAGCCTGGTCCTGGGCGGTAAGCTTAAGGGCTTTGCAGAAGCGGAGCACGGCGGCGGGAGCCAGTTGCCGCTTTCCGGATATGACTTCGGAAAAGAAACCTGTGGAGGTGAGGCCGGCCTTGCGCGCGAAAAGCCGATGGGAGTAGCGCGGGTTGCGGCGCTTCTGTTCTTCGTAATGGTCCCGCAGGTATTTCCGGTAATCGAGATAGGTATTGATGGGTTGCATGGCTGAAGGGGAATATACCCGAAAGGCGATCCGGAAAACCATTCGCGGGGATATTTACCGCTCTTAGGTTGAGAGCAGCCATTGGGACGAATAAGACCAAAAAATCCCAATTAAAATGGAAATACTGGCGCTTTTCGGAATGCTTAGGGTCGCATTCAGGTGCCAGGTTTTGAGAGCGCCATCAGGTGGGTTTGCGGAACCCTTTCCTAGGACAATTCCCCGACGCCAGACTTATCGACCACACGCACGGAATCATCCGAAGTCGCCACCCGTAAGGTCTCCGCAGCCGCTACCGGCTTGACCACCTTCCATAGCGATACCTTGACCGCCTCCCGGAAGTAGGCGTTGTCCGAACATTTTTCCCCGTTCCATAGGGTGAAATGCCCCTGGGCGTCGCTCCAGATATTCACTTTGAAAAAGAGAATCCCTTTCTTTCCCTTCAGCGCCGCCTCCACCGACGGGTCGTCGCTTTCCTCGGCTTTGGCGTGGCCGTTTCGGCATAGGGGAACTTACCTGAACAATGTCGAGAAAAACTCCTTCTCCCGACCGCTCTCCACCGTCACAATCCCGAACCCGCTCAACGGTCCCACCGTCCCCGCGTCCAACTCCACCCGATGCGCCCCGGCCGGATACCGGTTTTCCAGGAATGCCAGGCGCTTCCCATCCATCTGGAACACGGAGATCTTCACCGGCTCTCCGCCGCTTCCCGCGCCCGCCGGGACCGTGAAATCGATGCTCACCTTGCGTCCCACCTGGGAGAACCGCGCCCGCAGGTGCTGCGCGACGGCTTTGGGATTGTATACGGAAACCACCTCCGTCAGCGTCAGGGCGGTGGCGGAGTTCAGCATGCGCGGCACGTTGTATTGATTGCTGATCAGGTTGACGTGGCGGAAGGTGGCTTTGCCTTGCAGGCCGGCCTTGATCTGGATGGCGTAGTTGGTGGGATTGCTGATGTTGATTTCTTCCAGCAAGGTGTTGCTCAAGGTCCCGGTTCCTTGCATGCTGATGCCCTGGAAGGTGGGGTCGATGACGTCCACGTTGCGGATGGTGATGTTGTCGGTGGGGGATTGATCCGCGCGCACCCAGATGGCGCCGAAATCGCCTTCCCAGGGGAAGCCGGTGAAATAGTGCCCGCCGCAGCGGTACAGGGTGAGGCCGTCCACGGTGGCCGATTGCATGGGGTAGGGGGAGAACTCGCTGCTCACGGTCAGGCCGGGATAGGTCAGGGCTTCCGAGCCTACGCAATTCTGGATCTTGTTGCCGGAGCCGCCGTAGATGGCGAAGCAGGCCGCGCGCCAGGTCACCTGGACCGTGCAGTTGCGGATGGTGTTGTTGGTGCAGGGATGGGGCCAGAGATCCGTGGCGGACCAGATGGCGAATGCGTCGTCGCCGGTATTGCGGGCGTGGCAATTCTGGATGGTGCCGTTGAGGCTGCCGTTGCAGAGATTGATGCCGTCCGCGCCGGTATTGCGGATGCGGGTATCCTTCACCATCAGGTTCGTGGACTGCTGGTTGCCGCCCACCCAGTAGCCGCATTGCACGTTTTCGATCCAGAGCCTTTCGATCACCATGTCCAGATGGGCGGAATTGACGAAGGCCTTGCCGCCTTGGGTGCGGGTGCCGCCCCAGCCGAAGATGGCGAAGTCGCGGAACTCGCAGCTGTCCCCGTTGACGTTGAAGCCGGTATTGCCCCAGCCCGCGTCTTCGTTCTTGTTGGGGCAATAGAGGGTGGAGTGCCACATGCCCGCGCCCTGCATCTTTACGTGCGTGGTCATGATTTTCTGGTCCTGCTGGAAGGTTCCCGGCGGCAGGAACACGCCTTTGTATTTGCCGGCTTGGGCCGCGGCGATGCATTGGTTGATGGCGTTGTCGTCGGCGATGCCGTCGTCGGGGATGGCGGCGGGCCACTCGTGGCCGGCTTCCGTGATGGAAATGAACCCGTCCGGTTTCGCCAGGGGCGGGGCCACCTGCTCCAGATCGATCAGGTCCACGGCGTAGTAGGCGGCAGTGCTGGCGGCGTCCTTGCGCAGCATCACCTTGTCGCCGGTGTTGATGGCATAGCCTTTGAAGAGCAGGTGCGCTTCGCTGTAGATCTTGCGTGCGCCCGGCCCGGGGGCGTCCGCCTGTTGATCGTCGTTTCCGTATAGCCAGCTATGCTCGGAGGAGATGGCGATGTCGTCCTTATGGACGCCATTGATGTAGAGGCCCAAGGTGGCTTTGATCCCCCCGCCGGAAGGCGCGTCGGGGATGCACACGCGGACCACGATGGAGTTGGCCGCGGCCATGGCGTTCCATTCCACCGAGGCGTTGGCTTGATCCAGCATCACGGCTTTCCGGCCCGAGGCTTCTCCCGCGGGTGTGCCCAGTATGCGGCTGGGTCCCACTATGGCTGCGCCTCCCGTGACCTTGCCGTCTTCGGCTTCGTATTCGATCCAGGGGACCTGCGCCCCGCGGCCGATGTAAAGGCTTTGCCGCAGGGAGTTGTTGGTTTCCACCGCTTCGGGAACCAGGTTCTGGGGATCGACCGTGGCGGTGACGGTGTTGGCGCCGTTGACGGCGGTCCAGGTTCCGGAAATGGCGATGACGGAGGAGCCGCCGGCGGCTATCGCGCCGGTGGACGATCCGGAAAGGGGGGCGCCGGCGTTGATCTGGAGGCTTACGGCGGGGCTGCCGGAACCGGCTTCCGTGCCCTGGTTTTGCACGATGACGGAAAAGGCCACGGGGCTTCCGGCGGGGGGATTGAAAGGCGTCCAGGTGATCGATTGCACGATCAAATCGGGGCCTTGCTTTTGGGTGAGGGTGATGGACTTGGAAATGGAGTTGTTGGTCTCGTTCAGTTCGGCGATGGAATTGGCCGGGTCGGCGGCGGCCGTGAGGGTATATGCGCCATGGGCCGCGGACCAGGCCGCGTCCCCGGTCAGGGTATCGCTTGCGCCGGCGGCGAGGGGCGCCGTGCGGACCGCTTTCGCCACCTCCAGGCCGCCCGCCCTAAAGGAAACCACTTGCTCGCCGGCTGGGGTGGGGCCGGTGCCGGTATTGCGGAGGACGGCTTTCAGGGTAATGGCGGAGCCTTCCGCGGGCGCGATGGGAGTCCAGAAGAGATCGGTCACGATAAGGTCCGGCTTGCTTTGCGTGGTGGCGCCCACGGTGACCTTGTCGAGGTTGACGCGCGCGCCATCGCCGGTGTCGTACTTGTAGGTGATGGTATTGTTGCCCGCGATCAGGGCCAGGGTTTCCGTCTTGTTGCCCAGGGTGGTCCAGGCGCCGGTGGCCGGCAGTTCGGAGACCAATACTTTCACTTGGTTTACGTAGATAGAAAGGGAACTGGCTCCGTAGCCATTGGCATAGCGGAGGGTGATGTCATAGAATCCGGCCGTGGCCGCGGAAACCGTGAAGGCGGTGGCGGCGCCCACCTTTCCCGCATCATACCCTTGCACATAGCCCGTTCCGGAATAGCCCGCGTGTTCGGTGCTGATGTTCGCCCCGCCGCTGAGCGCGGCGCTTTCCGCTTCGTAGCTGGTCTGCGCCAAGGCCGTACCTTGGGCCGATAGGCAGCATAGGCAGAGCAGGGTAATCCCCAAGTGGAATTTCAGCTTCGCACTTGTTTCCGGATAGCCCATCCGAAATGATCCGTTCTCGCCTTTTGTCATGTCTTCCCCCAGGTGTATAGTACCGAGGGAGAGCCGAGCGCACACTGCATCAAGGGATGCGGATCCGGGGGCGAGGCCGCGGGACTCTAATGGTTGAAAAAATGTCCGATAAGGGTAAACCGCCCTGTTACCTGGGCGGAATGCCGGGTCTTTTCCCAACATTCGTTTCCTGCCGCAAAACATCCTCTAATTTCCCATCCCATTCCTTATACTCTGAGACCAATCCGGCCCGAAAAGTCCCGGATTGGTCCCATTTTTCTTTCTGCGCTTCCAGGGGGTATCCTTCATATTCAGACCAGGATTCGGGGAGATTTCACAATTTCGGTCCATTCGGCGCGCGGTGTATTCAAGGCGTCGGGATGGGTCGGCGGGTCCTGTTCGGATTTTCGAAAAGGCGGAAGCATATGAAGATGAAAAAAGTCGTCGCGGTTATGGGCGTTTGTTGCGGGATGGCGTTTTCCCAGGCCAAATATGCGGGATGGTCCACGGGATACCACACCACCTGGGGAGGCCAGAGCGCGGCCAACACCTTTTTCAAAGCCTACACCCACGTGATGTATTTTTCGGGCAGCATCAACCCGCCCTCCGCGGGCACGGGCAAATCATTTACGGACGCCATCCATAAGGGCAATTGCAAGGCCATCCTGTGTATCGGCGGCTGGGGAGCCGCCGGTTCCTTCGAAAGCTCGTCCAACACCGCCGAAAAGCGCGCAGCATTCGTCACAAAGATCATGGACGGGATGAAGGCCGGCGGGTTCGACGGCGTGGACATCGATTGGGAAGAGGAGGGCGGCGGCATCAGCGGCAATTACACCCTGCTCCTCAAGGAACTGCGCACCGCCGTGAACGCCATTACCCCCAAGCCCTTGCTGACCATCGCCACCGCGGACAACCAGGTGGCTTCCGCCGTGGCCGTGAAAGACTATGTGGATCAGATGAACGCCATGTCCTACTGGACCCTGGTGGGCGGCATGGCCGGCTACATGAAGAAGTTCACCGACAAAGGCGTGCCCAAGTCCGTCCTCGGCGTGGGCTACGGCTATGATACCGATGGGGAAGTGGACGTGAACAACCCCACCGACGTGGAAGCCAAGTGCAAGTTCGCCATCGACAATGCATACGGCGGCATCATGATCTGGGAAATCGCCCGCGCCTGCGCCGCCTGCAACGACAACACCGCCAAATACGTCGACAAGTCCGCCGTCACCGCCGTGCGTCCCGGCATGGAGGCGCGCCGCGCATTCATGCAGTCCCGCACCCTGGCCGTGGTTTCCAACCCCCTCACCGGCTCCCGCGACATCCGCTATTCGGTCTCCTCGACCGACGGGAATGCGGCCGTCATCGACCTGGGGCTCTATGACATGGCCGGGGGATTGGTGAAGACCTTGGCCAAGGGTCCGAGCCTGCCGGGTAATTATTCCCTTCCCTTGGAACCCGCGGGCGCTGCCCAAGGGGACGGTGCTTACCTGATCAAGCTGACCACTCCCGCGGGGACACAGGCGGCCTCGACAGTCTTGAGCCACTGACACTCCATCGAAATAAAACTCCCAGGGATCTGAAAACCCTGGGAGTTTTATTTTTTCACGGAATACCACTTTGGGTTGTGTAGAACACGTTGAAAGGGTTGTATTGCCCGGCCCGGGTCAAAATACGCCCAAACGCGATAATCTGGACGGCTTGGACTCATTAATGGAGTTATGTAATCCATACGCTCTATGCCTCTCCTCCCTCGGCAGTAAGGTTAAGAAGGTTGAATCCTTGAACCTTTTCCCTCCCGGAGGCCCGATGCCCCGCATCCAGGCGATCGCCATTGCCTTTCAATTGAGCGCAGCCTCCCTTTGCCTCGCCCAAACCGTGGACATCAAGGGCGTCGTCAAGGACGCCGCCGGCATGGGCATCCCCGGTGTGGTCCTCAAGCTCGAAAAGACGGCCTTCCAGGCCACTTCGGGAGCCGATGGCAGCTTCACCCTCAACGACAAATCCTCGGCCATTCCCGCCCGGAACGGGGTGGTGCGCCCGGCCAGGCTTTCCGCCTCGGTCGAACAGGGATCCCTGTGGATCCAGGTCCCGGAAAAAGGAAACGTGGCCGTTACGGCTTTCGGGATGGGCGGCAAGGAGCTCTCCACCCTGCGCCTGAAGATGGACGCGGGCGCCAACGCCATTCCCCTGCCTCACCGGGGCCAGGGCCTGGTCTTCTACCGCATCCAGGCGAATGGCCATGAGGTGATGACCAGAAGCCTGATCCTTTCCGCCAACGGAACCGCGGACGCCATTCCCACTTCCACTTCTGCCTCTACCGCCGCCGCCGCCAAAGCGCCCTTGGCCAAACGGGCCCTCACCGGGGCTTCCGCCTTCAAGGATATCCTGGCGGCCGACAAATCCGGCTTTCTGAAATACAGGTTGGCGGTCTCCAGCCCCACCGCCACCGGACTCGAAGTCAGAATGGTCGCCAGCGCGGGCGCCGTCAAGGACGGGGACGGAAATGAATATGAGACCGTCAAAATCGGAAACCAGGTGTGGACGGCGGAACATTTGCGGGCGACCAAGTATGCCGACGGCACCGCCATCCCCAAGGTCGCGGACCAGGCGGGCTGGGCGAACCGGGCCACGCCCGCCTTCTGCTATTACAACGGCATGTCCAACCCGGATTCCATAAAGCGCTTCGGCGCCTTGTACAACTGGCACGTGATCAACACCAAGAAGCTTGCGCCCGAGGGCTGGCATATCCCGTCGGAAACGGATTGGATGGCTTTGCAGAACGCCATGATCGCGGGCGGTTTCAACTTCGACGGGACCGCCACGGGCAACAAAATCGGCAAGTCCATGGCGGCCATGACCGATTGGATGGCGTCGGCCAAGGCCGGGGCCATCGGCAATGATCAGAGCAAGAACAACAAGAGCGGATTCTCGGGAGTGCCCACCGGCTTCCGCGATCAGGGCGGCAACTTCACTTCCATGGGCGCTCGGTGCATCATGCACAGCAGCAACAACAAAGAAAACACCTTCGGGTATTTCGCCGATCTGGATAACACCAGCGAGACGCTCCGCTACAGCGACGATTGGATGAGCATGGGGTTCCTGGTGCGGTTGGTGAAGAACTAGGCGTCCGGGCCCAACCCCACCATCTTCAGCAGATGCATGGCGTTGGTGGTCCGGGAAACCCCTGCCACCATCTTGTAGTCGAAACGGATTTTCCCGTCCTGGTAGCTCTCCTGGAAATGGAAGTTCCGGAAGCTCCCGGGTTCCATCTCCGCCAAGCGCGCCAATTCCAAATCATGCGTGGACACCAATCCCGCCGCACCCAGCCCATGCAACTGGCGCAGCACCGCCATCGCTCCTTCATGCCGATCCTTGGAATTGGTCCCGCGGAAAATCTCGTCCACTAGGAAAAGTACTTTCTTTCCGCCGCGCGCCGCCTCCACGATGCCCTTGATCCGCAGAAGCTCGGCATAGAAGGATGAAATCCGCTTTTCCAAATCGTCCTTGAGGCGCATGGAGGTGTGCACCTGCACGGGGGCGCATCGGAAAGCCTGCGCGCATACCGGGGCTCCCGCGTAGGCGAGCACCAGGTTGATGCCCACCGTCCGCATCATCGTGCTCTTGCCGGACATGTTGGATCCCGTGATGATGAGAACTTCCCCCGCCTTGTCCAGCCTCGCGTCATTGCCCACCCGCACGTCCTTGGGGATGAGGGGATGGGCCATCATCCTGGCTTCCGCCAAAGGCTCGCTTTCGGAGACTTCCGGGAAGGCCCAATCCGGGTTCTCGAAAGCGATCATGGCCAGGCTGGAAAGCGTTTCCAGGCGGGCCACGGTTTCCAGCCAGGAACGCAGATGGGCTCCGTTCTCGCGGCGCCAGCGGCGGAAAACCCAGAGCCATTGCAGGTCCCAGAGGAACAGGGTGTTCACGAGGACGTGGAGGATGGGGTTGAGGCGCGTTTCCAGATGATCGGCCAGGCGCTGGAGACCGCGCACGGCTTCCGAGGCCAGGGTACCCTGGGGGTTACGCAGGCTTCCGGCCAGGGATGCCAGGGTGGCTCCGGGTCCCGGGCTTCCCGGGGCGAACCCGGCGGTTTCGATCAGCGCCAGGAGTTCCAGATAGGTTTCCAGGCTCCGCTTCTGGCGGCTGATGGCCTCCAGGATCCTGCCGTTCCTCCGCTGGTTCCAGGAAACGATGAGGCGATGCAGCAGCAGGGGCGGCAGCATCAGGGCCGTGGAGCCGAGTTGGAAGAAGCTGAAGAGGGCGAAGGCGATGGTGAGGATGGGCAGGAAGCGAAGCAACCCGGCCAGGGCCGGCCGGGGAAAGAGCAGGGTCTCCGCTTCGGCCCAGAGAAGGAGGGCATCCGGATCCTCTTTGGCCTGGTTGGCCTGGGGAAGGCCGCCGGCGGCCTGGAAGCGTTGGCGCCAATCCACTTCCGGGGCCAGTTGCCGCACCATGCCCTGGTCCTCGGCGATTCGATCCAGGGCGCGCGGAGGGCTTGTGAGCAGGCGGTGGAGGCGGAGGCGGCCGTAATGCGTCCGGGCGGCGTTCAGCCATTGGAAGAGGGAGGCGGGGCCGAAGAGATCCAGATCGGAGGCGTAGGGATGGGACTCGTCCGCGAACCCGCGTCCGTCGTCGGAAAAGCGGGTCCAGGTTCCCTGCATGCGCTTGATCCCGTCCTCGTTGAGGCCGGTGAGCCGGTCGCTGAGCCGTTCCCGGGCCAGCACCTTTTCATGGCGGACCATCAGGGCGATAAAGGCGACCGCCCCCAAGAACGCGGACAACAGGGTAGGGATGAGGGAGTCGTGGAAAACGAACCAGAGGAACGCGGCCAAGGCGGCCAGGACCACGCCCAGCCGGGCGTTGCTGAAGAAGGCGGAAGCCTTGCGGGCCGCGGCCGTTTGGGCGGCGAAGGCGGTTTTGCGGTCCTGGTAGACGCGGAGGGGATCTGGGGTCATTCCCGGAATATAGGATTACGCCGGAACGATCCCGAGCCGGCTTATCTGGCGGC
>JAQBPN010000098.1 GCA_028287505.1 Fibrobacterota bacterium | reverse complement strand
GCAAGCCGCGATCGACGTGCTGGCCGAGTTCGGCGTGGCCCACGAGGTGCGCATCGTCTCGGCGCACCGCACCCCCGACGTGATGACGGAATACGCCCGCTCGGCTGCCGGACGCGGCCTGCGGGTGATCGTCGCGGGTGCCGGCGGCGCCGCGCACCTGCCGGGCATGACCGCGTCCCTGACCTCGCTTCCGGTCATCGGCGTTCCGGTCACCTCCAAGCATCTCAACGGCATGGACTCGCTCCTTTCCATCGCCCAGATGCCGGCGGGCATCCCCGTGGCCACCATGGCCATCGGCAACGCCAAGAACGCGGGCCTGATGGCCGCGCGCATCCTCGCCATCAAATATCCGGCCATCGCCGCGGCCGTGGACAAACATCGCGCTTCCCTGGACAAGGACGTGCGCGCCATGAAAATCCCGGAGGCCTGAAGCATGCGCACCGTGCTGCCGGGCGCGACCCTGGGCATCCTGGGGGGCGGCCAGTTGGGGCGCATGTTCGCTCTTGAGGCGAAACGCATGGGTTACCGGGTGATCACCCTGGAACCTTCACCGGACTCCCCCTGCGGCCAGATTGCCGACGAGCAGATCGAGGCCGACTATGCGGATGAATCCGCCTTGCGCAGATTGGCCGCGAGCTGCGACGTCATCACCTACGAATTCGAGAACATCGACGCGCGCGCGGTGGAATTCCTGGAAGGACTGGGCAAGCCCGTCCATCCGGACAGCCGCGTTCTGCGCATCAGCCAGGATCGCTTGCTGGAAAAAACCTTTCTGCGGGACGCGGGCCTGGGCGTGGCGGCATTCATGGCCGTGGATTCCCCGGATGATCTGAAGGAAGCGGCCCTCAAGATTGGCTTGCCCGCGGTAATCAAGACCGTCCGCGGCGGGTATGACGGAAAAGGCCAGGCGGTGGTTTCCGATGCGGCGGGCGCCGCGGCCGCTTTCCAAAGGTTGCATCGCGGCCATCCGCTCATATGGGAGCGCAAGATTCCCTTCCTCAAGGAACTGAGCGTAGTGGCCTGCCGGGGCATAGACGGAACGGCCTCCGCCTATCCGGTTTCCGAAAACGTCCACGTGGAGAACATCTTGGACACCGGTCTGGTGCCGGCGCGCATCTCCGCCGCCGCCGCCGCCAAGGCCCGCTCCACGGCCGAGGCCGTGGGCGACAGGCTGGGCATAGTAGGGGCCTACTGCGTGGAGCTGTTCCTGGTGGAAGGCGACGGCATCCTGGTCAATGAGATCGCGCCGCGTCCCCATAACTCCGGCCACTATACGCTGGACGCCTGCGTCTGTTCCCAGTTCGAACAGCAGGTGCGGGCCATGTGCGGCCTGCCGCTGGGATCCACCCTGGCCCTGAAGCCATCGGCGATGGTCAACGTTCTGGGGGACGGCAACGGCAATGTCCTGTTCGGCGTGGACGAGGCCATGAGGGAGCCGAATCTGGTCTTCCACCTCTACGGGAAATCCCAAGCGGCGGCCAAACGCAAGATGGGACATTACACGGTACTGGCCGATACGGTCGAAACCGCCTTGGCCAAGGCCCGCGCCGCCCGCGCCCTATTGCGCTGGGGCTGAGCAAAGGAGCGAACCGGGTGACTCTCGGACTGATTACCTTCCTGCTCAGCGTCATAAGCGCCTGGACGGCCATGCACTGGTACGTCTTCCTCAACCTCTCCGCCCTCGGCGTCGACAGGGCCATTCTCATTCCTTTGCTCTGGGGCCTGGCCCTGACCTTTCCCTTCACGCGCCTTTTCACGCTCAAGTGGCGCAACCCCGTGCTGCGGACGCTGTACTGGATCGGCGCCATCTGGATGGGTTCCATCTTCATGCTCAGCTTCTGGTTCCTGGTTTCCTCCGGCGTCCGCCGGTTTTGCAAGCTCGCGGGGATGGAATCGGCCGTCGATCCCACGCCATGGATCCTGGTCACCGCCATTGCGGTATTGCTCATGATCGCCTGGGGGCTCTTCAACGCCTTGCGCGGCCCCAAGGATGCCTGGTATGCCGTCGATCGCTCGGGACGGTACGGCAAGGGGAAGCGTGCGCGCATCGTGCAGATTTCGGACGTGCACCTGGGGCTGACCCTGGGCACGGATTTCCTGAAAAGGCTGGTCGAGCGCATCAACCGGCTTGAGCCGGATCTGGTCTTCATCACCGGAGACCTCTTCGATCCGGAGTTCCCATCCGACGCGGAGGCCGCGGCCATCCTCGCCAAGCTGTCGCCGCGGCAAGGGACCTTCGCGGTGAGCGGCAACCATGAATTCTATTCCGGCCTGGGGCGCTTTCTGGACATGATGAAGGCGGCGGGCATTCCCGTGCTCGACAACGAGATCCGTCTCACGGAGTCGGGCATCCAGGTGGCCGGAATCCACGATCAGACCGCCAACCGCTTTACGGCTTTGGGAGTGTCGTGCGATCTTGGAAAGGCATTGCGTGCCATCGATCACGATATGCCTTGCTTGTTGCTCGCCCATCAGCCGAAGGAGCTGGAACCCGCGAAAGCCGCGCGCGTGGACATGATATTCAGCGGTCATACGCACGCGGGCCAGATATTCCCTTTCCGCGCCGTGGTGCGCATGGCTTACCGCTACCTGGCGGGCAGATACGCCCTGGGATCCGAAACGGATCTCATCGTGAATACGGGCACAGGGTTCTGGGGCCCGCCCCTGCGGGTCGGAACCGATTCCCAGATCGTGGTCGTCGAATTCGCGTATTAACGCAGACGTTTCATGATTTTGGGTTTCTTCCAACCGCACAAGATCCAAGATTCGCAAAAGGTTTAAATTCTTCCTTTCCGTCCTTTCCGCTTTTGACGATATTCGCGGCGGTCAAGCGCGGCGCGCTCCCTTCCGATGGTTGATTTTTATCCTAACTTCATTGAAGGCTGATAAGTATTTTTCTCCGTATCGGTTTTTTTTCTCCGACTGGGGTGCAAGATGGATGTGCAGACTTACGATCTAACCCACGAATTGGCCGACACGGTTTTCACCGAGCTGCAACGGCTTTATCGCGAACAGCGCCTGACCAAGGTCGAAGACAAGCTGAAGGAGATTTCAGCCGCGCTTCCCAAGGGATATTCCATCACCGTGAACTTCTCCGTGGAAGTCTTCGACGAGAACCGGGAGAAGTCCCTGAAGACCACGGATGGAGGCATCACCTGCATGGACGGGGACAGGCCCTACCTTTCCACTTCGGAACTCTCCCCGGCCAAATATATCGTTGACGGCGAGCTGATGAAGGTGCCGCACGATCACTGCCCCAATTGCTGGTCGCGGTGGAGCTTCAAATCCCGCATCAAGGAATGCCGCGAATGCGGGTACCGCATGGGCAAGGAAATCAAGCTGCTGCTGGACACCAATGTCTGCCCCCATTGCGAAAACAGCCCCATTTCCCTGCACAATCCCCAGTGCGAGAAATGCGGCTACGTCGCCGATCAGAACATCGTCAGTTGGGGTTGACGTAACCCTTTCCGCTTCCGACATGATGCAATGGCCGCGCCCCCCAAAGGCGCGCATTGCTCCCCGGCCTTCCACCCCCTAAAATGGAAGCGTATGACCGAGCAACCCGCCCAACAGGAAATCGACGAATTGGTCCGCCGCTTGGAAAGCGGCAAGTATCCGGCGGCGCACATCCGCGAGGCGGGGGAAATCCTCGCGTCCGTGCAATCCCCCGGCATTACCTATAAAATGGCCCTGGGATTCTGGGAGTCGGCCAATTCCCAGGTGCGCACCTTGGGTATGAGCATGATGGAAGCGCTGGCGCCCCATCATGATGCCGCGCGCGGTTTCGTGGCGGGGGCCAAAGACGCGGCCAGGCTGCTCGCCGAAGAGGCCAAACCCAACGTACCCGACTACAGCGCGATAGGGGAAGTCATCAAGATGTGGATGCGCGAGCATCGTCAGCAGCGGAAAAAACGCTGAACCGCCCCCACCCAACCGTTTTTTCCGGAATTTCTACCTTAACAACAACCAACGGTAGAGGTACCCCATGAATCATCGGATGCGCACCGTCTTTGCCTGCGGCCTGACCGCACTGCTGCTGATCCTTTCCGGATGCACCCGGAAGGTCACCCGTACCGCCGGCACTCCGGACAATGTCCTGGCCTACGGCGTCTACACCGCGGCCACCCTGGACTCGGGGCTTTCGGTCAAGCTCAGCCTCAACCAGACCAGTACCTATTCCAAGAAAAAGTTCCAGGGAAGCTGCTTCATCATCGAATACAAAGGGGAATGGACCTGTGACAACGAGTCCATGGATTTCCACCTGACGGAAATCCGCCATCGTCCCGATTGCAATACCGAGGATTGGCAGGTGGAAAAGACCGATAAACATACCCGCCGCCTTATCCGTGGCGTGGCCATGAAATCCTTTGAATTGCTCGATCAGGACGATCAGTCTTCGGACGAGTGGGTCAAGTTCGTAAAACGCTGATTTCCTCTTTCGCACCCTGAGATTCGGCTATTTTGAGCGAATCCGGCCCGTCACGATTGGCCATCCGGCTTTGCCTTCGCCAACCGCAAACCTATCTTACCTGCAAGCCCCTTTCTTCCCTCGCTTCCTGCGCGGCTGGATAGGCGGCATGGGAGAGTGATTTGGAAACAGAAGATTCGGGCAAGGATGAAGCCGCCACGCCCGGGCATTTGACGGGACGTTCCTCGAAAGTCCCGCCGAAAGTGCCGGGAAAGGCCGCGAGGATTCTCTCCTGGGGAGGGACCCTCCTGGGCCTTGCTCTGCTGGTATTGGCCCTCTGGATTTTCGGAAAGACCCTGCACAGCTACGATATGGATGAGGTAGTCCAGCGACTGGGCCAGATTCCCTGGCCCAGGATCGCCTTGGCCCTGGTTTTCGTCGCGTTGAGCTACGGCACCCAGACCCTGTACGATTATCTCGCGGCCCTTTCGGTGGGGTTGGGGATTGCCCCGGCGCGGGCGGCCCTCGCAGCTTTCATCGGCAACGCCTTCACCAACAACATCGGGTTTTCCCTGCTGACGGGGACATCCCTGCGTTACCGTTTCTATCTGGCCTGGGGCTATTCTCCCTTGGAAATCGGCCAAGTGGTGGCGTTGGCCAAACTGGCATTCATCAACGGATTGTTCCTCTTTTCCGGCATCACGCAAATCATCGAGCCGGTGCGGCTCCCGGATTCCATTTCCCTGCCCTTCCCGACGCGGGTCCTGGGATGGCTCCTGATTCTGCCCACGGTCCTCTTGCTGGTCTGGAACGGCCTGTCCCGGGGGAATATCCTGGTCCTGGGGAAGCTTCGCCTGGTCCGTCCCACCCAATCCCTGCTTATCCTGCAAATCGCCGTGTCCTGCCTGCATTTCGCTTTCGCCGCGGGCACCCTGTATTACCTGTTGCCCGCCGAAGCCCTGCGGGCCGCGGGGTTCCATGGCCCCCTGACCTTTCTGGGAACCTATATGGCCATCAAATTCGTGGTCATGTTCCTGCCCGTGCCCGGTAACCTGGGTGTTTTTGAAGGAACCACCGTGGCGATTCTGACACCCGCGCTTCCGGCCTATCCGGTGCTGGGAGCGCTGCTCGCATATAGGCTCGTCTACTACGTCTTGCCTTTCGCCGTGGCCCTGGTCGCGCTGACGGGTTACGAGCTTTCGGCGCGCAAGGGATTCCTTGCCACCCTCCTGCGCCGCCGCCGCGCCAACCGCATGGCTTGATTTCCCCCCGCGCCTTCCCGTAAAAAATCCTGCCACCCCCCGGAGCAATCTTTTAATTTAAGCCTAGCCCCGCGCATGGGGCCGAAAGGCGGGCGCCTATGGATAGCCTCACCCATACCATTCTGGTGGTGGATGATGAAGCGCACATCCGCGACTTCGCCCGCCACGTCC
>JAQBPN010000094.1 GCA_028287505.1 Fibrobacterota bacterium | reverse complement strand
CTGAAGACCGACACCAAGACCACCTATCAGGAAGTCTTGCCGGATGACAAGGCCGTGAATCCCGAAGCGGAAGCGGAAATCCAGGCCGTGGAACACCTGGCCAAGGATCTCCTGTCCGAGCTCCCCGAGCGCGAAGCCCAGGTCATCAAAGGCCTGTTCGGCATCAACCACGAGGCGCCGCAGACCCTCCGCGAGGTCGGCGAAACCCTGAACATCTCCCACGAGCGCGTTCGTCAGCTCCGCGACCAGGCCCTGCGCCGCATCCGGAAGAACAAGAACAAAGAAGTGCTCCGTGAGAAGTATGAGGGATACCTCCAGGCCTTGTCCAACTAAGGACCGAGCCTTAAGAATCCAGAAAAGCCCGGGGAAACCCGGGCTTTTTCTTTTATTCCGATTATTGGGTATTGCGTGCCTGGAGACGAAGGCAACCTATCCGATCCGACTTTCAGGCCGTTTGAAAAACTTTGATGGAATTGTATCCTGATGTCGTTACTTTTCACATGGTTACTGTTTTACCTATGACAGCATATCGGGATTAGAGAGGCGACAAAGTGGCAGAACGACTCATACGACAAGTATTCAGCTCCGACCTGAACAAGAGCGAGTTGAACTACATGGATAATCTTATGCCACAGCATGTCATAGCCGAAGAGGAACACCTGCTGAAAGACAACCGCTTGGCAATCATTCCAGAAGTCTTAAAAATCGAGCCGCTTAAAGGCGTAATTCTGGAATTGTGCGCGGGAAGTTGCTGGTTTACCGCTGAATTATCAAAAATTCCGGCAATCAATGAAGTTTATGCTCTTGATATGAGTGAGCGGGCATTAGAACAGGTCGCACCTAGGGTGTTTAAAAGCGCTGGCGCAATGGAAAACAAGATTACCCGGGTAATAGGCGATTTATACGCCTTCGAGTTTCCGCAAGCCACATTCGATTACGTCGTCTTTGACGCCGGATTGCACCACATCGACACTCCAAAGTTTTCCCATGTAATGAAAAAAATCGCCTACGTGCTTAAACCGGGAGGGAAACTTCTCGGCATCCGAGAGCCATTCTTGACGCCAATTCCATTCCTGAGCGGCTACAGAAGAACGAATTGGGGGAAATACGAAAGATCGTTTGGTATTACGGAAAACATTTACACGAAGCATGAATGGCGGGTTTTATTTACCAGTGCAGGCTTTTCTCCCCGCTTTTATCGACAAGCCACAAAAACAAACACTGCCAAAAGCTTGAAGGAAAAAGTAAAACTCTTAGTAAGGAACTCCGCCTTGGGTTTTGTTTTCAATTTTCTATTCCCACCGGAACAGATAATAATCGCTGAAAAAAATTAGGCCCGATTGGAGCTTCACTTCCTGTCGTAATATTGGCGCATACCGTTACTGGAATTCACACCGTATATCCGATCGCCGTCCCAGTACACGCTTTCACCATCGTAAGGCGGGCCGGAGCATTCGTACGGTACGAAAGTCCCGGTGGAATCGGGCCGGGAACAGGACACCCGGTTGGTGCTGAGGCTGTCGTCCTGCAAAGACCAAGTACCCGAAAAGCTGTCCACCACCGCATCCACGGCCCGGTGTTCGAACCGTACCGAACCCGATTCGGAGAACGAATACGTTTTCGTATAAGGGAGCGCATCGCTCAAGAAGGCGTCATACTCGTAGACCCAGGTTCCCGCCACCCCGTTTTTCCCGCCGTCGAAGAGGCATCCGGCCAAAAGCAGGCCCGCCGCCAGACAAAACCATCGCAATCGCATCATAAAAACCCTTTCCGTCCCGGGGATCCGGGTACGTGCCCGGATTGGACGATTCCCGGAGCGGAAAAGGGGACATGGCGTCACCTTCCGGACGCCGCGGGTTTTTCAGGGAAGAGTCAGGGGAAGCGCCCCCGGGAACAGTCGGCCGTCGAGGCCGGCCAAGGAAGTGCCCGCAGACCGGGACCGCAGCAGCAAATGACGCCCGTCCCAGACCAGGGAGGGACCGGACGAGGCATTTCGCGGAGCCCCCAAGGTGGGGCTCACGGCTGTCGTGCCGGACTTGGCCAGCCAGGGAATGGCGCTGGCGATGAGCTTGCGGAGATTGGCGTTGCTGAACGCTTCCGGCTCGTGGCCCAGGGAGGTGATGATCATAGGGCCGTACTTGGTATTGGTCCAGACCACGGGGTGATCACTTCCCATGCCCGTCCCCTGCGGATCATAGGACGTCTCGTCCACGGTGGCGAGGATCTGGATGTTGGCCGCGCCCCGCGGGCTCTTGTTCCAGGAGTACCATTCCTCATGGATCGAGAAAGTCGCCGGCATGCCCTGGAGAACCGGATGGCTCGCGGCTGCGGCACTGGTCTCCAACTTGACGGTGCCGTTCTGGCGGGTGCCCGGATGGCCCTTGAAGGTGATGCCGCCCAACCACGCATCGTAAAAGGGCCAGGCCGGAGAGGCGATTCCGGCCAGGGTGGAGGTATGGAAACCCATCCAGCCTTTTCCGGACTCGATGAATTTCTGAAAGGATTGCTGCGCGGCCGCCGGCATTTCCCCTTGCCACGCCATCACCGAGAGAATCACCTGGTAATTCGCCAGGGAAGCGTCATTGACCTTGCTGTAATCGGTGGAGGCGTCCACCGTGTAGTCCTGGCCCGCGGCGATTTCCTGCACGGCTTTGATACCCGCCGCGCCGGTTTGCGGATGGTTGGAATCCGGCAGACCCAGGACCAGGACCTTGAACTTGGGGTTGCTTTGGGTCCATCCCTGGACGCAAAAGAAAATAACGGTGGAGGCGATGGCCAATCGGACGCCGCGCGCCCGGAAGGATAAACTGGAAATGGATGGGCGGACGGATCTCGGATTCGGCACGGAATCTCCCTGATATACCCCACCCCGATGGCAACTTAATGCAAAACGGGTCCAACCGGATCGTAATCCTGGGAAAGTGGGAACAGGGGGGAAATGGGTTAGGGCACCCAATGCATACGTCCCAAAAACTTGCTCCGACAGAGGGTCGGGTCCGTCGATTTCCGGGTTAGAGCGTTATTCCATACAGGTCGGAATACTTGGCGCGCAGATAGGCCAGGAAGGGGGCGGCTTCGGTCTTGGATCCCGTGACCTTTTCCATCAGGCCGTCCCCATCGTACCGGCGGCCGGATTGGTGGACCTGGACATTGAGCCAGTCCTTGAGGGCCCCGAACGCGCCGGAGCGGATGTCCGTCTTCAGGGCCGGCATGGCCTTCTGGGCGGAGTCGAACAATTGCGCCGCGCGCAGGTTGCCCAAAGTGTAGGTGGGGAAGTAACCGAGCAGACCGCAACTCCAATGCACGTCCTGCATGTACCCCACGGAAGGACTCTCCGGAACCACTCCCAGGTTGCGGCGCATCCCCTCGTTCCAGGCCGACTCCAGATCCTTGGCTTCCAGTTCCCCGCCGAACAGGGCCGTTTCCAGTTCGAAGCGGAGCACGATGTGGAGATTGTAGGTGACCTCGTCCGCCTCCACGCGGATAAGCGACGGCTGGACGCGGTTGATGGCGCGCAGGAAGCCGTTCAAATCGAGGCTCCCGAGCTGGGCGGGAAAGGTCTTCTGCAAATCCGGATAATAGCAGGACCAGAAGTCCCGCGAGCGGCCCACCTGGTTTTCCCACAGGCGGGATTGGGATTCATGGACGCCCAGGGAAACCGCTTCGGCCATGGGAGTGCCGTAAAACCGGGACTGGAATCCTTGTTCGTAGATGCCGTGGCCGCCTTCGTGCAACGTGCTGAACAGCGCCGACATCAAATCGTGATCGCTGTAACGCGTGGTCAGACGCACGTCCTCCGGATGGCTCCCTTCCGTGAAGGGATGCGCCGATTCGTCCAGCCGGCCGGCGTCCAGGTCGAACCCCATGGCCATGAGAATCTTCCGGTTGAAGGTGCGCTGATCGGCGACGGGGAAAAGCTTCCCTTCCAACGCCGGTTTGCCCTTTCCCTGGGCGTCCAGGAGCCGGCCCAGGAGCGGCACCAGTTCCGCTTTGAGATCGTGCAGCAGCTTGCGCAGGTAGGAAGTGCGCGCGCCCGGTTCATAGTTCTCCAGCAAAGCATCGTAGGGGGTCTCCGCATAGCCGAGGCATTCGGCTTCGCGGCGGCGGAGCGTGATCACCTTTTCCAGCCAGGGATTGAAAGCGGCCGTGTCGTTCTTGGGGCGGGCTTCCGCCCAGACCCGCTGGGACAGGGACACGGTTTCGGCGATTTCCGCGGCCAGGGATTCCGGCACCTTCACGGTCTTGTCGCGATCGCGGCGCAGCTCGCGCACCACCGCGCGCTCCTCTTCGGAAAGGGACGTTCCGTCCGCGGCGCAGGCCTCCAGGGCCGCCAACAGGCGCGGATCGGAAAAACGCTGGTGCATCACCCGCGAAAGCGCGGCCATGGATCTGGCCCTGCCTTCTCCCCCTTTGGGAGGCATCATGGTTTCCTGATCCCAGGAAAGCACGCCTACGGCGGATCGCAGGGCATAAAGATCGCGGCTGTATTCCAGCAAGGATTGGTAGGCTTTGTTCATTTCGGAAACCTCTGGGGATTCCGATAAAGATACGATGTGGGGCCCTATTCCGCCATCATGGCGCGGATGAGCAGCAGCAGATCCGAAGGCGCGAAGGGTTTGAGGATATGGCCCACCCGGCAACCGCCTTCGTCCGGCAATCGGACGAAGCGGGCATGGCCGCGCATGAACAGGAAGGGCGGCACCGGAAAGCGGGTGCGCCACCAGGTATGGAACAGATATCCAAGCAGAATATCCGGATTCCGGCAGAGGTTCGCATCGCTGAGCACCAAATCCGGCCAACCCCAACCCAAGGCCCGCAGCATGGTTTCGCAGTCCTCGGGGGAACCGGCCGCGATCACTTGATAACCTTGGCCGGCAAGGGACAAAGTCAGCACCCTGCGCAGCAAGGGCTCGTCTTCCAGGAGCAGGATGCGGTACTGTTTTTCCATGATTCCTTCTTCAAAATACAACCACAGGTTGCTTTTTACAATATGAGATACAACCGGTTTGACGTAGGCGCGGGTCAGGGGCTTATCTATTCTGGATGCATGGATGGATCCCGGCGCGAAAGCGGTAATCAAGCCTATCCGCCCTCCCCACAAGGACGCGGCGATGGCGGATAAGGACGGAAAGGCGCTGGGCGCCAAGGTCCGGAAATACCGCGAGCAGGCCAACCTGTCCCAGACCGACTTGGGGGAGAAACTGGGCGTATCCTACCAACAGGTGCAGAAATACGAGCGGGGCGTGAGCCGCATGAGCGTGGACACCCTGCTGCGCCTGGCCCGGGCCCTGGAGCAACCGCTTGGGGTCTTTTTGCCGGCGGGAGCCGCCTGGTCGGGAGACGCAATGGCGGGCGGCCATGTTTCCGAGGCCCGTCCGGACTATGCCGCCCTCAGCAAGGAAGAAAAGGATATGCTGAAGGCGTACCGGGACATCGGCGACGACAAGGTGCGGGCGGCATTCCTGGCCACGCTCAAGGCCGCAGCATCCCGGAAACATTGATTCCGGGGTTGCCGGGTCGGCCTTTCCCCCGCTTTTTATATTTTGCCTACTTCACCGTTTCGCCTATTTCGCATCGCCAGGACAGGTACCCATGAAGGGCTTCAAACTCGCGCTCATCCAGACCAAGGGCAATTGCCTGCAGCCGGAGCGTTTCGCCAAATTGCAGGAGCGCATCCTCCAGGCCGCCGTGCAAGGAGCCCAGGTGGTGGTGCTTCCGGAGCTGGTCTTCCACGATTATTTCTGCATCGAGGAAGACCAACGCCATTTCGATCTGGCCCAAGGCCTTGACGATCCGGCCCTGGAAACCCTGGCCGCCCTGGCGCAGGAGCGGTCCATCGTCCTGGTCGTCCCTCTCTTCGAAAAAAGGGCCCCGGGCCTGTACCATAATTCCGCCCTGGTCTACGATGCGGACGGCAGCCGCGCGGGCCTCTACCGGAAGATGCATATCCCGGACGATCCCGGTTTCTACGAAAAGTATTATTTCACCCCCGGCGATTTGGGATTCCAGTCCTTCCAGACCCGCTACGGCCGCATCGGCGTATTGATCTGCTGGGACCAGTGGTTCCCGGAAGGCGCGCGCCTCACCGCCATGCAAGGGTGCGACCTGATGGTCTATCCCACCGCCATCGGATACGACGACCGGGAAACCGAGGGCATGACGCCCCCGGAGACGAAAGCCCTGAACGGCAAATGGCTCGATGCCTGGATCACCATGCAGCGCAGCCACGCCATCGCCAACGGCGTCTATGTGGCCGCCGTCAATCGCGTGGGCCAGGAAGGCCATCTGCGGTTCTGGGGAAATTCCTTCGTCTGCGATCCGGGCGGACAGGTGCTCGATCGCCTGGATGATTCCCGGGAGGGCCTGCTCATCCGCGATATCAACACGGACGAGGTGGAGAACCACCGCCGCGTCTGGCCTTTCCTGCGCGATCGCCGCATCGACGCCTATCCCGATTTGCTGAAACGTTTTTCCCGCTAAACGCCAAAGGCCCAGGTCATGCACGATCCGTTCCATCCTCCCTATAAATCCATGATCCTGCCCGCCGAATGGGAAAGGCAAAGCGCCATCTGGTATACCTGGCCCCAGAACGCGGACACCTGGACGCCGGTGTGGGAAGACGCCAAACTGGCATACAAGGAAATCATCCGTGCCTCCCTCAAATACCAGGACGTCAACCTGCTGGTGAACAACCTCGACTTGCGCAAGCGTCTGCAGGACGAATTGGGACCCATGGCCTCGGACGCCCCGTTCCACCTGGAGATCCTGGAGTATCCCACCAACGACAGTTGGATCCGGGACTACGGCGCCATTACGGTGCGCGTTCCGGACGGAGGCGAATCGAAGCTGGTGGCGCTGGACTTCACCTTCAATTCCTGGGGAGGCAAATATCCCCCATGGGACAAGGATGACGCCGCCCCCGTATTCATGGCGGGCCATCGCAGCCGCGAGCTCTTCGCCGTGGACTTCGTGATGGAAGGCGGTTCCATCGACGTGAACGGACTGGGCAAACTGCTCACCACCACCCAATGCCTGCTGAACCCCAATCGCAATCCCAAGCTGGGGCGCGACCAGATAGAACAAGCCATGCACAACTGGCTCGGCATCACGGAGACCTTGTGGCTGGAGTCCGGCATCAACGGGGACGACACCGACGGTCACGTGGACGATCTGGCCCGCTTCACCGACGCGCGCACGGTTTTCTGCGCCATCGAGACGGACGCCAGGGACGAGAACTACGAGCCGCTCAAGCGGAACATCCAGGCCTTGAACCGGTACAGCCGCACCACGGACCTGGAAGTGGTGGAATTGCCCATGCCCGCCCGCCAGGTCAGGGCCGGCCTGCGCACTCCGGCCACCTACCTGAATTTCCTGATCCTGAACGGCGCCGTGCTGGTGCCCGTGTTCCAGGACAAGCGCGACGACAAGACCCTGCAAACCTTTGAGAAACATTTCCCCGACCGCCGCATCGTCCCCATCGATTGCCGCAGCCTGGTGTTCGGCCAGGGGGCCATCCACTGCAGCAGCATGCAGGAACCGGCCGAAGCGATAGCGGGTTCGGCGCAGGATGCGGCCAAGGGGAAAGCCGGCTAGGGCCGGGAGCGGCTTTTTGCGGGAAAGCGGCGGCGCCATCGACTGCAGTCTCCTGCCCGGGGACAAATCCTTTTCACGGCTGTTGCCCGCGTTTCTTTTCCCCTACCTGGCCTATGTGGGGCTGGGCTCCCTGCCCCCGCATCTGATCAGCCCCGAAGGCGCCGGCCTGCTCCGTTTCGCGGTCGTGGCCGCGCTGCTCGCCGCCTTCCGCGGAGAATACCGCTTCGGCGCCCGCATGACCGCGCGCCAAATGGCCATCGCCTTCGCCGCCGCCGCCGCCGCATTCGCCATCTGGGTGGTTTCCTATCGCCTTTCCCTGGCGCTCCCGTGGTGGCATACGCATATCGCCGCCGCCGAATCGTCCCGGCCCACGACGGCCTATTGGATTTTACGCTCGGTGAATTCCGTCTTGCTGGTTCCCGTCTTTGAAGAACTGTTCTGCCGTGCCTATCTGTCCGAGCTTTTCATCGGGGCTTCCAAGGGACTGGGCGGATTCTTCCCCGCCTTGGGCCGCCGCATGGACGCCTATCCGGAACCCCTGGGAGCGCCGCCCATTTCCACCGCCAGCGTAATCGGTTCCACGGCCTTGTTCACCCTGGGACACGATGTTTCCGCCTGGATTCCGGCTATGCTTTATTTCGGCTTCACCACCTGGGTTTACGCCAGGACCCGTTCCTTCCGGCTTTGCATGGCCGTGCATGCCCTCACGAATCTGGCCATCGCCGCAGTCGTCTGGCGGCAGCCGGCCATGCAGTTCCTCTGGTTCTAAACTCCGGGGGAACGCGGGCCGGGGACGATGGGGTCCGGCTCAGACGATTCAGGGCGGTCCTGCGAGTCAGCCGGATCATCCGCCGCGATGGACGTCCGTGATAAATCTCCGGTTCTGTCCGCTGGCGCACGGACTGGCCAAATCCTATTTCAAGCCATCTTGGCGGATGATCCCCTTCATCGATTCGCCGGACCCCATCGTCCCCGGCCCGCTTTCACACTGGGCTCAAGACAAGAAGAAGACCCCGTGGAACTCCATGGGGTCTTGACGTTCGTAAGATAAGAGAACCCGCTTTCGGCCGCGGGCGGTAGATGGGGGTCTAGACCTTGGCTTCCGTGCGGATGTAGATGCCGGTTTTGCGCATCATGTCGTAGAAGGTGGGGCGGGTAACGCCTACGGTACGGGCGGCCAGGGACACGTTGCCGTTGGAACGGCGCAGGGCATTGAGGAGCAGATTCTTTTCGAAGGCTTTGCGGGCCTCGCGATAGCTCATGTTCCCGGCGATGGCATCCCCGAGTTGCAGATCCTCTTCCTCGATGGTCTGTCCCCGGCAGGTGATGGAGGCGCGATTGAGCCGGTTCTCCAGTTCCCTTACGTTTCCGGGCCAGCCGTAGGAGAGCACGGCTTTTTCCGCGCGGGAGGACATGCGCAGGCGCGGTTGGCCGAAACGCATGCGGTTGCGCTCCAAAATGCCCGCGGCGATGAGCAGGGAATCCCTGCCGCGCTCCCGGAGGGGAGGCAGCTTGATCTCGAACTCGCTCAGGCGGTAATAGAGATCGGTGCGCAAGGCGGAATCGTCCAGGCCGGAAAGGTTGGCTTTGTTGGTGGCGGCGATGATGCGCACGTCCAGGCCGCGGGTCCGCGTGTCGCCCACCCGTTGCAGGCGCTGGTCCTGCAGGAAGCGGAGCAGTTTGACTTGGAGGCCCAGCGGCATGTCCCCGATTTCATCCAGGAACAAAGTGCCCTTATTGGCGGATTCGATGAGACCCACCTTGTCCGCATCCGCGCCCGTGAAGGCGCCCCTGACATATCCGAACAGCTCCGATTCCAGGAGGTTTTCCGGAATCGCGCCGCAGTTGATGGGTACGAAAGGAGAGTTGCGGCGGCGGCTGTGCTTGTGTACGGCCCGCGCGCACAATTCCTTGCCGGTACCGCTTTCGCCCGTGATGAGCACGCTCACGTCGGTATCGGAAAGGCGGCGCAGCACCGAAAAAATGCTTTTCATGGGGTCGCTGTCCCCGATCATGGGCCAATCCGGATCGACCGGCACCCATGACGGCGCTTCCTCTTCCCCGCTTTCCAGATCACGGATGCGCAAAGCGCGCTCCAGCACGCTTCTCAGGCCGTCGATGCCCAAGGGCTTGGGAAGGTAATCGAACGCACCGCGGCGGATGGCTTCCTTGGCCACGCTGCTTTCGGAATTGGCCGTCACGGCGATGATTTTAGCCCTGCGATCGGCGGCCAATACCGCGTCGATGACGTCCAGGCCCCTGTCCTGGCGGCCTTCCAGGCCCATATCCAGGCAGATCAGGGGAGCGTCCCCCGGGTCCAGGCAAGCCAGGGTGGATTCCAGCGAGTCGGCCTCCAGAACCTGGAATTCCTCGCCCAATGCCCACTTCATCTGCTCCCGCAGGCCGGTATCATCCTCGACAAGAATCAGCTTCGTCATGGTTATGGTATCGTGCATGATACTCCCCCTCAGGATGCCGCTCCGGCGGGACGATGGTCCCCGACGCCGGGGCGCGGAATGTGTCGCGCGGTCGACACTCTTTTCGTTAAGATAAATTTCCAAGCGCCAACAAGTTGTCATTGTTTGCCCCGGTTCCCGGTGAAATTTCGCTTCCCGTGGCACGCCCTGGAAACTTTATTTATCACTACGCACCAAGCCAGCCCCAGTGGAACCGCGTCTGCGGGGCACACGCCGGCATTACGGCAGGACTCGTCGGGTGAGGGGCGCGGTTTTCAGGGAGAGATGTCAATGAGACCTTCGTGGTTGGTTGCTTCGGCAAAGCGTTCTTTGGATTTGGCCGCCGGCACGGCGGGGTTCCTGGCTTTCATCCTGACCTACCCGGTCATCGCCTTCCTGATCAAGCTGGAATCTCCGGGCCCGGTCCTATACAGCCAGGTGCGCGTGGGCATGAACCGGCGCGCCCGCGCCCGTTCCGGGACATTTGCAGGCGGCGAGCGCCGCAGAGCCGACGTGGGGGGGCGCACATTCTCCATCTACAAATACCGCACCATGCGGACGGATGCGGAGACCAATGGGCCGCAACTCTGCGCCAAGGGGCTCGATCCGCGCGTCACCAAGGTGGGGAAATGGCTCCGCGCCCTGCACATCGATGAAATCCCGCAATTCATCAACGTGGCGAAGGGGGATATGAGCTTCATCGGGCCGCGGCCGGAACGCCCTCACTTTACCCAGCAATACGGAAAGACCCTGCCGCATTATTCCGATCGTACGCATTTCATCCGCCCCGGCCTGACCGGCCTCGCGCAGATCCTGCTCGGCTACGACGACTCCGAGGAAAGCGTGGTGCGCAAGTCCCATTACGACATGTCCTACCGCGCTTCCTTCTGCAGTCTGTCCTCATGGGTCAAGATGGAATATTGGATCACCTGGAACACGGTGTTGTACCTGCTCAAGAAGCCGCAGTTCGAAGGGGAAACCCGCGATCTCGCCACTCTCAAGCGCGCCAAGCAGCTTCCCTTCATGGGCCGGGCCCTGAGCGTGTCCTCTCCCGGCACCCACTCCAATTCCACCCTCGTCACCGTCAGCTTCGGACGTTCCGCTCGACCGGTGATCCTGGCCGGGAACGATTCCGCCGAGTTGGCGGCCGGACTGGAGGCCATGGATTGGGAAGGCAAGCCCAGTCCCGAGGTCATCGTCCGCACCAAGGAGCACCTTGACCTGGAGGATATGGGTTTCCTGGTGCGCCTGGCCCACAAGGTGAAGCGCCATGGCGGCCACCTGTCCCTGCGCAACGCTCCCCTGAAGGTCCGCAAGATCCTGAAGGAGATTCGCCTGGATTCCGTGCTGGATCTGCAGCACACTTCGGCCTCCGTGCGCAACTTCCTCACCGTGGACGTGGAATGCTGGTTCCATGCCCATCATATGCGATCCATCGCCCCCAAGTCCACTTGGCACAATCAGCCCACGCGCATCGTCCAGGACATGGAACGGCTGCTCGAGCTGATGCGCGTCCATGAGGTGAAGGCTACGTTCTTCGTGCTGGGATGGGTCGCCGACCATTTCCCCGAGGTGGTGCGCATGATCGACCGCGAAGGCCACGAGATCGGCACGCACGGCTATCATCATGACCTGATTACGGAAATGTC
>JAQBPN010000081.1 GCA_028287505.1 Fibrobacterota bacterium | reverse complement strand
TGCCCAAAATCACCACCCTCAACGGCAACAAGGCGGAACTCAAGGTCAGCAAGACATTCTATTACCAGGTCAGTTCCGTCACCAAGGATGGGTTCCAGAACAATGATTTCCGTTCCATCGACGACGGCATCACCATCGAATTGACGCCCTGGGTCACCAAGCATGGCGAAGTGAATGTCACAATCAGTCCCAGCATCAAGACGGCGGAACAGGGTCCCGGCAACGCACCGCCGCCGATTACCAACCGATCCCTTACCACGAACGTCATGCTCATGGATGGGGAAACAATCGCCCTGGGCGGGCTGATCAGCTCCCAGGAAGACAATCGGCGGGAGTTCGTGCCCATTCTCGGAAGCATCCCCCTGCTCGGTTATCTCTTTTCCTGGCGCAATGCCCTGACGCGCACCAATGAACTTGTCATCTACGTCACGCCGCATATCCTGAATCCGGAAACCCAAGCGGTGAATCTGGAGGATGAATTCGAGTCCCTGGACAGGCGTTCCGGTTTCCTCAAGAATTCCGATTTCCTGAAATCGAGCAAGATCGGACCTCTCAAGAAGGATGCGGAGCATCAGGCGGATCCCGCTCCGGCAAAGGCTCCCGTGGCGCCGCCTGTCATTTCCGCGCCCAAACCGAATCCGGATTCCAGCGGCTCCAAAGCTCCGCCGCAAAAGCCGATGGGCGCTCCCGTACGGCCGTCCATGCTTCCGCCTCCGGCCCCGCCCGTGGCCGCTCCGGATTCCGCCCGGCGCCGATGAAAGCCCGCGGTAGCCAGCCAAAGGGAGGCCGTACCGCCTTGGCGGGTATCGCCTCCTTTTTCCGGCAACTGTCCCTTTTCGATTCCGCTCCCGTGGAAGCGCAAGCGCCCGCGGCCCGCCCCTCCGCCCGATCGGCTTGGGCGGATATCCCTGCCGCTCAAAGACCAAACGTATCCACCGTTCCCGCCCCGGGCTTGGATTCCCTGCTTGAGGTTGCCGGTTACAACCAAGGCGCTTCGACTGCATCTTCCTTCGCGGATCTTTGCCGGGGACCTTACGCTCATATCCAGGTCGTGGCAGGGAAAAGGCTTTGGGAAAGCTGGCGCGTGGCCTGGACCCGCCGGCATGAGGCCTTACGCCTGGATATCCCCGCCATGCTGGAAGAGGCGCCGCGCGAGATCAAGGAAGCCTTGTTGGAGTGGGCGGTGCTGGTGACGCGACGGGGCGGAAAACGCGATCCTGTCCTGCGCGCCCGGCGCGGAGACCTGGAAACGCGGATCCGTGAGCATCTGCACGCACCCCCTGCGGAAGGCACGCAGCCTACGGGTACGGCGGGAAAGCGCCTGGCGCGCAACCGCCGCCGGGTCCAACGCCTGGAACCCAAGGGTGCCCACCACGATCTGGACGCGTCATTCCGCGCCGTGAACGAACGTTATTTCGAAGGCCGCTTGCAGGCGAAGCTGACCTGGTCGGCGCGCCTAGGTGGCCTCTCCACCCATTCGCTTGCCCAGGACGGCGAGGGCCAGCCCTACCATCTTCTCTCCATAAGCCGGGGCTATGATAACCCGGAAGTTACCCCGGAGATCCTGGGCGGGGTGGTCTACCACGAATGCCTGCACATCGCCATCCCGCCCCGGCGCGAGGGCGGCCGCCGCGTGGTGCACGGTCCGGATTTCCGCCGTCGCGAACGCGAATACGACCATTTCGAGGTTTGGCGCGATTGGCACCGGTACGGGTTGCCGAAAGCGCTGCGGCGATTGCGCAAGGCGAAGAGCCGTTGAAATAGGAGCGGCTGAAGCCGAGACTCTATGCTTCGTTAGCATGATCTCGTCGGAGCACTACAACGTCAATTCAGCTCGAAGCCCCTACAGGTCTTTTCTCACTCGCATCACGCAGCGATAGATCGGCTTTCCCTGTTTCCGGTACTTCTTTTCGAAGTTGGTCATGATCCCTTCGGTGGGCTCCGCATTGGGTTCGACCATTTCCAGCCACGGTAGCGACGCGAACAGTTCCTGTGCCTCGGCATTGTACTCCTGGTGATCCGTCCCCCAATAGAAAGGGGCGTCCGGAAGGGCCGTGCGCAGCACCTGGGCCATGAAGGGATGCGCCATCAGCCGGTTCTTATGATGCCTTTTTTTGGGCCAGGGATCCGGAAAATACATGTGGAAGGCGCGCACTCCGGATTCCGGCAGGAAATCGCGGAAGAAATAAAACGCATCGCCCAGCAGCACCCGGGCGTGGGGGATATGCGGCCGCTTGACCAGGCGACGGGCCGCCAGGCATGCGATTTCAGGTTCCCATTCCAGCCCCACTACGGGGAAGTCGGGATGCTTTTCGCAATATTCCACCAGGAATCCTCCCTTACCGCAACCGATTTCGATTTCAATAGGGCCGGGCTTTCCGAAAAACGCCTCCATGGAGATGGGGGTGAAGGCGGGAATCCCGTCGGGAGCCAGCAGCGGCAGCCGGCCGTCGGCCTGCTTGCGGATGCGCAGATGGTAGTACCCCGGTAAATCCGTCGAGGGTTGCAGGCTGCGGAGAAACTCATAGGACGGCAATCCGGCGGGTAAGGACATTCAGTGGGTCTTCCAGGGTGGATTTCAAAGCGCAAAATTCAAAGAGCAAAATGGGAAGAAAAGCCCGCTACGTCAAGTTGGGACGGGGTTCCGGGACCGTATCGGAATCCTCTCCTCTCTTAAATTCGGACTTTGCACTTTGAATTTTGAACTCTCTCCCCGCATTTCCTGACGGCTTCCCCCCGATTTTTTACCTTATTCCACCATGGCCTACAGCGTCGTTATCGGTTTGGAAGTCCACGCCCAGCTCTCTACCAACACAAAGATGTTCTGCGGGTGCAAGGTGGAGTTCGG